>NZ_CAXAPN010000012.1:0-150175 GCF_963971015.1 Pseudomonas sp. RA_15y_Pfl2_54
GAGCGGGTCAACGGCATCTTGAAAACGGAACTCTTGCTCCACCGGCCGACCGACCTGAAGCAAGCGGAGCAGATGGTGCGGGAAGCGGTCTTGATCTACAACCAAGAGCGCCCGCACCTGTCCTTAACATACAAAACGCCCGATGCAGTGCATCGGGCGTTAGGGTGAGATAGGTGTAAACCTATTTCAGGACTAGACATGTGATTTGGCCTTACGAGACGCACGCGGCCCCTAGGCAGAGTTTCCGCAGGCTGCGATCTTTTGATCTTCAATAACAGCCGCCACTGCACCGATCACCAGAATGGCAGGGCTCTTGAGTTCAAACCTGCAAGCATCGTCACTCATTGACGTCAGATTGCTCCGGCATTCGCGCTGCTCCGGCAACGACGCATTTTCGATCATTGCCACCGGCGTATCCGCCGCCATCCCGCCTGCCAACAGTTGATCGCGGATCTCGACTAGCTTGGCCACCCCCATGTAGATCACCAGGGTTGTGCCGCCCTGCGCCAGCGCCTGCCAGTTCAATTGGCTGTCGTCCTGAGTGTGTGCGGTCACCAGCGTCACACCGCGAGCGACACCCCGCAATGTGAGAGGAATATCACACTGCGTCGCTCCGGCCAGCCCGGCAGTGATGCCGTTGACCCACTCGACTTCGACGCCACGCTCGCGCAACCACAGCGCTTCTTCGCCGCCACGCCCGAAAATGCACGGATCACCGCCCTTGAGCCGCACGACGCATTTACCGTGGCGGGCATAGCGCAGCATCAACCGATGGATGAACGCCTGCGGTGTCGAGCGGCACCCACCGCGTTTTCCCACCGCAATAATCCGCGCGGTGGGGCAGTGTTCCAGCACTGCGTCGTTGACCAGATCATCGATCAGCACCACATCGGCTTCGCGCAAGGCGCGTACCGCTTTGAGGGTCAGCAGTTCCGGGTCGCCGGGGCCCGCGCCCACCAGCCAGACTTTTGCATTCATGGTGTTTTCCTCATCCGATGGTCGCGACTGGCTGCACATCGGCGGCCAGCAAGCGTTTTATTTCCGCAACGCAGGAGCCGCATTGCGTGCCGCAGCCCAGTTGGTTTTTCAGCCCTTGCAGATCCAGACCCTGACGAATGCCGGCGCAGACTGCGTTGAGGCTGACGTTTTCGCAGTTGCACAAGGTTTTATCCGGGGCGATTTGCGCTTCGGCGCTACCGGGTGGTGCGCTCATTGGCGCCAGTAGCCAGCGACGCAGTTGTTCGTCCGCGCGGCCTTCCAGCCATAGGCCCTGCAGCCAATGCTGCGCGAGGGTCTCACCGGCCAGCCGAATCGCAGTGATTCGGCCGTTTTCGATTCGCACGCGTTTGCCGATGGCGCGACGTGGGTCGTCGTAGGCCAGTACGGGCCCGTCGATAAGCGACAGGCATTGGTCAATCTCACGCAGTAATTGCGGATCTGGCGCCTCGCTGCTGGCGGCGCGTATCAGCAATGCCGATCGTTCACGTCCGACAAGGCTGAGACTTACGTAGGAAAATGCCTCGCAGAGTGGTCTTAGGGTCTCGAAATGCCGTTGTACATCGCCCTCAATGAGGGCGAATAGCCGCCATGGCAAGTTCACCGATTCCACGCGCACTCCGCTGTGTTTGAGTTCCGGCTGCCTGGACAGGGGGTCGAAGGCGCTCAGTGTCAGCGTGTTCACGCCACCCTTGAGAAAGCGATCGCCCCAATGCATCGGCAAAAATGCCTGACCTGGACGCACACTGTCATCGCTGCTTAGCGCGACGATCACAGCCCCTCGACGACTCTTCAGGTTGACCAGATCCCCGGGCTGCAAGCGATGCCGGCGCAACTCGTCGGGGTGCAGACTCAATACCGCTTCGCTGACATGGCCGAACAATTGCGCCGCGGTGCCGGTGCGGCTCATGCCGTGCCATTGATCGCGCAGGCGACCGGTGATCAGCGTCAGTGGAAAACGTGCATCGCGCGGTTCCTTGGCGGCGCGATAGGGGTCGGCAATGAACTGCGCACGCCCGTTTGCCGTAGGAAAAATACCGTCGCCGTACAAGCGTGGGGTGCCTTGCCTGGCTCCGGAGGGGAAGGGCCACTGCTGGGGGCCTATCTCGTCGATCAAGGCATGGCTGATCCCCGACAAATCCAGGTCACGCCCGCGCGTCAGCAGTTTGTATTCATCGAACAACTGCGCGGGTTGATCGAAGGCAAACAGACTTGGCTGATCAAGACGCAGACGTTTCTCCAGACGCTGTGCGAAGTCCACCGTGATCGCCCAGTCTGGACGCGCTTCGCCCGGTGCGACTACCGCTTGGCGAACGTGGGAAATTCGCCGCTCGGAATTGGTGACCGACCCTTCCTTTTCGCCCCAACTGGCGGCGGGCAACAGCAAGTCAGCAAACGCAGCGGTTTCGGTGGTGCGAAAGGCTTCCTGCAACACCACGAACGGACAGGCTTGCAGTGCTGCACGCACGGCACTTTGATCCGGCATCGATTGCGCAGGGTTGGTGCAGGCAATCCACAACGCCTTGATCTTGCCGCTGCGTACTTGCTCGAACAGTTCGATGGCGCTCAGTCCAGTGGTTTCGGGCAACCGTTCCACCCCCCAATAAGCCGCTACCTCGGCGCGATGCTCCGGATTGCCCGCGTCACGATGGCCGGGCAATAGGTTGGACAGACTGCCGGTTTCCCGCCCACCCATGGCATTCGGCTGACCGGTAAGGGAGAAAGGTCCTGCGCCGGGACGGCCGATTTGTCCGGTAGCCAGATGCAGATTAATCAGTGCACTGTTCTTGGCGCTGCCGGCGGTGGACTGGTTCAAACCCATGCACCACAACGACAGGAAGCTCGGCGAAGTGCCCACCCATTCAGCACATTGCTGCAACTGCTCGACACTGATCCCGCACAACTGCGACACCATCGGCGGGGTGTAATCGCGCACCAGGCTTTTCAGCGCCGTCAGGCCCTCGGTGTGGGCGTTGATGAAGTCACGGTCGATCCAGTCTTCCCACAACAACAGATGCAAAATCCCATGGAACAAAGCGACATCGGTGCCGGGCAAAATTGCCAGATGCAGATCTGCCAGATCGCAGGTATCGGTGCGGCGAGGATCAATCACGATGACTTTCATCGATGGGCGGCGGGATTTGGCTTCTTCCAGTCGCCGGAAAAGTACCGGATGGGCGTAGGCCATGTTACTGCCGACGATCATCACGCAATCGCTGAGTTCCAGATCCTCGTAGCTGCACGGCGGTGCATCGGCACCGAGACTGCGTTTGTAGCCGACCACTGCCGACGACATGCACAGTCGAGAATTGCTGTCGATGTTGTTGGTGCCGACCAGCGCCCGCGCCAGTTTGTTGAAGGCGTAATAATCCTCGGTCAGCAGTTGCCCGGAAATATAGAACGCCACGCTGTCCGGGCCATGCTCGGTGATGGTATCGGCGAACACGTTGGCGGCGTGTTCCAGCGCCGTATCCCAATCAGTGCGGCTGCGGGCCAAACCTTTGGCCAGGCGCAGTTCCGGGTACAGGGCTCGGGCTGCGAGGTCGCCGGTCAGGTGCAAGGTCGAGCCTTTGCTGCACAGTTTGCCGAAGTTGGCTGGGTGCGCCGGATCGCCGCTGACGCCGAGAATGCGCTCGCCGTCATGCTCGATCAGCACGCCGCAGCCGACTCCGCAATAACAGCAGGTCGAGGCGCTCGTCTGGCGATTCATCAGACGGCGTCCCGCAGGGCCAGTTGCACGCGACCATTTTCGATCCGCGCCGGGTGATGGTGGGCGCAGCCGACGTCCGGGGCTTGTGCCTCGCCCGTTTGCAAGTCGATTTGCCAGTTGTGCAGCGGGCAGGCCACGCGTTTGCCGTAGATCAAACCCTGGGACAACGGCCCGCCCTTGTGCGGGCAGCGGTCGTCGAGGGCGAAAACCTCATCGTCACTTGTACGAAAAATCGCAATGTCGCCTTTAGGCCCGGTAATGATCCGTGAACCGAGGGCGTTGATCTCATCGAGGGCGCAGATATCGAGCCAGTTCATGCCGGCACCTCCAGGTTTTTCACGGGGATCACATCGAATTCTTTTTTCAGTTGCGGCTGCGCCAGGCGCTCTTTCCACGGGTCCTGTTCGAATGACAGGGAGAATTGCAGGCGTTCGTTCAGCGCTTTACGACGCTCGGGATCTTCCAGTACGGCTTTCTTGATGTGCTCCATGCCGACCCGTTGCAGGTAGTGCACGGTGCGTTCCAGATAGAACGCTTCTTCGCGATAGAGCTGCAGGAATGCGCCGTTGTATTCGCGGACTTCTTCAGCGGTTTTGAGCTTGACGAAGAACTCGGCGACTTCGGTTTTGATCCCGCCGTTGCCACCGATGTACATCTCCCAGCCGGAATCGACGCCGATGATTCCTACGTCCTTGATCCCCGCTTCCGAGCAGTTGCGTGGGCATCCGGAGACGGCCAGTTTCACTTTGTGCGGTGACCACATGTTGAACAGGTCGTGTTCCAGCTCAATGCCCAGTTGTGTCGAGTTTTGCGTGCCGAACCGACAGAACTCGCTACCGACGCAAGTTTTTACCGTGCGGATGGATTTGCCGTAGGCGTGGCCGGACGGCATGTCGAGGTCTTTCCAGACGCCCGGCAGATCCTGCTTTTTGATGCCCAGCAAGTCGATGCGCTGGCCGCCGGTCACTTTGACCATCGGCACGTTGTACTTGTCGGCGACATCGGCAATTCGTCGCAACTCCGACGGGTTGGTCACGCCGCCCCACATCCGTGGCACCACCGAATAGGTGCCGTCCTTTTGAATGTTGGCGTGGGCGCGTTCGTTGATCAGGCGCGATTGCGGGTCGTCCTTGGCTTCGCCGGGCCAGGTGGAAATCAGGTAATAGTTCAGCGCCGGACGGCAGGTGGCGCAGCCATTCGGGGTGCGCCAGTTGAGGTAGCTCATGGTGCCGGCGATGGTCAGCAGATGTTGTTCGCGGATCGCCTGACGAATCTGCCCGTGGTTGAGGTCGCTGCAACCGCAGATGGCTTTCTCGCTTTTCGGTTTGACGTCCGCCGCGCCGCCGACGGTGTTGATCAGGATCTGCTCGACCAGCCCGGCGCAGGAGCCGCAGGAACTCGCGGCTTTGGTGTGCTTCTTCACTTCATCGACGCTGAACAGGCCGTGTTCCTGAATCGCCTTGACGATGGTGCCTTTGCATACGCCGTTGCAGCCGCAGACTTCGGCGGTGTCGGCCATGGACATGGCTTTGTCCTGGCCCTGATGTCCTACATCGCCCAAGGCGTTTTCACCGAACATCAGGTGATCGCGGATCTCGCCGATGGCGTGATTCTCACGAATCTGTCGGAAATACCAACCGCCATCTGCCGTGTCGCCGTACAGACAGGCGCCGACCAGCACGTCATCCTTGATCACCAGTTTCTTGTACACCCCGCCGATCGGGTCGGAGAGGGTGATGGTTTCGGTGCCTTCGCCGCCCATGAAGTCGCCGGCGGAAAACAGGTCGATGCCGGTGACTTTGAGTTTGGTCGACGTCACCGACCCTTGATAGCGCGCGAAGCCCAGTTGCGCGAGGTGGTTGGCGCAAACCTTGGCTTGCTCGAAAAGCGGCGCGACCAGGCCATAAGCAATGCCGCGATGGCTGGCGCACTCGCCGATGGCGTAGATGCGCGGGTCATAGGTTTGCAGGGTGTCGTTGACCACAATTCCGCGGTTGCATGGGATGCCGGCCTTTTCCGCCAGTTCTGTATTGGGGCGGATGCCGGCGGCCATGACCACCAGATCGGCGGGGATGATGTCGCCGTTCTTGAACTGCACCGAGCCGACGCGGCCATTGCCGGCGTCGTGCAGGGCCTGGGTCTGTTCGCACAGGCGGAAATGCAGGCCACGGGATTCGAGGGCGGTTTGCAGCAGTTGGCCGCTGGTTTTGTCCAGTTGCCGCTCCAGCAGCCATTCGCCGATGTGCACCACGGTGACGTGCATGCCACGCAGCATCAGGCCGTTGGCGGCTTCGAGGCCCAGCAGGCCACCGCCGATGACGACGGCGTGTTTGTGGGTTTTCGCGGTGTCGATCATCGCCTGGGTGTCGGCGATGTCGCGGTAACCGATCACACCCTGCAAGTTGTTGCCGGGAATCGGCAGGATGAACGGCGTCGAGCCGGTGGCAATCAGCAGGCGATCGTATTCGGCTTCGGTGCCGTCCTCGGCGATCACCCGGCGTTTGACCCGGTCGATCTCCACCACTTTGCGGTTGAGCAATAACTTGATGTTGTTTTCCAGGTACCAGTCGAGGTCATTGAGCACGATCTCTTCGAACGTTTGCTCGCCGGCCAGCACCGGGGACAGCAGGATGCGGTTGTAGTTGGTGTGCGGCTCGGCGCCGAAGACCGTGATGTCGTACAGCTCGTTGCTCAGTTTGAGCAGTTCTTCCAGGGTGCGGACGCCGGCCATGCCATTGCCGATCATCACCAGTTTGAGTTTTTTCATCAGGTTCTCCGGGGAGCTTCGGCTGGCCTCTTGTGGGCAGTCAGGCGTTGCTCGACAAATTTTGCGCAAACAAAAAAAGGCGTCCCGCTAGTTGCCTAGCGAGGACGCCTTTGTCCTGGTCCCGTTCTCTCGGGAAGCCGGGCCTTCGTCGTTGAAGGTTGGGCTTTATGTGTGGTGAACGGAGCAATGCAGTGGTTGTGCCAAGTGATGCATTGCCGGGTTTATTGGGGGAAACCGTATGTTACTGCCGGTTTTTTGCACCGAATCGAGGCGGGTTGCTCGTTCGTGGAGCGTTTGGCTGATGAATTTGCGCTGGCCTGGCCGACGCTTTCGCGGTCTCAACTGTGAAACAACAAAACCAGCAGCACCAGATTCCCCAACAAGGCCAGCAACGCCATCGTCCGCCAGACCTTCAAAGGCTCACGCTCCAATAAAGGCCTGGGCCGCACGCTGAGGCTGCGTCGTTCCCCTTGTTCCAACACCAATAACCATTCTTGCGCTGTTTCAAATCGTTGTTGCGGGTCGCCAGCCACACCGCGCTCCAGGCTTTGTGCGACCCATTCCGGTACGTCCGGGCGGTAGCGACCGGCACTCACCGGCACGCCGAATCGTGGCCGCTGGAAGGCTTCGACCTCGCCATAGGGAAAGTGCCCCGTCAGCAGAAAATAGAGCGTCACGCCTACCGCGTACAGATCCTGTTGCGCACTCGGTGGGTCGCCGCGAAAGGCTTCCGGGGCGAGGTAGCTCGGTGTGCCGGGCAATGTGGCAGGCGTGTCCTGCGAAAGCCCCGGACAATACGCCAGACCGAAATCCAGCAGCCGCAACTCCCCGTCGTCGCCCAGATGCAGATTCTCCGGCTTGATGTCGCGGTGCAGGATCTGCCGCCGATGCAGCAGCCCCACCGTCCGCAACAAGCGCTCGGCAATGTCTTGCCATTGCGCCAGGGGCAGTGGAGCGTTTTGTTGAAACAACTGCGCCAGCGTCGTCCCGGCATATTCCCGCATCACGTAGTACAAATGCTGACGCTGATGGCCAGCATGGATTTCGGGAAAATGTCTGCCGGCGACACGTTTGAGGAACCATTCTTCCGAGAGCAAGGCCTGCCCGGCCTGGGGATCATCGGCCAGACGCGTCGGCAGGGTTTTCAGCAACCAGCGCCGACCTTGCCCATCAATGACTCGATAGAGCAGCGATTGCTGGCTCTTGCCGACAACGCCTTGCACCTGCCAGCCTTCGAACATCTGCCCGTTTTTCAACGGCGGCGGCAGTGGCCATTGCTGCAAATGAATCAATGCGTCACCGATGCTCGCTTCACCGACGGCATCGACCCGCACCAGCAAAGCACTGGCGTTGTCCTGACTGCCCGCCAGGTGCGCGGCGTTGACCAGCGTCTGTACGGCGCTGTCGAGATCCGGCTGGTCGCGCAGAATGGCCGCAATCGCGGTATCGCTCAGGGTCGACCACACGCCATCGCTGAGCAGCACGAAACACTCGCCCGCGCGCAGCTCACCATCAAGGAAATCCAGCACCAGATGCTGATCCAGCCCCAGCGCACGCTTGAGTACGTGTTGCATGCCCGGCTGCTCCCAGACGTGATCCTGGGAGATGCGCTGCAAGCGGTCGGCCTGCCAGCGATAGACCCGGCAATCGCCGACATGGGCGAGGGTAAAGCGCTGGCCACGCATGACCAAAGCGCTGACTGTGGTGAGCAGCGGTTGCCCACCGCCGTTGGCTTGCAACCAACGATTCTGCGCAATCAGCAAGCGCTCAAGTGCCTGCGCCACGCCCCAGGTTTGCGGTGTGGCGTAATAGTCGAGCGCCAGGGCCTGCAAGGTCGAGCGTGCAGCGAGTCCGCCATCGGCGCATTGGCTGACACCGTCGGCGATGGCGAACAGATAACCTTTGCTCGCTGCCAGCGCCGGAGCGGGCGTGACCAGACGCAAGGCGTCCTGATTCTCCGCGCGCGGGCCGGTGGCACTGGCCTGGGCAAAACTCAGTTGCAGGGCCATGGACTCTTCAGACCCGCGCCGCCGTCACCGCCGCCGACCCCCAGGTGGTTCTCCAGCGACGCTTGACCCCGTGCAGACCAAACCACGCCAGCACGCCAAGACTGGCGAACAACCACAGCGCCAATTGATAGCTGCCGGTGCTCTGTTTGATCGCACCCATGCCCGCCGCCAACGCAAAACCGCCGATACCGCCGGCCATGCCGATCAGCCCGGTCATGACGCCGATTTCCAGACGAAAACGCTGGGGGACCAGTTGGAAAACCGCACCATTGCCTGCCCCTAAACCGAGCATGGTGCAGACGAAAAGCGCCAGCGCCGCGTAGGAACTTGGCAGGTTGAAACCAACAACCGCGATGCAAATAGCCGCGACGGTGTACATCGCCAGCAAGGTGCGGATGCCGCCGAAACGATCAGCCAGGGCGCCGCCCAGTGGCCGCATCAAACTGCCACCGAACACACAGGCCGCGGTGTAGTAACCGGCGGTCACCGGGCTCAAACCGTACTGATCGTTGAAGTAGCCGGGCAGGGCGCTCGCCAGGCCGATGAAACCACCGAAGGTGACGCTGTAGAAAAACATGAACCACCAACTGTCACGGTCGCCAAGGGCTTTGAAGTAGTCAGCCATGGCTTTGGGTTTTGGCCGCTGGGGGGCGTTTTTCGCCAGCAAGGTGAACAGCACCAGTGTCAGGATCAACGGAATAAGGGCGAAACCGAAGACGTTGCTCCAGCCGAAGGATGCAGCCAGTACCGGGGCGATCAGTGCCGCGAACACGGTGCCGGAGTTACCCGCACCGGCAATGCCCATGGCTTTGCCCTGATGCTGCGGCGGATACCACTGCGACGCCAATGGCAGGGCCACGGCAAACGACGCGCCGGCCATACCGAGGAACAGGCCCAGTATCAACGCCTGTTCGTAGCTATGAATGCCAAGTTTCCAGGCGCCGAACAGTGCACAGATCACGATGACCTGGCCGATCATTCCGGCAGTTTTTGGTGACAGGCGATCGGCGAGCATGCCCATCACAAAGCGCAGTACGGCGCCAGCGAGGATCGGTGTGGCGACGACGAGGCCGCGTTGTTGAGTGGTCAGGTGCAGGTCGCCGGCGATCTGCACCGCCAACGGGCCGAGCAGGTACCAGACCATGAAGCTCAGGTCGAAATAGAGGAAGGCTGCGAACAGGGTCGGGGTATGGCCGGATTTCCAGAAGCTTGAATTCATCGCGCACCTCAGCTGAAAAGAGTCTCGAAAGGAGTCATGCACAGCAGGTGGGGCGCCGCCACGGCCGCACCACCGACCCCGGTCTGTGGGGCCAAAACGAAAAAACGCCGCTACCTGACTCGCCGGGAGGGGCGAACGGGTGAGCGACGTCTTTGTCGAGGGTGGGGCAACCGCCGTTGGTTACCTGTGTTGAATGCCTAGCCAGATTTGTGCCAACAGGTTGAGATCAAGGTACGCACGCTCGCGATATCGGTTTCAGCCCAGCAACTCACTCATGGCAATGATCTGCTCCGCCACCTGAATCAGCTTCTGCTGGCGGCTCATGGCCTGGCGGCGCATCAGGGTGTAGGCCTCTTCCTCGTTGCAGTCCTTCATCTTCATCAACAAACCCTTGGCCAGTTCGATGCGCTTGCGTTCTGCCAGTTGCTGGTCGCGGGCCTGAAGTTGCGCGCGCAAGGCCTGATCGCTCTCGAAGCGGGCCATGGCCACATCAAGAATCGGCTGCAACCGTTGTGCGTGAATACCTTCGACGATGTAGGCACTGACCCCGGACTTGATCGCCTGACGCATCACGCTGGGGTCATGTTCGTCGGTGAACATCACAATCGGCCTTGGCTGGTCGCGGCTGACCAGTACCACTTGCTCCATGACATCGCGACTGGGTGACTCGGTATCGATCAGAATCACGTCCGGGCGCACTGTTTCGACGCGCGCGGGCAGATCGATGGTCAGGCCGGACTCGTCGATTACCTCGAAACCCGCCTCGGTCAGCGCGGTCTTCAGACGTCCGACTTTTTTCGCCGTGTCGTTGATCAGCAGAATACGCAACATGTTCACGGTCTCCTGTCAGCGTCGGGCGAGAAGGGGAGCGTCGTCGCCCAGGGCGTGCAGCTTGAAACTGCGGGCGTAACCGGCCGGGTCGCTGCCGTCCCAGACTTTGCCGTCGAGCAACTCGCTGCTGCGCATGTCCGTAGCCCACGCGGCAACGCCCACGGCGGTCGCGGCTTCACGGTAGATGTCGAGTTGTTGAACCTGGCGGGCGACGGCGAGGTAATCCGGATCTTCGCGCAGCAACCCCCAGCGGCGGAACTGAGTCATGAACCACATGCCGTCGGACAGGTACGGCAAATTGACTTCGCCCTTGCCGTGAAAGCGCAAGCCGTGAGGATCTTGCCAGCGATTGCCCAAGCCGTCGGCATAGTCACCGAGAAAGCGCGGTTCGATACACGACGTCGGCGCGTCCAGGTATTGCGGCGCGCTGAGCAACTGCGCAGTGCTGCGGCGATTCTGCGGGCTTTGTTCGATAAAACGACTGGCTTCAAGGATCGCCATCACCAACGCCCGCGCGGTGTTGGGGTATTGCTCGACAAAGGCACGGGTGCAGCCGAGAACCTTCTCCGGGTGATCGGGCCAGATGGTCTGGCTGGTGGCCAATGTAAAACCAAGATCCTGCTGTACCGCGCTGGCTGCCCACGGCTCCCCGACGCAAAAACCATCGATGCGCCCGGCTTGCAGGTGCGCGACCATTTGCGGTGGCGGCACCACCACGCTCTCAACATCCTGCAACGGATGAATGCCCTGGCTCGCCAGCCAGTAATAAAGCCACATCGCGTGAGTGCCGGTGGGGAACGTCTGGGCGAAGGTCAGTTTTGCGCGGCTTTGGTGCGCATGACGATCCAGTGCTTCAGGACTGGTCACGCCGAGGTTTTGCAGACCGTGGGACAGGTTGAGACTTTGGCCGTTCTGATTCAGGCCCATCAGCACTGCCATGTCGGTCGAAGCAACACCGCCGATGCCCAGGTGCACCGCGTAAATCAGCCCGTAGAGGCTGTGGGCGGCGTCGAGTTCGCCGCTGACCAGTTTGTCGCGCAAATTGGCCCACGACGTCTGGCGTTTCAGGTTCAGGGTCAGCCCATAAGGTTGGGCAAAGCCCTGAGTGGCGGCGACGACCACGGAGGCGCAATCGCTCAGGGCCATGAAACCCAGGTTGATTGCGCTTTTTTCCGGGGCATCACTGCCGTTGACCCAGGCCAGCGGCCCGACGGAGGGTTCATTCATCGAGTGCACCTGCAAAAGCCGCCTTCAAAAAAAACGCCGTCCCAGGCTTTGCGCAGGCAAAACCCGAGGACGACGCCATTGTCATTGCCCGCACGCCGCCGTTGGCCTGTGAGCTGATGACGATGAAAGTGCAAGGCATATGCCAGTCGCCACGATTTGCGTGTGCGCCTCGCACGGCAGGTCGATGCACGGCTATAATCGCCGCCTCTTTTCGCCGCCCGAGTCATCGCCGCCCATGTATTCCCTGGCCCGTCAGCTGTTGTTCAAACTTTCCCCGGAAACCTCCCACGATCTGTCGCTGGATCTGATCGGCGCGGGTGGGCGTTTGGGCCTCAATGGCTTGCTGTGCAAGGCACCGGCGAAGATGCCGGTGACGGTCATGGGGCTGGAGTTCCCGAACCCGGTGGGTCTGGCGGCCGGTCTGGACAAGAACGGCGCGGCCATCGACGGCTTCGCGCAACTGGGTTTCGGTTTTGTCGAAATCGGCACCGTGACTCCACGCCCACAGCCAGGCAACCCGAAACCACGGATTTTCCGCCTGCCGGAAGCCGAGGCGATCATCAATCGCATGGGTTTCAACAACCTCGGTGTCGATAACCTGCTGGCGCGCGTCGCAGCGGCCAAATACAAAGGCGTGCTGGGCATCAACATTGGCAAGAACTTCGACACCCCGGTCGAGCGTGCCGTGGACGATTATCTGATCTGCCTGGACAAAGTCTACGCCCACGCCAGTTACATCACGGTCAACGTCAGCTCGCCGAACACCCCGGGTCTGCGCAGTTTGCAGTTCGGTGATTCGCTCAAACAGTTGCTGGCTGACCTGGCCACGCGCCGCGCCGAACTGGCGTTGCGTCATGGCAAACATGTGCCGCTGGCGATCAAGATCGCTCCGGACATGACTGACGAAGAAACTGCGCAGGTCGCGCAAGCGTTGATCGAAACCGGGATGGACGCGGTGATTGCGACCAATACCACCCTGAGCCGTGTGGGTGTTGAAGGCATGGAGCATGGTGATGAGGCGGGTGGTCTGTCGGGCGCGCCGGTGCGAGACAAGAGCACGCACACGGTGAAGGTGCTGGCGGGTGAGTTGGGTGGTCGTTTGCCGATCATTGCCGCTGGCGGTATCACGCAAGGCAAACATGCGGCTGAGAAGATCACGGCCGGTGCGAGCCTGGTGCAGATTTATTCTGGCTTCATCTATAAAGGCCCGGCGTTGATTCGTGAGTCGGTCGACGCCATCGCTGCCCTGCGCTGATTTCGCAGGTTATGTGATCCAGCACAAAAAATGATCATTCAGGCATAAAAAAGGGCTCCTCGAAGGAGCCCCTGGGCCGCAGCCCGCCGTCCGGGAAGGACGTGCGTGGTTAATGCGTTAAACATTCAGATTGTCGTGTCGGAGTAAATGCCCTGTGTCAGCCGACGGCGTGAAGTTCGTTGAGTCTGTGGATTCCCGCAGTGCCGGTCATACCGTCCCAGTTGTCGCCGCGTCCTTCTCGCCAGCCGTTGATCCAGGCTTGGCGTACCGACGGTAGAGTAAATGGGCAAAGCTCACGGGATTTTCCACCAACGCCATATTGATATCCGCGCAAAAATGCTCTTTCCAACGGATCACGCTTAAGTCTTCTCATAGGGTGTTTCCCTCACTTGTTGACTGTTCTTGACGCGTTGACCTCAATCGAGGTCTGGCAGAAATCTCCTGCCGTTGGCGGCTCGCTGCCGGCGTGGCGAGCCAAGGTGTTGACGCCGTTTCAACGTCAACCTGTGCTCAGTTCTAACCAATGAGTCACACCGATGGAATGATCGTTTTGTCATAAGCACGTAACAAAAATAGTGCTATTGCCATAAGTACCGACGGGTTTCATGGGTGTTCTTTAGGCAAACCCCGGTATGATCGGCTCCGCGCTGGATGATGGGGTTAATTCTTTAGTGAGAATGACCCACGTTTAGCGTCAGGTACTATTCGACGAAGGGTCGTTTTACGGCAATTTGTTTCACCACGTTTTTATCTGTCCTTGCATCTAAGCTCTTTTAACCCGAGCAGCGGGGATGGAATGGCACACCTTCGTGCCACGCGGGCGTTCTTTTAGAAAAGCGCCTGATTGAAAACCGGATCGGCAATGCGTTGCCGATTCACTAGCCAAAGGCTCTGGAAAAACCATGTCCGATCGTTTCGAACTCTTCCTCACTTGCCCCAAAGGCCTTGAAGGCCTGCTCATCGAGGAAGCCGTCGGGCTTGGCCTTGAAGACGCCCGCGAGCACACGTCCGCCGTGCGTGGCATGGCGACCATGGAAACCGCTTATCGCCTGTGCCTCTGGTCGCGTCTGGCTAACCGTGTGCTGCTGGTGCTCAAGCGTTTTCCGATGAAAGACGCTGAAGACCTGTACCACGGCGTGCTCGACGTCGAGTGGCAGGACCACATGCTCAGCGACGGCACCCTGGCCGTTGAATTCAGTGGACACGGCTCGGGTATCGACAACACCCACTTCGGCGCCTTGAAAGTCAAAGACGCCATTGTCGACAAACTGCGTACCCCGCAGGGCGATCGCCCGAGCATCGACAAGCTGAACCCGGATCTGCGCATTCACCTGCGTCTGGATCGCGGCGAAGCCATTCTGTCCCTCGACCTTTCCGGCCACAGCCTGCACCAGCGCGGCTATCGCTTGCAGCAGGGCGCGGCACCGTTGAAGGAAAACCTCGCGGCGGCGATTCTGATCCGTTCCGGTTGGCCGCGCATTGCGGCTGAAGGCGGCGCGCTGGCTGACCCGATGTGCGGTGTCGGTACGTTCCTCGTCGAAGCCGGCATGATCGCCGCCGATATGGCGCCGAACCTGCGTCGTGAACAGTGGGGCTTCACCGCTTGGCTCGGTCACGTCCCGGCGCTGTGGAAGAAACTCCACGAAGAAGCTTCCCAGCGTGCCGCTGCCGGTCTGGCCAAGACGCCGCTGTGGATTCGCGGTTACGAAGCGGACCCGCGCCTGATTCAACCGGGCCGCAACAACGTTGAACGTGCGGGTTTAAGCGAGTGGATCAAGATCTACCAGGGCGAAGTCGCGACGTTCGAGCCGCGTCCGGATCAGAACCAGAAAGGTCTGGTGATCTGCAACCCGCCGTACGGCGAGCGTCTGGGTGACGAAGCCAGCCTGCTTTACCTCTACCAGAACCTCGGCGAGCGCCTGCGTCAGGCCTGCCTGAACTGGGAAGCGGCGGTGTTCACCGGCGCGCCGGATCTGGGCAAGCGCATGGGCATTCGCAGCCACAAGCAGTATTCGTTCTGGAACGGTGCGCTGCCGTGCAAGCTGCTGTTGATCAAAGTGCTGCCGGATCAGTTTGTCACCGGTGAGCGTCGCACACCGGAACAGCGTCAGGCCGAGCGTGAGCAAGCCGCTTACGATCAAACCCCGGACGAGCCACAAGAGCGCAAATTCAACAAGAACGGCAATCCGATCAAACCGACGCCAGCCCCTGCGCCAGTGATCGAGCAGCCGCGCTTGAGCGAAGGCGGGCAGATGTTTGCCAACCGTCTGCAAAAAAACCTCAAGGCCATGAGCAAGTGGGTCAAGCGCGAAGGCATTGATTGCTACCGCGTCTACGATGCCGACATGCCTGAGTATTCGATGGCCATCGACCTGTACCACGATTGGGTGCATGTCCAGGAATACGCGGCGCCGAAGTCCATCGACCCGGAAAAGGCCTCGGCCCGCATGTTCGATGCCCTGGCGGCGATTCCGCAGGCGCTGAACGTCGACAAGAACCGCGTGGTGGTCAAGCGCCGCGAACGCCAGAGCGGCACCAAGCAGTACGAGCGCCAGAGCGCACAGGGCAAGTTCAACGAAGTCAGCGAGGGCGGCGTGAAGTTGCTGGTCAACCTCACCGACTACCTCGACACCGGCCTGTTCCTCGACCACCGGCCGATCCGCATGCGCATTCAGAAAGAGGCTGCCGGCAAGCGCTTCCTCAATCTGTTCTGCTACACCGCGACGGCCAGCGTCCACGCGGCCAAGGGCGGTGCTCGCAGCACCACCAGCGTTGACCTGTCGAAGACTTACCTCGATTGGGCGCGCCGTAACCTGTCGCTGAACGGCTACTCGGACAAGAACCGTCTGGAGCAGGGCGATGTGATGGCGTGGCTGGAGAACTGCCGGGACGAGTACGACCTGATCTTCATCGATCCACCGACTTTCTCCAACTCCAAGCGCATGGAAGGGATTTTCGACGTGCAGCGTGATCAGGTGCAGTTGATCGACCTGGCCATGGCTCGCCTGGCGCCGGGGGGCGTGCTGTACTTCTCCAACAACTTCCGCAAGTTCGAGTTGGAGGAGAATTTGACCGAGCGTTATGCGGTCGAGGAAATCAGCGCGCAGACCCTTGATCCGGATTTCGCCCGTAACACCAAGATTCACCGCGCCTGGAAAATCACGGCTCGTTGACGCTTGGAAAGATTGGATCCACAGAGCCTTGATTTTTAAAGGCTCTTGGATTCTCTCAGTGCTAGCCAAATTAGTGGCTAATAGCTATAACTCACTCATGGCCAATGGCGTTTTCCGCAATAGTGGCGTAGTGAGTGGCCCTTATGTCGTTGCACCCCGTGCGCCCGAAGATTCTGGGTTTTATCAGCGAAGACGTCTCGGCCTGGCTGGTCGCGATGCTGGTATTGCTCGCCGGCGGGATTCTCACGGGGCTGCTCGCCTGGGCGACCCTCAATCAGTTGCAGCAACAATTGCATCAGCGTTTTCAACTGCTGGCCAATGAACGCTACAGCCGCATCGAAGAGCGCTTTCAGGATCAGGAACAGCGCCTGGACGGCTTGCGCCGCTTCTTCGTCAACTCCCAATCGGTGTCCCGCGCCGAGTTCGATGGTTATGCCAAACCCCTGCTGTTGCGTACTCAAGCCTATTCCTACGCCCCTCGCGTGCCGCGTGCACAGCGACTTGCGCTGGAGCAGGCGGTCCGTGACGAGGGCTTGAGCACCTTTACCTTTCGCGAACTGAGCGCCGACGGCCAGTTGCAAGTGGCGGGGGATCGCGCCGAGTACGTGCCGGTGCTCTACACCCAGACCCAGAGTCGCTTGCCGGCCCCGTTGGGTTATGACCTGCTGGCGCAGCCGCTGCGCCGTGCAACGCTGGAGCGCGCCGATCACACCGGCCGTATGGCCGTCTCGCAACCGTTGCATCTGGTCAGCATCGAGCCGGCCTATGCGCGGGGAGTATTGCTGCTGGCGCCGGTCAACCGCGCAGGCGCGCCGGGCGCAATGCCGCAAGGCTACGTCATGGCGGTGATCAGCATGCGTCAGTTGCTCGCGGACGGGTTGCCTGAAGAAAACCATGATTTCCTGACGGTGCGCATTCTCGACCTCTCCACCGCCGAGCAACACGAGGTGCTGTACGAATCGGCGAACAAACCCGGGGCGAGCGATCTGGAATCGACCCGGCTGTTGCGCCTGGCTGACCACGACTATCAGGTTGAAATGCAGCCCAGCGAAGCGTTCCTGCAGGCCAATCTCTCCTCCATCAGCAGCCTGGTGGTACTGGGGGCGATGCTCAGTCTTTTGCTCAGTGCCTTGCTCTACGTACTGGTCAGTCAGCGTCAACGAGCCCTGCGCCTGGTCGAGCAACGCACCCGGGAACTGCATGCCCGCGAGCAGGAGCTGCGCGGCGCCCACGGCCAGTTGCGTGGCGTGCTGAATGCCGCCACGCAAGTAGCGATTATCGCCACTGATTTGCGCGGCGTGATCAACACTTTCAACCCGGGTGCGGAACAGATGCTGGGCTACAGCAGCGCCGATGTCGTCGGCCACATGACCCTGGAAAACCTGCACCTTACGCGTGAGTTGACGGCGCGCTCTGCCGAGTTGAGCGCGCGCTATGGCAAGACCATTCCGACCTGTCAGGCGATGTTGGTCGAGGGGGGAGAAGTGGGCGGTCACGAAGCGCGTGAATGGACGCTGGTACGCCACGACGGCAGTCATTTGCCGGTGAACATGCTCGCAACACCGGTTCTCGATGAGCAAGGCCTTTGGGTCGGGCATCTGGCGATCTGCATCGACATCACCGAACGCAAGCGGGTGCACGAGGCACTGGCGGCGCGGGACGTGTTGTTAAAGAAGCTCAGTGCCCATGTCCCGGGCGGCATCTATCAATTCAAAATGGAGTTCGGTGGGCGTTTCAGCGTGATCTACGCCAGCGACGGCATCCGGGAAATCTACGAACTTGAGCCGGACGTGCTGTTGCTCGACGCCGAGGTGGTCTTTTCTCGCATTCACCCGCAGGACATCACCCGCGTGCGCAAATCGATTCGTGCGTCGGCTGAAAACCTCAGCCCATGGCGCGAGGAGTACCGCGTGCAGTTACCCGAGCGCGGCGTGCGCTGGGTTCGCGGTGAAGCGACGCCCGAAGAGCTGCCGGGCGGGGGCGTGCTGTGGCACGGCTACATTTCAGACATTTCCGACCTCAAGCGAGTGCAGGAGGAACTGCGAGCACTGTCGGTGACAGATTCGTTGACCGGCATTCACAACCGTCGCTACTTCCAGGAACGACTGACCAGCGAAATGGCTCGGGTTGAGCGGGGTGGTGGCGAGCTGTCGGTGATCATGCTCGACATCGATCATTTCAAGCGCATCAACGACCAGTATGGTCACGCGGTGGGTGATCGGGTGCTTCAAGCCGTGTGCGAGCGTATTGGCCACCGGTTGCGGCGTACGGATGTGTTTTGCCGCTTGGGTGGTGAGGAGTTCATGGTGCTGTGTCCGGACATCGACGGTGAACACGCGTACAGGTTGGCCGTGAAGTTGTGGCAGGGCCTTCGCAGCGCGCCGGTGGATGTGGTTGGCGTGGTCACCGCGAGTTTCGGTATCGCCAGTTGGCGACCGGGAGAGGGGGCTGATTCGCTATTGCTGCGCGCGGATTCAGGGGTTTACGCGGCGAAGCAGGGCGGACGGGATCGTGTCGAGCGGCAGATGAATTAAACCTGTGGGCGCTAATCCCCAGCGGGAGCGGGCTTGCTCGTGAAGGCGCAATGTCAGCCAATAGCGTTCTGGCTGAACTGACGTCTTCGCGGGCAAGCCTGCGCCCACAGGTTCGGCAGTGTGCTTACAGCACGGAAGCGGTCTGCGCCGTTTTCGGCTGGCGATACAGATCCAGCAGCACCTGATCCAGCACCGACGACGCACCAAACGGCGCTTTGTCGTTGAGGATCGCCACCACCGCCCAGGTGTTGCCGTTGACGTCGCGGCTGAAGCCGGCAATCGCCCGCACAGTGTTCAGAGTGCCGGTCTTGATGTGGGCTTCGCCGCGCATGGCGGTGGTCTTCAGACGTTTACGCATGGTGCCGTCGGTACCGGCGATCGGCAGCGAGCTGATGTACTCGGCGGCGTACGGGCTATGCCAGGCCGCTTGTAGCATGTTCGCCATTTCACGGGCGCTGACCCGTTCGGCACGGGACAGACCAGAGCCGTTCTCCATCACCAGGTGCGGCGCGGTAATGCCTTTCTTTGCCAGCCACTGACGCACCACGCGCTGAGCTGCTTTGGCATCGTCACCGTCGGCGTCGTTACGGTACTTCTGGCCCAAGCTTAGGAACAGTTGCTGGGCCATGGTGTTGTTACTGTATTTATTGATGTCGCGGATGATTTCCGCCAGGTCCGGCGAATAAGCGCGGGCCAGCAGTTTGGCGTTGCTTGGGGTGGACGCCAGGCGATTCTTGCCCTGAATGCTGCCACCCAGTTCTTTCCAGATCGCCCGAACGGCGCCGGCGGTGTAAGTCGCATGGTCGAGCAGCGACAGGTAAGTCTGCGAGCTGCAACCGTCACCCAATTGGCCGGCGACGGTCACGGTCACGCTGCCATCAGCCTGCGGCACCGGGTTGTAACGCACACCGCCGGTGCATTGCTTGGAATTGAGGGCTTTGACGGTGTTTTCGATGTGGATGCTGGCAATCGGCGGTTCCACCGAGATCAGCACCCGGCCACCGTCATTGCGCGCCACGAAGCGCAAGGCCTTGAGGTTGACCAGCAGCGAATCGGGCTTGACCAGAAACGGCTTGTTCTGATCGTTGCCGTCATCGTTGAATTCCGGCAGTTGCGGCTGCACGAAGAAGTTGCGGTCCAGCACCAGATCACCAGTGATCTGGGTCACGCCGTTGGCGCGCAAGTCGCGCATCAGCAGCCAGAGTTTTTCCATGTTCAGCTTGGGATCGCCGCCGCCCTTGAGGTACAGGTTGCCATTGAGGATGCCGCCGCTCAGGTCGCCGTCGGTGTAGAACTCGGTTTTCCATTGATGGTTGGGGCCGAGCATTTCCAGCGCCGCGTAAGTCGTGACCAGCTTCATGGTCGAGGCCGGGTTGACCGATACGTCAGCGTTGAACACGGTCGGGGTACCCGGGCCGTCGAGCGGCACCATCACCAGCGACAAAGCGCTGGGCTGCAACTTGCTGGCCTTGAGCGCTTTTTCGACGTTGGGGGTGAGGGCGGTATTGATCGTGGCAGCAGAAACAGGCAGGGCCAATGGCAGAAGAAGGCCGGCGAGAAATAGAGGACGCAACGATTTGATCATATGAAATAAAACCCTGCAGAAGAGGGGAAAAAAGGCGAGGACATGGATGAAAAAGCCCTCAGTGGTCATGAAAGTGTCGGCATTATGCCCCAAGGTGTTACCGCTTGTGCCGTGCTGGAGGCGGCCAACGGCTTATTTTTTTACAGGCGGTCGGGCGCTGTGTCCACAGAGGCGGGCAATTGACGTTTTAAACTGGTAAAGTGCCGGCCGTTATTACTTAAGAGGATTGTTCCAATGGCGACTAACCGTTCCCAGCGTCTGCGCAAAAAACTGTGCGTTGATGAATTTCAAGAGCTGGGTTTCGAACTGAACCTGGACTTCAAAGAAGACTTGTCCGAAGAAGCCATTGACGCGTTCCTAGAAGCCTTCATCAAAGAAGCCATGGAAGCCAACGGTCTGGGTTATGTTGGCGGCGACGACTTCGGTCTGGTATGCCTGCAGAAGCGTGGCTCGGTCAACGAAGAGCAGCGCGCTGCTGTTGAAGCCTGGCTGAAAAACCGTAGCGAACTGACCGGTATGACCGTCAGCCCGCTGCTGGACGTTTGGTATCCGGAAAAGCCGATCAACGCGGCTAAGTGATACTGAAAAAAACGGCGACCTTCGGGTCGCCGTTTTTTTATGCCTGGGTTTTGCGCCCGTTGAGGATCAGCAAGGTCACCACCCCCGCCACAATCCCCCAAAACGCCGAACCGATGGAAAACAGCGTCAGCCCCGACGCCGTGACCATAAAGGTGATCAGCGCCGCTTCACGTTCCTTCACTTCGCTCATGGCGATGCTCAGCCCGTTGATGATCGAGCCAAACAGTGCCAGCGCAGCAATCGACAGCACCAATTCTTTGGGTAGTGCCGCAAACAACGCCGCCAATGTGGCGCCGAATACGCCGGCAATCCCGTAGAAAATTCCGCACCAGACTGCGGCGGTATAACGCTTGTTGCGATCCTCATGGGCGTGCGGCCCGGTGCAGATCGCCGCGCTGATGGCCGCGAGGTTGATGCCGTGGGAACCGAACGGCGCCAGCAGCAGCGAGGCGATGCCGGTGGTGGTGATCAGTGGCGAGGCCGGGACGGTGTAGCCGTCGGCGCGTAGCACGGCGATGCCGGGCATGTTCTGCGAGGTCATCGCCACCACGAACAGCGGGATGCCGATGCTGATGGTCGCCGCGAGCGAGAAGTGCGGCGTGGTCCACACCGGCGTCGCCACTTCCAGATGGAAACCGCTGAAATCCAGCAGGCCCATGAAGCCCGACAGCGCGGTGCCGATCAGCAGCGCGGCGAGCACCGCGTAACGTGGCGACAGGCGCTTGACCACTAGATAGGTGAAGAACATCCCCAGCACCAGCCCGGTGCGGTGTTGCGCGGCGACGAAGATTTCGCTGCCGATCTTGAACAGAATCCCCGCCAGCAACGCCGCCGCCAGTGATGCCGGGATCTTTTTCACCAGGCGTTCGAAGCTGCCGGTCAGGCCGCAAATCGTCACCAGCACCGCGCAGGTGATGTAGGCGCCAATGGCCTCGCCATAGGTGACACCGCCAAGGCTGGTGATCAGCAGCGCCGCACCGGGCGTCGACCAGGCGATGGTGATGGGCGTGCGATAGCGCAGCGACAGACCGATCGAGCACACCGCCATGCCGATCGAAATCGCCCAGATCCACGAGGAAATCTGCCCGCTGCTCAAACCCGCCGCTTGCCCGGCCTGGAACATCAGCACCAGTGAACTGGTGTAGCCGGTCATCATCGCGATAAAACCGGCGACGATAGCCGATGGCGAAGTATCGGCGAGAGGGCGCAGCCGGGTGTAGGTGGCGTCGTTCATGACGGCGGTGTTCCTTATACAGATGAAGATGTGCGCAATTACCCTGAACCCCTGTGGGAGTTGTGTTCTGGCTGCGGATTCTGCGAACAAGCCTAAACTCAAACGTAACGGATCGTTGCAATACAGCCGAGGTCACAAACAGCCATACAGTCGTGTTGCCACCATCCATTGTGTACAATCGCGCTGTTTTTTACGCGATACTTGCCAGCGACCTACTGTGCCGTATTACAGTCACGGTCTATTCGCCGCAGTTCTCCCGACTCGAGTGCCCATGAACGAACAGTTGCAACCCCTCAAGAAACAACCGCGAGCAGGCAAAGCCGGCCGCAGCGGCACCCAGGACGATATTGTCTACGCGCATATCTTCGAGGCCATCCTCGAACAGCGTCTGGCGCCCGGCACCAAGTTGAGCGAAGAAGCGCTGGGGGAGATCTTCGGGGTCAGCCGCACCATCATTCGCCGCGCGCTGTCGCGTCTGGCCCATGAAGGCGTGGTGCTGTTGCGACCCAACCGTGGCGCCGTGGTTGCCAGCCCGAGCGTTGAAGAAGCCCGCCAGGTGTTCATGGCACGGCGTCTGGTCGAGCGTGCGATCACTGAACTGGCGGTGCAACACGCCACCGCCGAGCAGATCGCAGAACTTCGTCAGATGGTCAATGACGAGCGCGACAGCTTCTCCCGTGGTGATCGCGGCGCCGGTATTCGTCTTTCGGGTGAATTCCACCTGAAGCTCGCCGAAGCGGCAAAGAATGCTCCGCTGATCAGTTTTCAGCGCAGCCTGGTTTCGCAGACTTCGCTGATCATTGCCCAGTACGAAAGCGGCAACCGCTCGCATTGCTCCTACGACGAGCACACCCAGTTGATCGACGCCATCGAAGCGCGCAACGTTGAGCTGGCGGTGGACTTGATGATGCACCACATGGACCACATCGACAGCAAGCTCAACCTCGATGAGGAGAGTGCGTCGGATGACCTGCATGCGGTGTTCTCGCATTTGTTGCAGACCAAGAAGCCGGGGCGTCCTGCGGCCAAGCTCTAAAGTAGACCGAGTCACTCCCTTCGCGAGCAGGCTCCCACAGGGGAATGCATTTCAAATGTGGGAGCGGGCTTGCTCGCGAAGGTGTACTGACAGGCAATAAAAATCCCCCGGGGTGAGCACCTCCGGGGGATTTTTTATGCCTGAAAGACTTAGCGCTGATGCACCAAAGCACCCGCCGCATACGTCTGCTGCACCGTCCGGTCGTCGCCCAGCGTCATCAACACAAACAACGTCTCGGCAATGTTGTTGGCCTGCTTCAAGCGATAGCTGAGCAACGGCGTGGCGTTGTAGTCCAGTACCAGGAAGTCGGCATCACTGCCCGGTTTCAGATTGCCGATCTTGTCTTCCAGGCGCAGTGCCCGCGCGCCGCCCAGGGTCGCCAGGTACAGCGACTTGAACGGACTCAAGCGCGCACCTTGCAGTTGCATCACTTTGTAGGCTTCGTTCAGGGTTTGCAGCAGCGAGAAACTGGTGCCGCCGCCGACGTCAGTACCGAGGCCGACGTTCAGCTTGTGCTTCTCGGCCATCGGCAGGTTGAACAAGCCGCTGCCGAGGAAGAAGTTCGAGGTCGGGCAGAACGAGATCGCCGACCCGGTTTGCGCCAGCCGTGCGCATTCGTCGTCACACAGGTGCACGCCATGAGCGAATACCGAGCGCTCGCCGAGCAAGTTGTAGTGATCGTAAACGTCCAGGTAGCCCTTGCGCTCCGGGAACAGTTCCTTGACCCACTCGATTTCCTTGAGGTTCTCGCTGATGTGGGTCTGCATGTACAGCTCGGGGTATTCGGTCAGCAGTTGCCCCGCCAGCCCAAGCTGTTCCGGGGTACTGGTCGGGGCGAAACGCGGCGTGACCGCATAGTGCAGACGACCCTTGCCGTGCCAGCGCTCGATCAGTGCCTTGCTTTCGACGTAGCTCGATTCGGCGGTGTCGGTCAGGTAGTCCGGCGCATTGCGATCCATCATCACTTTGCCGGCGATCATGCGCAGGTCAAGCTTCTCGGCCGCCTCGAAGAAAGAGTTCACTGACTGCGGGTGCACGCTGCCGAACACCAGCGCGGTGGTGGTGCCGTTGCGCAGCAGTTCCTTGATGAAGATATCGGCCACATCATCGGCGTGAGCTTTGTCACCGAACTGGCTTTCGCACGGGAAGGTGTAAGTGTTGAGCCAGTCCAGCAGTTGCTCGCCGTAGGCACCGACCATGCCGGTCTGCGGCAGGTGGATGTGAGTGTCGATGAAGCCCGAAGTGATCAGCGCGTCCTGATACTGGGTGATCTCGATGTCTGCCGGCAGGGTCGGCAGCAGTTCGCTGGCGTGGCCGAGGGCGCTGATCTTGCCGCCATCGACCACCAGCAGGCCGTCCTCGAAATATTCGTAGGAGGCTTCGATCCCGACTTCGGCGGGGTCGGCGATGCTGTGCAGGATGGCGGCGCGGTAGGCTTTGCGAGTCAGAGGCATGAGGGTTCTCTAATCAGTTTGAGGCTTTGAGTTTGGTGGCCTGACTGCGGCGCGATACGGGCAGCAGTTTGGCAATCGGCTCGGCGCTGGCGCTGTGCTGGCCGAAATTGGCGTTATAGGTGGCGATGATTTCGCCGGCGATGGAGATGGCGATTTCCACAGGCAGTTTGCCTTTGACTTCGCCGATGCCCATCGGGCAGCGCATGCGTTGCACGACGCTGGGGTCGAAACCGCGATCACGCAGGCGATGTTCGAACTTGACCCGTTTGGTCTTCGAACCGATCAGGCCGAACCAGGTGAAGTCGTTGCGCTTGAGGATTGCGGCGGTCAGCTCCAGATCAAGCTGATGGTTGTGGGTCATGACGATGCAGTAGCTGCCGGCGGGCAGGTCATCGATTTCATCCACGGGCTCTTCGGCGACGATTTTACGCACGCCGTGGGGAATCTGTTCGGGGAACTCCGCCTCCCGCGAGTCGATCCAGCGCACCCGGCACGGCAGGCTGGCGAGCAACGGCACCAAAGCACGGCCAACGTGGCCGGCGCCGAACACCGCGATCTGCGCCTGTACCTGGCCCATCGGTTCGAACAGCAACACGGTGGCGCCGCCGCAGCACTGGCCGAGGCTAGCGCCGAGGCTGAAGCGCTCCAGATGAGTGTCTTGCTTGCCGCTGGCGAGCATGTCGCGGGCGATCTGCATGGCTTTGTATTCCAGATGCCCGCCACCGATGGTGTCGAAGCTCTGGTTCGCGCTGATCACCATCTTCGAGCCGGCATTGCGTGGCGTCGAGCCGAGTTCTTCGATGATCGTCACCAGAACGCAGGGTTCGCCCTGGTTCTGCAGGTCGGCGAGGGCGTCGATCCAGTTGTACATAGTCACCTCGACATCTGTGTTGTCTGTTCAGTCGTCTTCGCGAGCAAGCCCGCTCTCACATTTGGAATGCATTTTCCTGTGGGAGCGGGCTTGCTCGCGAATGGCGCGCCTCGGTCTAGAGCGAAGCCAGCTCGGTCTCTGTTTCTACCGCTTTCACAGTCTTGAGCTGGCGCATCTGCTCGCACCCCCACAGCACCCGCTCAGGGGTCGCCGGTGCATCGACTTTCGGTTGATGCTTGTAGTCACCGAGGCTCGCCACGGCGTCCTTGATCGCGCACCACGCGGCAATCCCGAGCATGAACGGCGGCTCGCCCACAGCCTTGGAGTGGAACACGGTGTCTTCCGGGTTCTTGCGGTTTTCCACCAGTTTCACCCGCAGGTCCAGCGGCATGTCCGCCACGGCCGGGATCTTGTAGCTGGCGGGGCCGTTGGTCATCAGCTTGCCTTTGTTGTTCCAGACCAGTTCTTCCATGGTCAGCCAGCCCATGCCCTGGACGAAACCGCCTTCCACCTGACCTATGTCGATGGACGGGTTCAGCGAGGCGCCGACGTCGTGGAGGATGTCGGTGCGCAGCATCTTGTACTCGCCGGTCAGGGTGTCAACGATCACTTCGCAGCACGCCGCGCCGAAGGCGAAGTAGTAGAACGGGCGGCCACGGGCCTGGCTGCGGTCATAATAGATTTTCGGGGTCTTGTAGAACCCGGTGCTCGACAGCGAGACCTGATTGAAATACGCCTGCTGGATCAGCGCTTCGAAGGTCAGGATGTGGTCGCGCACACGCACATGGCCATTGTGGAATTCGACGTCTTCTTCGCTGACCTTGTATTGGCGTGCGGCGAATTCGATCAGGCGTCGCTTGATGATCTCGGCGGCGTTCTGCGCGGCCTTGCCGTTGAGGTCGGCACCGCTGGAGGCAGCGGTCGGCGAGGTGTTCGGCACCTTGTCGGTGTTGGTTGCGGTGATCTGCACGCGATCGATTTCGACCTGGAATACTTCGGCCACGACCTGCGCGACTTTGGTGTTCAAACCCTGACCCATTTCCGTGCCGCCGTGGTTCAGGTGGATGCTGCCGTCGGTGTAGATGTGGATCAGCGCACCGGCCTGGTTCAGGAAGCTGGCGGTGAAGGAAATACCGAATTTCACCGGGGTCAGCGCCAGGCCTTTTTTCAGGATCGGGCTGTTGGCGTTGTAGCGACGGATCGCTTCGCGGCGCTCGTGATACTGGCTGCTTTCTTCCAGTTCAGCGGTCATTTCTTCGAGCATGTTGTGCTCGACGGTCTGGTAGTAGTGCGTGACGTTGCGTTCGGTCTTGCCGTAGTAGTTGGCCTTGCGCACGGCCAGCGGATCGAGGTTCAAGTGACGGGCAATCGCATCCATCACTTCTTCGATGGCAACCATGCCTTGCGGGCCACCGAAACCCCGGTACGCGGTGTTCGACGCGGTGTTGGTCTTGCAGCGATGACCGTTGATGGTCGCGTCGCCCAGGTAGTAGGAGTTGTCCGAGTGGAACATCGCCCGGTCAACAATCGAGGCAGACAGGTCCGGTGAGCAGCCGCAGTTGCCGGCCAGGTCCATGTTGATCCCGTGCAGGCGCCCGGTGCTGTCGAAGCCGACGTCGTACTCGACGTAGAACGGGTGACGCTTGCCGGTCATCAGCATGTCTTCAACGCGCGGCAGACGCATCTTTGTCGGCTGGCCGGTGAGGTGCGCGACCACCGCGCACAGGCATGCCGGGCTCGCGGCTTGCGTTTCCTTGCCACCGAAACCTCCGCCCATGCGACGCATGTCGACGACGATTTTGTTCATCGACACGTCGAGCACTTCGGCGACCAGTTTCTGCACTTCGGTGGGGTTCTGCGTCGAGCAGTAGACGATCATGCCGCCGTCTTCGGTCGGCATTACCGAGGAGATCTGCGTCTCCAGGTAAAAGTGTTCCTGGCCGCCGATGTGCAGCGTGCCTTGAATGCGGTGTTCGGCAGTGGCCAAAGCACCGGCCGAATCGCCGCGCTGGTGGGTGTGGCTGTCGAGCACGAAGTGGCGTTTGCGCAGGGCTTCGACCACATCCAGCACCGGCTCCAGGTCTTCGTATTCGATGATCGCGGCCATTGCCGCTTTGCGCGCGGTTTCCAGATCTTTCGCGGCGACGGCCAGCACCGGTTGACCGACGAACTGCACATCATCGATGGCCAACAACGGATCGCCCGGCATCAGCGGGCCGATGTCTTTCAGGCCCGGCACGTCCTGGTGGGTGATGGCGATGCGTACGCCTTCGAATTCATAGCAAGGCTTGGTGTCGATGCTGATGATTTTCGCGTGGGCGCGGTCCGACAGGCGTGCGTACAGGTGCAACTGGTTGGGGAATTCCAGGCGATCATCGATGTACTGCGCTTCACCGGACACATGCTTGGCGGCGCTGTCGTGTTTCACGCTACGGCCGACACCGGTGGTCAGGTCTTTGGCGAACAGTTCAGCCAGTTCAGCTTGGGTCTTCTCTACGGCGTGATGGTTAGACATAAGCGGTCACCCGAGTCTCGATGTGCGGTGTTTGCAGTTCGATGAAGTATTTGCGCAGCAGGTTCTGCGCGCTGAGCAGGCGATATTCCTTGCTGGCGCGGAAATCCGAGAGCGGTGTGAAGTCCTCGGCCAGCGCGGCGCAGGCGCGTTCGACCACGGCGTTGTTGAACGGCTGGCCGAGCAACACGGCTTCGCAATGGGCGGCGCGTTTCGGGATCGCCGCCATGCCGCCGAAGGCGACGCGGGCGTCAGTGATCACGCCGTTTTCGACGCGCAGGTTGAACGCGGCGCAGACGGCAGAGATGTCGTCGTCCAGACGTTTCGACACTTTGTAGGCGCGGAACAGCTGCTCGGCGCTGGCACGCGGGACGATGATCTTCTCGATGAACTCGCTTTCCTGACGCGCCGTGACGCGGTAATCGATGAAGTAGTCCTCAAGATTCAACGTGCGCCGGGTGTCACCTTTGCACAGCACGATCTGCGCACCGAGGGCGATCAGCAGGGGCGGTGAGTCACCGATGGGCGAGGCGTTGCCGATGTTGCCGCCGAGGGTGCCCTGATTGCGGATTTGCAGAGAGGCGAAGCGGTGCAGCAGTTCGCCGAAGTCCGGGTACTCGGCGTTCAGTGCTTCATAGCAGTCGGAGAGGGCGGTGGCGGCGCCGATTTCGATGCGGTCGTCGAAGGTTTCGATGCGCTTCATTTCTGCGACATTGCCGACATAAATCATCACCGGCAGGGTGCGGTGGAACTGCGTGACTTCCAGCGCCAGATCGGTGCCGCCGGCCAGCAGTCGGGCTTGCGGGTAGGCGTCGTAGAGGTCGGCCAGATCGGACACGGTCAGCGGCACCAGGCAGCGCTTGTCGCCGCTGTTGAGTTCGCCGATATCGGTGGGGGCAATGGCTTTGAGGCGGGCGATGGTTTCGGCTTCGCGGGCGTCGAACTGGTCCGGTTGCTTGCCACAGCACGATTGTTCGGCAGCGGCGAGGATCGGCCGGTAGCCGGTGCAACGGCAGAGGTTGCCGGCCAGTGCTTCGTGGGCTTTGGCATGATCCGGTGCATTGCTGTTCTTTTGCAGGGCGAACAACGACATGACGAAACCGGGGGTGCAGAAACCGCACTGCGAGCCGTGGCACTCGACCATGGCTTTCTGCACGCTGTGCAGTTCGCCTTGGTGCTTGAGGTCTTCGACGCTGATCAGTTGCTTGCCGTGCAGCGACGACACGAACGTCAGGCACGAGTTGAGGCTGCGATAACGAATGTGTTCGCGGCCAGCGTCATCCGTTTGCAACTCGCCGACCACCACGGTGCAAGCGCCGCAATCACCGCTGGCGCATCCTTCTTTGGTGCCGGATTTGCCGACGTGCTCACGCAGGTAATTGAGCACGGTCAGATTCGGGTCCAGGGCGTGCTCGCTACGGAGTTCCTGGTTAAGTAAAAACTGGATCACGGAAGGCCTCGCAGACTCATTATTGTTGTTAACCGACGTGAACCGAATTTAGCAGGTCTGACTTTTCGGTCAATGGTTTTCTGACTTAAAGGTCAGGAAAATGCGTTTCGTCGATCAGCAACGTGTCTATTCAGTATTGACCCTCATTGGATCCCCTGCTTTTTTGCGGGATTCGTGCCAAAAACCGCTGAGTGGGCACTCCGCCATGACCGTGCATTTGCGCTACACTGCGCCGCTTGTGCAGATCGATAGAGTTTGAAGGACAACCATGACGTTCAAGGCGCCGGACAGCCTCGCCGAGCAAATTGCTCACCACCTCGCCGAACGCATCATTCGTGGCGAAATGAAGCCGGGAGAGCGCATCCAGGAACAGAAGGTCACGCTGGCACTCAATGTCAGCCGCGGATCCGTTCGCGAAGCCTTGTTGATCCTCGAACGCCGCCACCTGATCGCGATCCTGCCGCGCCGTGGCGCGCACGTCACCGAGTTGACGGCGCACAAGGTGCAGAGCCTGTGCACGCTGATGAGCGAACTGTACATCCTGCTCGGCAACTCGGTGGCCAACGGCTGGCAAGACCAGGCCGACATGGCGCCGTTCGTGCAGATCCAGCAGCGCCTGACCGCCAGCTACGAGCGTCAGGACATCCGAACCTTCGTCGATGACAGTTTCGCCGTGATGCGCGCGGCCTATCCGTTTGCCAACAACCCGTACCTGCAAGAGACCGTCGAGAACCTGCAACCGGCGATGAGCCGCGCGTACTTCCTCGCCCTCGAGCAGCGCAAGGCTGAGATGAGCGAGTTCCTCGAACTGTTCGAGCGCTTGCTGGCCGCCGTGCTTGCCCGTGATCTGCCGCAGATCCGCATCGTGCTGACGGCTTACGCCCAGCGCAGTTGCGATCTGGTGGTGTCCGCCCTGACGGTCGCCTAAGCGTGCGGCTCAAGTGCATCAAACTGGCGGGATTCAAATCCTTCGTCGACCCGACCACGGTGAACTTCCCCAGTAACATGGCGGCGGTCGTCGGGCCGAACGGTTGCGGCAAGTCGAACATCATCGACGCCGTACGCTGGGTGATGGGCGAAAGTTCGGCGAAGAACCTGCGTGGCGAGTCGATGACCGACGTCATCTTCAACGGCTCGACCAGCCGTAAACCGGTGAGTCAGGCGAGCATCGAGTTGGTGTTCGACAACTCCGACGGCACGCTGCTGGGCGAATACGCCGCTTACGCGGAGATTTCCATTCGTCGCAAAGTGACCCGCGACAGCCAGACGACTTATTACCTCAACGGCACCAAATGCCGTCGTCGCGACATCACCGACATCTTCCTCGGCACCGGCCTCGGCCCGCGCAGCTACTCGATCATCGAGCAGGGGATGATCTCCAAGCTGATCGAGTCCAAGCCTGAAGATCTGCGCAACTTCATCGAAGAAGCGGCCGGCATTTCCAAGTACAAGGAGCGTCGGCGCGAGACCGAAAACCGCATCCGCCGCACCCACGAAAACCTTGCCCGCCTGACCGACCTGCGCGAAGAACTCGAGCGTCAGCTCGAGCGCTTGCACCGCCAGGCCGAGGCCGCCAAGAAGTATCAGGAATTCAAAGCCGAGGAGCGTCAGCTCAAGGCGCAACTGTCGGCCCTGCGCTGGCAGGATCTGAACGATCAGGTTGGCCAGCGCGAGTCGATCATCGGCACCCAGGAAATCAGTTTCGAAGCGCTGGTCGCCGAGCAACGTAACGCCGACGCCGCTATCGAGCGCCTGCGCGACGGGCATCATGACCTGTCCGAACGCTTCAATCTGGTGCAGGGACGCTTCTATTCGGTCGGCGGCGACATCGCCCGGGTCGAGCAGAGCATCCAGCACGGCCAGCAACGTTTGCGTCAATTGCAGGACGACTTGAAAGAAGCCGAGCGCGCGCGTCTGGAAACCGAATCGCACCTGGGCCACGACCGCACGTTGCTGCTGACCCTCGGTGAAGAGCTGGACATGCTCACCCCCGAGCAGGAAGTCACCAGCGCCGCCGCCGAAGAGGCTGCCGCCGCGCTGGAAGATTCCGAAACCGTCATGCACGGCTGGCAGGAGCAGTGGGACACCTTCAACCTGACCGCCGCCGAACCGCGCCGTCAGGCTGAAGTCCAGCAGTCGCGCATCCAGCAGCTGGAAACCAGCATGGAGCGTCTGGCCGATCGGCAAAAGCGCCTCGGCGAAGAGCGTGCATTGCTGTCGGCCGATCCGGAAGACGCGGCGATCATTGCGCTCAACGAACAACTCGCCGAGTCCGAAGCGACGCTTGAAGATTTGCAGACCAGCGAAGAGGCTCAGGTCGAAAAGCTTGAGCAACTGCGCCAGGAGTTGCAGCAAGCGTTGACCGCGCAGCAACAGGCGCAGGGCGATTTGCAGCGTTTGAATGGCCGGTTGGCCTCGCTGGAAGCCTTGCAGCAAGCCGCGCTCGATCCGGGCACCGGCACGGCTGAATGGCTGAAGGAGCACAACCTGGCCGAACGACCGCGTCTGGCCGAAGGCCTGAAGGTCGAGGCCGGTTGGGAGTTGGCGGTGGAAACCGTGCTCGGCGCCGACCTGCAAGCGGTGCTGGTGGATGATTTCAACGGTTTTGATTTGTCCGGCTTCACTCAGGGCGATTTGCGCCTGCTCAGCCCCGGCACCGATGGCGTGCGAGTGGCGGGCAGCTTGCTGGACAAGGTCGAGGCGCAGATTGACCTGTCGCCATGGCTCAGTCAGGTCAAACCGGTCGATAGTCTGGAGCAGGCCTTGGCCTTGCGCGGTCAGCTGAGCGCCGGGCAGAGCCTGATCAGTCGTGATGGATACTGGGTCGGTCGGCATTTCCTGCGCGTGCGCCGTGCCAGCGAAGCCGAAAGCGGCATGCTTGCCCGTGGCCAGGAAATCGAGACGCTGCATCTCGAACGTGAAGAGCGTGAAGCCACGGTCGAGGCGATGGAAACCCGTTTGCAAACCCTGCGCGCGCAACAGCGTCAGCAGGAAAACGGTCGCGAACATTTACGTCGCTTGCTGCAAGACGAAGCCCGTCAGCAAGGTGAATTGAAAGCCCAGTTGTCCGCCGGCAAAGCCAAGGCCGAACAACTCACGCTGCGCCGTACCCGTCTCGATGAAGAGCTGATCGAGCTCGGCGAACAGCGTGAGCTCGAGCATGAGCAAATAGGCGAAGCGCGCATGCAATTGCAGGACGCCCTCGACGCCATGGCGCTGGACACCGAGCAACGCGAGTTGCTGCTGGCCCAGCGCGACAGCTTGCGCGAGCGCCTCGACCGCGTGCGTCAGGAAGCGCGGCAGCACAAGGACCATGCGCATCAATTGGCCGTGCGGCTCGGCTCGTTGCGCGCGCAGCATGACTCCACGCGCCAGGCGCTGGAGCGTCTGGAAATGCAGGCCGAGCGTCTGACCGAAAAGCGCGAACAGTTGAGTCTGAATCTGGAGGAGGGCGAGGCCCCTCTGGAAGAACTGCGCCTGAAGCTTGAAGAGTTGCTCGACAAGCGCATGACCGTCGACGAAGAACTCAAGACTGCGCAAATCGCCCTGGAAGATGCCGACCGTGAATTGCGCGAAGCGGAAAAACGCCGGACGCAAGCCGAGCAGCAATCGCAGTTGATCCGTGGCCAGCTCGAACAGCAGCGCATGGAATGGCAAGCCCTGACCGTGCGCCGCAAGGCTCTGCAGGATCAACTGCTCGAAGATGGCTACGATCTCAATGGCGTGCTCGCGACATTAACGGCACAAGCCAGTGAACGCGAAGCCGAAGAGGAACTCGAACGGATCAATGCCCGGATTCAGCGTCTGGGTGCCATCAACCTCGCGGCCATCGACGAATACACGCAACAATCCGAGCGTAAACGTTATCTGGATGCTCAGGATGCCGATCTGGTCGAGGCACTGGAGACGCTGGAAAACGTTATTCGCAAGATCGACAAGGAAACCCGCAACCGTTTCAAAGATACCTTTGATCAGATCAATGGCGGTTTACAGGCGCTTTTTCCAAAAGTTTTCGGTGGCGGGCGCGCGTATTTGGAACTGACGGGCGAAGATCTACTCGATACAGGGGTAACGATCATGGCGCAGCCGCCTGGAAAGAAGAACAGCACCATCCATTTGCTCTCCGGCGGGGAAAAAGCCCTGACCGCGCTGGCACTGGTTTTTGCGATCTTCAAGTTGAACCCGGCGCCGTTCTGCATGCTCGATGAAGTTGACGCGCCACTGGATGACGCTAACGTTGGACGCTACGCACGATTGGTTAAGGAGATGTCTCAGACGGTGCAGTTCATCTATATCACTCACAACAAGATCGCCATGGAAATGGCCGAGCAGTTGATGGGTGTGACGATGCATGAACCGGGTTGTTCGCGACTGGTAGCTGTAGATGTCGAGGAGGCGATGGCGATGGTGGACGCCTAGCGGCGCAGCGGCGAGTTGCAAGCTTCAAGCGGCAAGTGAAGCGGCTTGCAGCCTGGAGCTTAAAGCTTGTAGCTGCGAAGCCTTTGATCGTGCTAGTTTAATGTCAATTTTTCGTATACGTGGGCAAAACACCTGTCAGAACATAGAGTTGGCGCCACGTTTTAAAGCGGTTTGCACAGTGTAAACCCCTTATTTTTCAGCATTTTTTATAGAGGCACGGGATTACATGGAAATCGGTCTGCGCGAGTGGCTGATCGTCATCGGCATCATTGTGATAGCCGGTATTCTTTTCGATGGCTGGCGCCGGATGCGCGGCGGCAAGGGAAAACTGAAATTCCGTCTTGATCGAAGTCTGTCGAATCTGCCGGACGAGGACACCAGCGCCGAGCTGTTGGGCCCGGCCCGCGTTCTGGACACCCATAAAGAGCCACAACTGGACGAGCACGATCTGCCGTCGGTGAGCATGCCGGCCCGCGAAGCACGCGAGCCTCGCGAATCCGGCTCCAAGCGTGGCAAGCGTGGCAGCAACGGTCCGGCCCAGGGCGACCTGAACCTTGACCTGGATCTGGACGGCGGCCCGAGCTTCAGCAGTCGTGAAGACTTCGCCAATGATGCCAAGGCTGCACCGGTGGTCAGTGACAAGGATCAACCGCAAGCCGAAGAGGTTCTGGTGATCAGCGTGATCTGCCGCGACGCTGCCGGTTTCAGAGGCCCAGCGCTGTTGCAGAATATTCTGGAAAGCGGTCTGCGTTTTGGTGAGATGGATATTTTCCACCGTCACGAAAGCATGGCTGGCAACGGTGAGGTGCTGTTCTCCATGGCCAATGCGGTCAAGCCGGGCATCTTTGATCTGGACGACATCGATCATTTCAGCACCCCGGCGGTGAGCTTTTTCCTCGGTCTGCCTGGCCCGCGTCATCCGAAGCAGGCCTTCGACGTGATGGTGGCCGCTGCCCGCAAGCTGTCCCAGGAACTGAACGGTGAACTCAAGGATGACCAACGCAGCGTCCTGACCGCGCAGACCATCGAGCATTACCGTCAGCGCATCGTCGAGTTCGAGCGCCGCGCCCTGACCCATAAGCGTTGATTGAAAAGATTGCCTCGTTATAAAGAGGCAATCGGCAAAATAGATTGAGCAGCCTCGGCTGCTCTTTTGCTTTATGAGAGAACACCCATGACCGCCGCCCAAAACCGCATTCTAGCGCTGCGCGCTGAGCTGGATCAGCACAACTACCGTTACCACGTCCTCGACGAGCCGAGCATTCCGGATGCCGAGTACGACCGGTTGTTCCACGAGCTCAAGGCTCTGGAAGCAGCCAACCCGCAGTTGATCACCCGTGACTCGCCGACCCAGCGTGTCGGCAGTGTGGCGCTGACGGCGTTCACTCAGGTGCGCCACGAAGTACCGATGCTCAGCCTCGGCAACGCCTTCGAAGAAACCGATATGCGCGAGTTTGATCGCCGCGTCACTGAAGGTCTGGATCTGCCGGCTGGCGATCTGTTCGGCGGTGGCTCGGCGGTGGAGTACAGCTGCGAGCCGAAGCTCGATGGCCTGGCGGTCAGTCTGCTGTATCAGGACGGCCTGCTGGTTCGTGGCGCCACACGCGGTGACGGCACCACCGGCGAAGACATCAGCGTCAACGTGCGCACCGTGCGCAACATTCCCCTGAAGCTGCACGGCGAAGGCTGGCCGGCGACCCTGGAAGTGCGCGGTGAGGTGTTCATGTCCAAGGCCGGTTTCGAGCGCCTCAACGCCTCGCAACTGGACATCGGTGGCAAGACCTTCGCCAACCCGCGCAACGCCGCTGCCGGCAGCCTGCGTCAGCTGGATTCGAAGATCACCGCCAACCGTCCGTTGGAGTTCTGCTGCTACGGCATCGGTCAGGTCTCCCACGATATTTCCGACACCCACATCGGCAACCTCAAGCAATTGCAAAAGTGGGGCATGCCGATCAGCCACGAGCTGAAACTGGCCAAAGGCATCGGTGAGTGCCTGGATTACTACCGCGACATCGGTGAGCGACGCAGCTCGCTGACTTACGAAATCGACGGTGTGGTGTTCAAGGTCAACAGCATTGCCGATCAGCGTGAACTGGGCTTCCGCGCCCGCGAACCGCGTTGGGCGATCGCGCATAAATTCCCGGCGATGGAAGAGCTCACCGAGTTGCTCGATGTGGAATTCCAGGTTGGCCGTACCGGCGCCGTCACTCCGGTGGCGCGCCTGAAACCGGTCAAGGTCGCGGGCGTCACCGTGGCCAATGCCACGCTGCACAACATGGACGAAGTCGCGCGGCTGGGCCTGATGATCGGCGACACCGTGATCATCCGTCGTGCCGGTGATGTGATTCCACAAGTGGTGCAAGTGGTCACCGAACGCCGTCCGGACAATGCACGACCTGTGGCGATTCCGGAGAGCTGTCCGGTGTGCGGCTCCCACGTTGAGCGCACGCAACTGATCAAGCGCAGCAAGGGCAAGGAAACCGTCAGCGAAGGCGCGGTGTATCGCTGCGTGGGGCGCCTGGCCTGTGGCGCGCAATTGAAGCAGGCGATCATTCACTTCGTCTCGCGTCGTGCGATGGACATTGAAGGCCTCGGCGACAAGAGCGTCGAGCAATTGGTCGATGAAGGCCTGGTCAGTTCGCCGGCCGATTTATACGCGCTGAAGTTTGATGACATCGTCGATCTGGAAGGCTTTGCCGAGGTGTCCGGCAACAAACTGCTCGCGGCCATTGAAGACAGCAAGAAGCCGGGGCTGGCGCGTTTCATCTATGCCCTGGGCATTCCCGATGTTGGTGAAGAAACGGCCAAGGTACTGGCGCGTTCGCTGGGTTCGCTGGAGCGCGTACAACAGGCGTTGCCGCAGGTGCTGACCTATCTGCCGGATGTCGGCCTGGAAGTGGCACACGAGATTCACAGCTTCTTTGAAGATGCGCACAACCAGCAGGTGATCGGCGAATTGCTCGGGCATGGTTTGCAGATTCAGGATCAGGGCGAACTGGGGGCCGAGTTTGCCGCCAGCACTACGCTGGGCGGCTTCCTCGACAAGCTGTACATTCCTTCGGTCGGCCCAGGCGGGGCGCAGAAGCTGGCAGACAGGTTTGGCTCGCTCGACGCGGTAATGAGCGCCGACTGGCTGGACATGCGTCAGGCATTGCCGGAGAAACAGGCCAATTCGGTACGTGAGTTTTTTGCGCTGCCGCAGCATCGCCAACTGGCCGAAGAGGCCGAGAAGCAACTGCGTGATTTCGGCATGCACTGGCACAGCGAGAAGAAGGTCGTCGAAGGTTTGCCGCTGTCCGGGCAGACTTGGGTGCTGACGGGCAAGGTCGAGTTGATGAGCCGCGATGTCGCCAAGGAACATCTGGAAAGCCTTGGGGCGAAGGTGGCCGGTTCGGTGTCGGCGAAGACGCATTGCGTGGTGGCCGGCCCAGGCGCTGGCTCCAAGCTGACCAAGGCCAATGAGCTTGGGGTGAAGGTGATGGATGAGGAGGCATTTATCGCGTTCCTGAAGGGCTGTGGCCTCTCCGTCTGACCTCTCGTTCCCACGCATTGCGTCACTAGTGTCCGGTAAAAACTGAAGGGGGAGCTTGCTCCCCCTTGCTGTGCCTGCTTCCTGAGCAATAATCAGGTTTTTCAGGCTCGATTTTCGCCTATGTTCAGCAGCACCCGATTTGCACAGATGCTTCAAGTTCTCCGAAAATGCCGTTCGTCTTCAGATATACAGCGCTTTGATCACGTACCTCTTGCTGCACCTTTAGCAGCGCCGGTCAGGTGGCTCTGGGCTATTTCCAGCTTCGTCATTCGGCTAGCCCACACGTTGTTCGAACGGCCATCAAGCATCGAACATCTTGAACATCGAAGGCAGAAGCGAACGGAGCAGAAGGCAGCTCAAGGCTGCCTTCTGCTATGAAACAGGTTTTACCGGACACTAGTGACGCTCTGCGTGGGAACGATCTTTGGGCGGGAATGATCTAGTCTTGGCAAGCCCCAAGGAGAGATCGCCATGTACCGCTTTTTCGAGCAACTCAGTTCTCGCATCGTCGCGCCGTTCATGGGCGAATCTTCACGCAACAGCAAAGTCTGGCCGTGTCGCTGCGGTCAGTCACTGTTCTTTCGCAACAGTCAGTGCCTGGCTTGCAGCGCATTGCTCGGTTATCAGTCTGAACAAAGTCGCCTGACCTCGCTGCAACCGGGGCCGCAGGAAGGCTCCTGGACGCTGGATGCCGATCCCGAGGCGGGACTGTTCCGTCGTTGCGCCAATCTCGATACGCCTGCGGCGTGCAACTGGTTGCTGCCGGACAACGGTCGCGACGTCCTGTGTGTTGCCTGCAGCCTCAATCGCACGATTCCCGATCTTTCGGTTTCTGAAAACCCCGAACTGTGGCGCAAGGTGGAAACGGCCAAGCGCCGCCTGGTGGCACAACTGATCACCCTCGGCTTGCAGGTCATCCCGAAAACGGTGAGTGAAGAAACCGGACTGGCCTTCGATTTCATCGGCGTCGACCTCGAAGGCAATTCACCAATGACCGGCCACGCGAGCGGCCTGATCACCCTCGACATCAAAGAAGCCGACGACGCCCATCGCGAGCGGGTGAGGGCGCAAATGCATGAGCCCTATCGCACGCTGCTGGGGCATTTTCGCCACGAGGTTGGACACTACTACTGGGATCGGCTGATCGCTAACGGTCCATGGCTCCAATCATTCCGCAACCTGTTTGGCGACGAGCGCGCCAGCTATGCCGAGGCACTTGACCACCACTATCAACAAGGCGCCCCACTGGACTGGCCGCAGCATTACGTCAGTGCCTACGCGACCATGCACCCTTGGGAAGACTGGGCGGAAACCTGGGCGCATTACCTGCACATGATGGACGCAGTGGACACTGCGCTGGGTTTTGGCATGAGTGCGCGGGAAATGGACTTCGACTACCAGCCATTTGCGCCAAGCACTCTGTTCGAGCCTGAGCATCCTGGCGGCGGGGCGTTTCTGTCGTTCGTCAACGCCTGGATCGAACTGGCCGGCATGCTCAACGAATTGTCACGCAGCATGGGTCAGCCGGACTTCTACCCGTTCGTGTTGCCGGCGGCGGCGATTGCCAAGCTGCACTTCATTCACCTGGTGATCCAGCAAGAGGGCGGCAGGGCGGATGAGGTGTTGCAAGCGCAATAGCAAGTGCTTGAACCTCTTCATGTTTTTTATCTGAAACCAACGGTTGTAACTTCGTCTCAGATAGGTACAATGGCGCGGCTCGCCGACAGGTGAGTGTCGTTATGGTGACCCCATCGGTCCCCCCGCAACGATTACCCGTGAACCTGGTCAGATCCGGAAGGAAGCAGCCACAGCGGGAACATTGTGTGCCGGGGTGTGGCTGGTGGGGTTACCACCTTAACGAACATCGAACGATTCAACAGAACTGCATGGGTATCGCCCAATGCGGTTTTTTTTTGCCTGTGATTTATGCATTCGTCATGCATCACCCCTGTGCGCGGGCAAGCCCGTCCCTACAGGGATTTCAGTGTTCTTCATGGATAACTCGCCGCGATAGATGCAGCCACGGGTGCAGGTTTCGTGGATGCGGATCCAGCCCGTGTGCGGATCGAGGTCGCCGCTTAGGTGAATCGCCACTTTGGGGACTTCGCTGAGGGGGGGGGGATCGTTGCCGGCATCGCTCTGCGCCATAGGGCGTTCCTTGCTGGAATGAGAGAGAGGCGGGGAAGGTTGCAGAGTTCGAACCAAGTTTGAATAGCTATTTCCAATGCTTGAGAACTATATGAATTGATAGTTGTTGGATTAACAACTATTGGGGTGAGCTGTCATCTTGACGTTTTGTTCTGTCAATTTCTTGTATGAAAGAACTTAATATTTTGAATTGAGTCTGGATTGTTCCTATGGCCCCACTGGAATAGTCCTACAGGATATTAGTCCTGTTCCTGCTTCGAATTTATTGACCGTAAAGGTTTGATCCAATATATCTATAGCTCCAAATGATTCTCAATTTTTCAAAGCATTCTAATGGCAATACAAGGACGTAAGATGAGTAATCGTAGTGTCGATATTGAATCTATTAAAAATGTTATTCGGGCGGATGGCGTCATGATGAGTGCTGCCTTCGTAAAAATGTATGTAGATCCACTTCTTTTGCAAATTGAAAATACTCCCCCTGGAATGGAGCTTACAAGACCTGTACACACGGGGCCGGCGACAAGTAACTGTACTCAATGCTTCAGCAGGTGTTGCTATGCTTCCTACTCGCCAAAATCAATAAAAAGCGGGACGTGTTATGGGCTGGTGCCAAGTGCCAATGTAGTTGTCTTTAACTAGTCGCAAACCGCCGAAAGGCGGTATTTTATTTGACATAAGGAAATGTTGATGAGTGGTTTTTCAAAAGTTGAATCCATGTCGACTTATTTCGGAGCGCATAGAGTTTTAGTAAATGATTATCTGAATGAACTGTATAAGAGTAAGGAGTTCGATCTTGCTTCTTTGTTCGATAAAAAACTGGCTAATGCGTTTGCTATACATGTTGCGAACAAGGTGGAAAGTTATGTTCGGCAAACCATTGAGGCAGAAGTTTCGCATGTCAATGAAGATCTCGGCGTCAGTATGACGTACGAGGATTTTTTAGAGAAGGATGAGTTGTATCTAGAATTTTTGAGTAAATATGAATCACTGCAGTACTTGCTGGATAAACTTTTTGCGGATGAGTTGGAAAACTTTTCCTTAGTAAAGGGGGCTTTTGTTCAGTCGCTTCCGGAATTGCTACGGACTGGTTTTCTGGCGGACGCTCATGAAGTGAGTGATGTGTTTTTGCTCGGGGATGAAAGTCACGATGGAAATAAAAATGTCGCTCTATTTTACGTACGGGGATGCCCCGCCTTTGCCTTGAAATTGCGCGACCTGGAACTGGAAAGGAAAACAAGCGAGTTTCTTGGGGATTTCTTTAAGGATCAATGTGATATCCAAGGCTGGGAGTTTCCTGAATATATATCGGGGCAGGATTTCGGATGGGTGAAGTGGTGTGATCAGGTTCCTTTGAAGAGCCAAGCGGAGGTAGAGAACTATTATAAGTTAGCAGGCTATTTGATTGCCGCAGTTGCTTCGTTAGGGGTTACCGATCTTCATTATGAAAATATAGTAACTCATCATGGAAATCCTGTGCCGGTTGACTTGGAAGCAGTATTTCATCATGTCTATGTTGACGCGTCTCGTTCGGCAATAGCTAGAACTGGGCTTGTGCCGAATGTTATTAAATACACAGATGGACTTGCCGACACCGAGCACGCGGGGATAGGAAATATATTTCGGAAAGAAATCATTAGAAAAGCATCTTTGAACAAAAATCCGAACGCAGTAGTGTTTGATGGTTGTGTACAGAATCCGATGGACTATATTGATTGTATGGTTGCTGGCTGTGTGGAGTGCTATAAAATTATAACTGCTGAGTATCAGCGGTTTGTGAGGTTTTTTAATCAAGCTTCTAATCTTAAAAATAGAATGATATTGAGAGACACGGCTAATTATTGCTTGGTGATTGAGGCGTCTTTTCATCCGCTACTTCTAAAGAGTAATGAAGGGCGAAAAAACTATATCGAGTCCTGCCTCGGATCAATCGAAGATTATCGGGCTGAGCCCGCTCTCTTAAAGGCTGAGGTTGAAGCCTGTTTTCTTGGGGATGTCCCAAGGTTTACGTCTAGTGCAAAGGCTCTTTTCGTTTGTTCAGTTCATGCTGTGAAAAGTATTAAACTGATTAACTATGTGAGTGGGTACGATAGTGTAAGGAGTGATTTGCATCGTATAGTAAGTGATGGGTATGGTCACGAGATTGAATTTTTAAAGTGCGTGTATAAAGAGGCTGGAAAAGTAGTCGATATGAACTTTAGGTTTAATAGGGTTGGCTTCTTTGATGATGGAGAAGTCTCTAATTGTTTTTCTTTAGACACGACTTCCGCTTCAGTAAAGAGAACTGCTAAGCACATGCTTTATAAAAAATCTCCCCCGTTACTGTTTACCAGTAGAAGTGAGAGCTATCTTGAGCTAACTTCGGTAGGGTTCGATTTGTTTTCGGGTTCGGGAGGGCTTGGGTATCTCGCCTCTACTGGGGGGTTATTCGAGTCAGAGTCTGAGAATAAGGAGTTTCTCTCCGCGTATTATGAAATGGTGGTGGGTAGTGAGTTTCTCTCCTCGTCCCCAATAGGTGGAGCATATGTCGGTGGGTTGAGTTCGATAGCTCCGATTTTTATAGATGGAAACCTGACCTCTATTTCCGCTGCAACCGATAAAATTGTCACGTCTATTTATGCATGTGAATATAAGAAAATGGGTTCGGGATTGGTTTATGGTCTTGCCGGGGCTCTAGTGATTGCAAGTTGTTACTTTGAACTATCACGGATGGAGGTTTGGCGAGATGTTGCTAGGTCGCTATTCGATGTTTTAGTAGCGCGATCCGAACTCGATGGTGAGCAGATAATATTTTCTGCCAATATCTCAAGGCACGCAAAGAAGATATTATCTGGGCTTTCGCATGGTCAAGCAGGAGTCGCTTATTCGATCGCGGTATATGCACTTGTTTTTGATATTCCTGATGGGGCGATCCTGCCATTGATAAAAGGCGTGATCATGTCGGAAATCAATTGCTTCGACCCTCAGCGTGGTAATTGGCCTGATTTGAGAAGTAAACCTCGAAATATAGAACTTCAAGATGAGTTTGGGTGGGCTTATGGGGGGGCAGGGATTATTTATGTATTAGATTTTTTAAAAAGACATTTTAATATCTGCATGATCAATGAGTTCCTACAGAAATACAATGTTCGTGCATTATTTGAGGCGAGTGTTTTAGAACCTGGCAAAAAAGAAAGTTTCTCAGTTTCCAACGGAGCCTTGGGCGTAGAGTTGATTTATCGGCGACTATTCAAGAAAGCTTTGAATAGTGATTTGGAAAGTAAGTATTGGTCGATTCATGGTTCGGCCACTTTAGGTTGTGGTCTGATGAAAGGAAGTGCCGGAGAATGCCTAGCCCTGAAATCCCTGATGACAGGTGATCGATCCTTTCCCCTGTTACCTCATGAATTGTTCAAGCTTAACTTTCAGGAAGTATTCGAATGAAGGCGAAAGGGTTTGTCGATGCTTATAAGCTATTAAAGTTGTCCATGAAATCAAAGGATGCAGGTCGTTTGGCCTTTTTGGTGACGCTGGTTTTTCTTACCTCGATAGGGTTTGGGTTGTTGCCCATGTTTTTTCAACGGATGCTTGCGGTCGCTTCAAGTGATCATGAACAGTTCTTGAACTTTCTGGTTTTGGTGATTGGTGTTGTTTTTATATCTCAGGTGTTATCTCATTCGTCTGATGTGTTGACAATGATGTTTATTCAGAGGGTTAATATAAATCTTGGTGAGATGTTTATTAAGAAATCAATTGGTTTATCTGCGAATGAGAGTCTTGTACAAGGGCCGGCACACCTTGCGCAGTGTTGCAATGTGCTTCTGCGAGTATGGATAATACTGTGCGCTCTTTATTGGTTGGTGTGCTGCCGTCCTTGGTTCAGATATTAGTATCGTTTGTAGTGTTGCTGTTTTTTGAAGATTTTTTCGTAATGTTTATGATTTTTTTATATGTTTTTGTATATGCCATTCTTAGCGCTTCAGTGATAGGTCGTTTGTCAGAGCTATTCAAAGCTGTGATATTGAAGGAAATGGGATGTTCTAAAACTGTCCATGGCATTGTTTCGAATATTGAGACGATACGTATTTATTTAGCTGAGGAGTTTCTACTGCGGTTTTTTCGCGAAGATCAAGAAGGGGTTTACCAGTCTTGGTTGGATTTCTATAGGAAAAGTACTTCTCTGGAGGTGGTCAGGATAGTTATTTTTTCATTGGTTTTTTTTGTGGTTATTTATGAGTCCTCGTTAAGGTTGCTTTCCGGTGAGATAGGTGTTGGTCATTTAGTAATGGTTGCAGCCTATATGTTTCAGGTTTGTCAGCCGTACGACGCTCTTTTAAAGAGTGTTGGAAGCATGATCGAGTCACTAGGTGGGTTTGCACCATTACTAAAGCATTTTGACGCTTGCGAAATTCGGCGTGTTGATAAAAATAATAAACTTCCGAACGTTGGTCATGGTCTGGAGTTTTGTAATGTTGGGTTCTCTTACCCTAACCGACCTGTAGAAAAGGTGCTGTGTGATTTGTCAATTCGATTTGCTCCGGGTGAAGTCGTCGCGATCACTGGCCCGTCTGGCGTGGGTAAGTCAACTATTGTCAAATTGCTGATGCGACTCTACGTGCCATCGTCAGGTTTAATTAAATATGGTGGTGTTGCGATAGGCGATTTGTCTGATCACGATTTTTATTCCAGGTTTTCTTTCGTGTCCCAAGAGGTTGGTTTGTTCAACGGTACGCTGAGATTTAATCTAAAAGTTGCCGATCAGAATGCACCGGATGAGAAACTGGAAGCTGTTCTAAAGCTCGCTAATCTTGAGGTATTCCTGAAAGGATTACCGTCCGGACTGGACACGGAAATTGGAGACAGAGGTCTAATGTTGTCGGGAGGAGAGCGCCAACGTCTTGCGCTGGCAAGAAGTTTTTTGCGGGATCATAAGGTGGTTGTTTTTGATGAGAGTACCGCGTTTCTTGATGAGGCGGCAGAGCGTACAGTCATATCAAATATAAAGAAATATAATGCGTCTAACATTGTGATCATTGTTGCTCATCGCGAGTCAATATTAAAGCTGGCTGATCGAGTAGTCTCGTTTAATGGCGAATATTGTGTGGAGCTTTAGTAGTGAGAATTTTGTCTGTTTCAGTTAAAGGGTATCGCTCTATTGATGATGTGTTTATTAATCTTGACGGATTGAACATTTTTCATGGCGCTAATGGAGTTGGGAAGACCAATTTGTATAATGCACTAAAGCTCGTGCAGGCCGCCGCGACGGGGGAGTTCTCAAAGTTTATCGTTAGGGAAGGTGGCATGCAGTCGATCCTTTCGGAAAGTTCAAAGCGCAGTGCCGAACGCTCAAAAATTATTCTTGAAGTGCGTTTTTCAACTTTTCCAGATGATGGCTATTACAGTTATAGAATTACAGCAGGCTTGGTGCCGCAAAAAAATGTTTTTGGAGAGAAAATTGTATTGGGCGATGGCTTTGAGTTTGAACCGCAAATTAAAAATGAAAAGTTATCGTTTTATGATGGGCGAAAAACTCATATTCTGATGGTCAGAGAGAATAGTTTCTTGAAAGTCATGGGTCGAGAAATGGCCATGCTGGACATGACTAATTCTATTCGACTATTTCCCTCGGCAACGGCATTAAACTCTCTCACAGATGCGGAGCGTTTTCCCGAGGTGTTGCGTATCAAACATGAAATAATGGGGTGGCGTTTTTATCATGGTTTCAGGACTGATATTGAGTCACCCATCCGTAAGCCTTGCTACGCTGTTAGTGGTACCGTGCTTGATTCCTGTGGAACAAATCTCGCTGCTGTTTTGGCGACGCAAAAATATATAGTTCAGGATCTTGATGTTATTGAAAAACTGATTGCGGATACATTCGGTGGAGCAACTTTGGATATTTCAAAGCCCGAGCGTACCGTTTCGTTTGGTTTGCGTTTCGCTCACAGTAATCGGACAAGTAATGCGTGGGAGTTGTCTGACGGTACGTTGCAGTATATTTGCCTGGTCGTTGCGCTGACATCCGGTTCTTTGCCTCCTTTTATTGTTTTGAACGAGCCTGATAACAGCCTTCATCCTGATATGCTCAGATCGTTGGCTGGTTTGATTAGCTCTGCCAGTAAGCGATCGCAGATTTGGGTTGTTACGCATTCACCGATATTGAAAGATATTCTAGAGGAGTCAGGGGCGTTCAAATCACGGCATGTTATCAAGCGGGGGCTTCATACATGGATTGAAGGACTGACTCTTAATGGTGATGTCGATGCTTTGTGAGTCAACCGCACGCTATGCCCGTTGAAGTCGAAGACTTGATCCAGCAGCCAGTCCGTCATGGTCCTGTCCTCTTGGCAGGGTGGGAGCCAAAAAAGCATAGGCATAAAAAAACAGCCGCGAAGGCTGTTCTCTATATCCTTGATGAACACCGATCCCCTGAAGCGGCTTCTGGCAACGCCTACAAGGGGATGTGTATTGAATTACTCGCCGCGATAGATGCAGCCACTGGTGCAGGTTTCGTGGATGCGGATCGCGCTCAGTTCCGGCAGCAGTGGTTTCAATTCATTCCAGATGAATTTGGCCAGGACTTCGCTGGTCGGGTTTTCCAGGCCGGGAATGTCGTTCAGGTAGTTGTGATCCAGGCGCTCGTAGAGCGGCTTGAAAATCGCTTTGATCTCGGAGAAGTCGCGGATCCAGCCTGTGTGCGGATCGAGGTCGCCGCTCAGGTGAATCGCCACTTTGAACGAGTGGCCGTGAAGGCGCCCGCACTTGTGGCCGTCCGGTACGTGCGGCAGGCGATGGGCGGATTCGAATGTAAATTCCTTGAAGATTTCCACAGTAGTTTCGGCTCTGTTCAGATGGCGTTCGCCGCAGCGATTCGGGCAGGCGGCGAGTTTATCAGCTTGTGTTTGGCCTTGCTGACTAAAGGGTCAGCAAGCGCTCGGCGAGGCGACCATTGGCAGCCAGTTCGAGGAATTCGTCCCCCAGGCGCCGGCTCTCGTCCATCGCCGCGTGCCAGTATTTTTGCCGGCTCGGCGCATCGCCCATGAAGCGCTTGAAGTCGTTGCGGTCGGGCAGTTTGCCGTAGGGCAGGCGTGCCAGATATTCCTTTGACGGCGCGAGCAACAACACGTCTTGCAAGCGCTCCACCGAGGCCCGGCGCCATGGCAGGGTCTTGTCGAACCAGCCCGGAATCACACGGTCGGTGAAGTGCGGATAGAGCACGATGCCGTCGCCGCTGTAGGGCAGGTCAAGGTGATAGTCGAGCAGACCGCCGTCGCGGAAAGTCCCTGCACCGGCGCCGGGCAGGTCGCGCACGCCTTCCATGATCATCGGAATCGAACCCGAGGCCAGCAGCGCCTGACGCAGATTGGCAGCATTGAGCGCGACGAAGCGCGACGGGAAATCGTTGAGCGCATGCACCGGCGGTGCCAGGCGCGGATCGTGGATGATCAGCCGTTCAAAATGTCGCGACAGCCGCGCGCGACCGCGCAGGTTGTCGGCAATCACCGAGCCCAGTGCCAGCCCGAGTCGAGCGCGATGGTCGTCCGCCAGACGGCCCTGGCTTTTGACCACCATGATGTTCAAGCGGTAATCGGCGTTATTGAGAATGCTGTCGTCGCGGCCATCGAGCAGGTCATTGAGCATGCGCTGCGAGCTCTGACTGATCTGGGCCATGGTCACGCCTTTGTTGAAATTCTGCTCGGCGTACAGGTGGCCGAGGCGACGAATGCCTGCGGCGGCGTCCGGCAGGCAGGCGCTGGCGAAGCGCCAGGAACCCACTGACGCACCGATCAGCGAACGTTCGCGCGGCGCACTCGGCAGCCACTCACCGAACAAGGCCAGATCCAGCCCCTGAATCCCCAAGGCCTTTGGCCCACCGGCCGCGCCGGGCAGGGTGCCGACATCAGCAGCGTTGAGGCCTTGGGCGCGGATGCGCGCCATGGCCCGGGGGCCGGCCTTGAGGGTGAGGGACGGAAACTTGATGTGGATGGCTGTCATACCGGTCTCGATCGTTAGCAAGCGAAGGATTATAGAACCACGGCGGCCCTCTGTGGGAGCGAGGAAACAATGATGGCAATTCAGTTTCAGTTAAGTTCATCCCGCTAAGGTGCCCTGCGTTGCAACACATAAAAATATGGAGTCACCCATGAAAACCCTGACTGCCCTGTCCATCGCCTCGCTTTTCGGCTTGACCGCCAGCATCGCCCACGCCCGCGACCTTGGCCCCGATGAAGCCCTGCGTCTGCACGACGCTGGTACTATCGTCTCCTTCGAGAAGCTCAATACCACGGCGCTGGCCAGACATCCGGGTTCCGAGATCACCGACACCGAGCTGGAAGAGCAGTACGGCAAGTACATCTACCAGATTGAAATGCGTGATCCGCAGGGGCAGGAATGGGATCTGGAATTGAACGCGGTGACGGGGCAGGTTCTCAGGGATCATCAGGATAAGTAATGAAGGTTAATGTTCGCGCCACCCGTTGCACGGCGTTGGCGCTCGTGATTTTTTGTTCGACGGCGATGGCTCGCGACCTCGATCAGGACGAAGCGCTGCGCCTGGTTCGCGCGGGTGTGATTTTGCCGCTGGAGCAAGTGCTGCATCAGGCAATGGCGCGTTACCCCGGCGCGAAGCTTTTGGAGGTCGAGCTGGAAGAGAAGCACGACGTCTACATGTATGAAGTCGAGTTGCTGACCGTCGAGGGTGTGGCGCGTGAGCTGCACCTGAAGGCTGATACCGGTGAACTTGTGAAAGACGAGGAAGATTGATCGATGCGTTTGCTTTTGGTGGAAGACCACGTACCGCTGGCCGACGAGTTGCTCGCCGGCCTGCAACGCCAAGGTTACGCAGTGGATTGGCTGGCAGATGGTCGTGATGCGGTGTATCAGGGCCGCAGCGAACCCTATGACCTGATCATCCTCGACCTCGGCTTGCCTGGCGTGCCGGGGCTAGAGGTGCTGGCGCAATGGCGTGCCGGGGGCCTGGCGGTGCCGGTGCTGATCCTCACGGCACGCGATTCCTGGGCCGAGCGCATCGAAGGCCTGAAGGCCGGTGCCGACGATTACCTGACCAAACCGTTTCATCCCGAAGAGCTTTATTTGCGCATTCAGTCGTTGTTGCGCCGCTCCAAAGGCCAGGCCAACCAGCCGACGCTAAAGGCAGCCGGCCTGCATCTGGATGAGGGCCGCCAATGTGTCGTTCGCGACGGCGCCGACATTCAACTGACCGCCGCCGAATTTCGCTTGCTGCGCTATTTCATGCTGCACCCCGAGCAAATCCTCTCCAAAAGCCACCTCGCCGAACACCTCTACGACGGTGAGACCGAGCGTGATTCCAACGTTCTTGAAGTCCACGTCAATCACCTGCGCCGCAAGCTCGGCAAAAGCGTGATCGAAACCCGTCGCGGCCAGGGTTACCTGTTCGGCGGGCAAGCGTCGTGAGGTCAATCCAGCGCCGCTTGAGCCTGGGGTTGATCAGCGTGCTGGTGGTGGTCGGCGTGGTGCTGGCGCAAACCAGTCTGTGGCTGTTCGAGGTGGGATTGCAGCGCTATCTCGAGGCCGGTTTGCGCAACGACAGCGAAAGCCTGCTGGTGGCGCTGGTGCGTGGCCCGCAAGGCTTGCAGCTGGATGAGCGGCACCTGTCGCCGGCCTATCAGCGACCGTTCTCCGGGCACTATTTCCGCATTGATTTTGCCGACAGTCACTGGCGTTCCCGTTCGTTGTGGGATCAGGACCTGCCGCAGCTCGAACACCAAGGCCTGCACAGCAATCTGCAGTTGGGCCCGGACGGGCAGCAGTTGCTGGTGTTGCGTTCGGACTATCGACGGCTGGGCCAGTCGATCTCGATCAGCGTCGCCCAGGATTACACCCCGGTGCGCGAAAGCTTTCAGCGCATGCGCCAGATCGGACTGGGTTTGGGCGTGCTCGGGCTGTTGCTGATTCTGTTTTTGCAACGGCTCACCGTGCGCCGTGCCTTGCGACCGCTGGAAAAGGCGCGTGAACAGATCGCCCAATTGCAGCAGGGCCAGCGTTCGCAACTCGATGATCAGGTGCCGGTTGAACTCGAACCGTTGGTGGCGCAGATCAACCATTTGCTCGCCCATACCGAAGACAGCCTGAAACGCTCGCGCAATGCACTGGGCAACTTGGGGCATGCCCTGAAAACGCCATTGGCGGTGCTGTTGAGTCTGGCGGCGAGCGAAAAATTCGATGGCCATCCCGAATTACGCAAGATCCTCAAGGAACAACTGGAGCAAGTGCAGCAGCGGCTCAATCGCGAGCTCAACCGTGCGCGATTGTCCGGTGATGCGCTGCCGGGGTCGTTGTTTGACTGTGACGCAGAACTGCCGGGACTGTTGGCGACCCTGAACATGATCCACGGCGAGCATCTGGCGTTGAGTTACGTAGCGCCACCGGGGCTGCAATTACCGTGGGATCGGGAAGACCTGCTGGAGCTGCTCGGCAACCTCTTGGACAACGCTTGTAAATGGGCGGATGCCGAGGTTCGTCTCCATGTTATCAAGCGTACTGATGGCTTTGCCCTGAGCGTGGAGGATGACGGGCCGGGCATACCCCAAGCGCAACGGGGTCAAGTGTTCAGCCGTGGGACGCGGCTTGATGAGCAGACGCAGGGGCATGGTCTGGGGCTGGGCATCGTGCGGGATATCGTCGATACGTGGGGTGGGTTGTTGGTGCTGGGCGAAAGCGAGTGGGGCGGGTTGAAGGTGGTGATCGAGTTGCCCCGGCGCTGAACCGCAGGTCGCTATAAAACCACTGTGGGAGCGGGCTTGCTCGCGAAGGCGGCGGATCAGTCAATCAAGATGTCGACTGAACTACCGCTTTCGCGAGCGAGCCCGCTTCCACATTGCGTTGTGCAGTGAGCCTTAGACCCGGAACTGATCCATCAAACCCTGCTGCTGATTGGCCAGGCTATTGAGTGACTGGCTCACCCGCGCCGATTCATTCGCCTGCCCGGACAGCGACTCGGTCACATCACGAATCGTCGCCACGTTGTTGTTGATTTCCTCAGCCACGGCGCTCTGTTCTTCCGCCGCACTGGCGATCTGCAGGTTCATGTCGCTGATCACCGTCACCGCATCGCCAATCTGGCGCAACGCTGTCACCGCTTGCCCCACCTGCTCGACACTGCCCTGTGCCTGACGATGGCTGTTGCCCATCGAACCCACCACATCCTGTGTGCCGTTCTGCAACTGCTCGATGACCTGACGGGTTTCCTCGACCGACTCTTGCGTGCGGCGGGCGAGGTTGCGTACTTCGTCAGCGACCACGGCGAAACCGCGTCCGGCTTCACCGGCGCGGGCGGCTTCGATGGCCGCGTTGAGTGCCAACAGGTTGGTCTGTTCGGCGATGGCGCGGATGGTTTCCAGTACCGTGCCGATTTTCTCGCTGTTGGCGGCCAGGCCTTCGACCTGGACCATCGCAGCGCTCATGTCACTGGCGAGTGTGTCGATGCTCGCCGTGGTGCGGTCGATCACCGTCAGGCCCTCACGGGTCGCGCGATCGGCATCCTTGGCGGCTTCAGCGGCCTGGGCGGCGCTGCGGGCGACGTCCTGGGCGGTGGCGCTCATTTCATGGGACGCGGTGGCGACCTGATCGACCTGGCGGTACTGCTGCTCCATACCCGCACTGGTCTGGGAGGCGATGGCCGAGGACTGGTCGGCGGTGTTGCGCGCGTCCTGAACCGAGCGTTTCACTTCGGCGATGATCGGCTGCAACTTGTCGAGGAAGCGGTTGAACCAACCGGCCAGTTGACCGAGTTCGTCCTTCTTGTCGTAGGCCAGGCGCCGGGTCAGATCACCTTCGCCGCTGGCGATGTCTTCCAGCATGTGCGCCACGCCGAGGATCGGTTTGGTCACGCTGCGCGCCATCAGCCACACCAACAACAGGCCGACCAGCGCGGCCAGCACGCCGAGGCTCAGTTCGATCAGCGTGCCCGAGGTGTTGCTCGCATCCAGTTGTTGTTTGAGTGCTTCGGCGCGGCTGACCAGGACTTTCTCCGGCACATCGAGCAATACACCCCACGACGGCCCGCCCGGGATCGGCTGGAACGGCGACAGCACTTTCAACAGGCCCTTGCTGTGCAGGCTGCTGACGCTGCTGCTGGAGGCGAGCAGGCGCAGCAGTTCGGCGCCGCTGGTGGTATCGACGGCGTCCAGGCGCTGGCTGAGTTTGCCGGCGTCCGGACTGTAACCGGCGAGGAGGCCGGCGGGGCTGATGATGCTCACGGCGGTCTGGCCGTCATAGAGCTTTTTGCTCGCGCCCTGACTGATCGCTTGCAGGCTGTTGAGGTTGATGTCCACCGACAGCGAAGCGATGACCTTGCCGTTGACCATCAGCGGGAAGACGATGCTGGTCATCAGCACCTTCTGGCCGTCGATCACGTAGAAGTACGGTTCGATCACGCAGGGCTTGAGGGTCGTGCGCGGGCAGGTGAACCACGCGTTGGCCGCTTGGCCACTGGGGCCGGTGCTGGTATCGGCCATGTCGCTTTCCGGCAACGCCATCGACGTGACTTTGCCAGGTACGGGCTGCGACCAGTACAGGGCGAAGCGGCCCTTGTCGTTGCTGCCCAGTTCCGCTTGCCCGGCGAACAGTTCGTCCTTGCCGTCCAGCCCATTGGCTTCGAACACCAGCGACAGGCCAAGCAGATCCGGATTGGCTTGCAGCGCGGACTTGACCTGACGGGTCATGTCTTCGCGCAGGTCGAAGGCATCGAGAAAGCGCTTTTCTGCCTGTTCACGCAGGAACAACACCTGTCGCGAGAAACCGTGGCCGTATTGATAGGCGTCCATGAACTGCTGGCGAATGCCCGCCGCCTGCACTTCTCCCTGGGATTCGATGCGCGCCTGAGCCGACTCGGTGAGCATCTCCATACTTGAAGCCTTCACCAGTTCGGAACTGTGCTCCATGCGGTACAGCGAAAGACCGACCAACAGGGTCACGATACCGGCCAGGCAAAGCCCGGCGAGCAGGGTGATTTTCCATTGGATGGAAAGTTGTCTGAGCGACATGGAGACGTCCTTATTCGATAAATATCTGAGACTTTGCACTGTAGCGGCCGCGAATCGGCTTTCTTTATCCTTAAAACACAATAGGGCGGATTGTCACAGCCATTGGCGGGTTTGGAGGCTTTGACACCGCTGCCACTCTGCGGCAAAGTGCGCGCCCTTCTAATAAGACCCTCTTTGCAAATCCGCCGGTGCTCCGTGGGCGGGCTCATCCTGTCTGGCGGTGGCTGTTGCACCGCAGTGATTTTGAGGTAGTGAAATGAATGCAGTGATTGCAGCAGTCGGCGTGATGCTGATCCTGAGTCTGTCCCGCGTGCACGTAGTGATCGCTCTGATCGTCGGTGCGCTGGTCGGCGGTCTGACCGGCGGTCTGGGCATTGATGCCACGCTCAAGGCGTTCAATAGCGGTCTGGGCGGCGGGGCGACGGTGGCGTTGTCCTACGCGTTGCTCGGCGCTTTCGCGGTGGCGATTGCCAAGTCCGGCTTGGCCCACGCGCTGGCCGACAAGGTTCTGGTAATGGTTGACCGCCAGCATTCGACCGACGGCGGCAACGTCAAATGGCTGCTGATCGGCATGCTGTGGATGGTCGCGATAGCCTCGCAGAACATCCTGCCCATCCATATCGCGTTTATTCCGCTGCTGGTACCGCCACTGCTCTATGTACTGAGCAAGTTGCAACTGGATCGCCGATTGATTGCCTGCGTGATGACGTTCGGTCTGATCACCCCGTACATGTTTCTGCCGGTGGGCTTCGGCAACATCTTCCTTAATGAAATCCTGCTGGCCAACGTTGCCCGCAGCGGTGTCGACATCAGCGGCATCAATGTCACCCACGCCATGGGTATTCCGGCATTGGGCATGGTGTTCGGCCTGGCGATGGCTTTCGTCAGCTACCGCAAGAAGCGCGTTTACAACCTGGCGAAAATCGAGCAGGTCGAGCAAGTGGCGGTGCAGTACAACCCGCTGAGTCTGATGATGGCCGGTGTGGCGATTGCGGCGGCATTCGTCGTTCAGTTGTTGCTGGACTCGATGATTATCGGGGCGCTGGCCGGTTTTCTGATTTTCTCGGCCTCGGGTATCGTCAAGTGGCGCGAGACCGATGACCTGTTCACTCAAGGCATGAAGATGATGGCGATGATCGGGTTCATCATGATCGCCGCCTCCGGGTTTGCCGAAGTGATGAAGGCCACCGGGCAGGTGCAGACACTGGTCGAATCGTCGGCGACATGGATCAACCACAGCAAGGGCGTGGGTGTGTTGCTGATGCTGCTGGTGGGTTTGTTGGTGACCATGGGCATCGGCTCGTCGTTCTCCACCGTGCCGATTCTGGCGGCGATTTTCGTGCCGCTGTGTGTGCAATTGGGTTTCAGCCCTCTGGCGACCGTGTGCATTGTCGGCACCGCCGGTGCACTGGGCGACGCAGGTTCACCGGCCTCGGACTCGACGCTGGGCCCGACCTCCGGCCTGAACATCGACGGCCAGCATCACCATATCTGGGACACCGTGGTGCCAACGTTCCTGCACTACAACCTGCCACTGCTGACGTTCGGTTGGGTCGGGGCGATGGTTCTGTAACACCACAAATCCCCCTGTGGGAGCGAGCAGACCCGCTCCCACAGGGGGGATTGAATCGTTTGCTCAACTTTTGATCTGGCGTGCCGTTAAAGCCTTTAACCACGCCAATAAAACCAAGAGAGTGAGCCCCCCATGCGCCTGAGTCTCAAGGCTAAAGTCCTTTCCCTTGCCGTTCTTCCGGTGTTGCTATTTGCGCTGGTGATCAGCCTGACCACGCTGTTCATCCTTCAGGATCAGGCCAGCAAGGAAGTCGAAGAAACCCGCCAGCGTCTGCTCAGCGACGCCAAAGCCACGCTGCAAAGTTACGTCGCCGTGGCCATGACCGCGATCAAGCCTTTATACGACACCTCCGCTCCCGGCGATGAAGCGGCGCGTGCGCAAGCGATCAAACTGTTGTCGGGTATTCGCTACGGCAAGGATGGCTACTTCTTCGGTTACGACTCCCAGACCGTGCGCCTGTTCAAGGCCAATGATCCCGAAGGCGTAGGCAAAAGCTTCAAGGACAACCGCGATCCAAACGGCGTCTACGTCAACCGCGGTCTGGTGAGTGTGGCGAAGGACGGCACCCACTATCTGCAATACAGCTCACCGCTGCCAGGCAATGCCAAGGTGCTGGTGCCGAAACTCGGCTACACCGAATACCTGGCGAAGTGGGACATGGCCGTCGGTTCTTCGGTCAACCTTGACGGCATCGAGGCGCAGGTGGAGGTGGTCGAAGCCAAGGTGCAGGAACGTATGCAAGGCGTGGTGCTGAGCATCGTGGGTGTGGCTGTGGTGATGCTGTTGCTCATCGCCGTGGCGGGGATGTTGCTGGCCAACACCATTCTGCGTCCCCTGAACTTGATGAAAGCCAACCTCGATGACATCGCGGCGGGCGAGGGCGACCTGACTCGCCGACTGACCATCACCAGCCAGGATGAACTCGGCGAACTGGCCGGCTCGTTCAACCGTTTCGTCGACAAGATTCATGGTCTGGTGCGCCAGATCACCGAGATGACCACGCAACTGACCGGGTTGGTGACGCAGGTGTCCGATCAGGCGCAGCGCTCGGATCAAGCGATGGAGCGTCAGCGCCACGAGACCGATCAGGTCGCCACGGCGATCAACGAAATGTCCGCTGCCGCGCAGGAAGTCGCCAAGAGTGCGCAAAACGCTGCCGTCGCTGCCCAGCAGACCGACGAGGAAGGCCAGAGCGCCAAGCGCGTGGTGGCCGGCAGCATCAAGCAGATTCATGCGCTGGTGGACGACATTCGCAGCAGTGGCGTGTCGCTGGACAGCCTGCAACAGGACGTGTCGTCGATTGTCGGCGTGCTGGGGGTGATCCGCTCGATTGCCGAACAAACCAACCTGCTGGCACTGAACGCGGCGATTGAAGCGGCGCGGGCCGGTGAGGCCGGACGCGGTTTTGCGGTGGTGGCCGATGAAGTGCGGGCGCTGGCCAGTCGTACGCAGATCAGTACGCAGGAAATCCAGGGGATGATCGATCGCCTGCAGGCCGGGACGCAGTCGGCGGTCGAGGCCATGCGCCGTTCCAGTGAGGCAGGTGATGGCACCTCGGTGCAGGCCAATCAGGCCGGGGCTTCGCTGGATGCGATGGCTGAGTTGATTGCGACAATCAACTCGATGAACGCGCAGATTGCCAGCGCTGCCGAAGAGCAAACGGCGGTGGCCGAAGAGATCAACCGCAGCGTGCATCAGATTGCGGTGGCGGTGGATAACGTGGCGGATGAAACGCAGTTGGGGGCGCAGACTTCACGCAGCCTGGCGGATCTGGGCCAGCGACTGGGCAAACTGGTCGGGCAGTTCCGTATCTAGAACGCTACACATAACCTGTGGGAGCGGGCTTGCTCGCGAAGGCGTCGTGACATTCAGTATTTGTGTCTCTGACACACCGTCTTCGCGAGCAAGCCCGCTCCCACATTGGGTTTTGTGCAGGGCTTAAGGTCTGTCCCAATAGGGGATTTCGCCGAAGCATTCGATGAAGAAGTCGATGACTGTGCGCACCTTCACCGACAGCCGACGGCTCCCCGGCCACAGCACTGCAATCTGCTGCGGCTCTAGGCTGTTGGAGACCTGATATTGCCTCAGTACCGGTACCAGCGTGCCTTCGCGCACCGCCTCACCAATCAGCCATGACGGAAACATCACCAGCCCCAACCCTTGCTCGGCGGCTTGCGTGAGGGTGTCGGCGTGGTTGCCGGTGATCGGGCCTTTGACCGAATACGGCGTCCAGTCTTGCCCCTCACGGCGAAAAAACCAGCGCTGTTGGCCGGTCGCGCCTTTGTAGGCCAGGCACTGATGCTGCGCCAGATCATCCGGATGTTGCGGGATGCCGTGGCGTTTGAGGTAAGCGGGGCTGGCGGCGACCTGGAATCGATGCGGCGCCAGAATCCGCGCTTGCATGCTGGAATCGTGCAAAGGGCCGATGCGAAACAGCAAATCGGCGCCTTCCTGCAGCGGATCGACGTAATGGTCAGTCTGTTGAATATCCAGTTGCAGCTTCGGATAGCGCGCGCATAACTGACCGAGCCACGGCGTCAGATGGCGTTGGCCGAACACCACGGGGGCATTGATTCGCACCAGGCCCGTGGGTTCGCTTTGCTGTTCCTGCAACGCCTGCTCGGCTTCTTCCAGTTGCACCAGCACCAGCCGCGCATGATGGCCGAGCATGCGTCCGGCTTCGGTTGGCGTAACCGCCCGGGTGTGGCGGTAGAGCAATTGCTGGTTGAGCGCCTGCTCCATCAACTGGACCTGCCGAGAGATCGATGAGGGCGCCACGCCTTCGCGGCGGGCGACTTCGGAAAAACTGCCTTGGTCGAGTACGGCCACAAATAGCCTTAGCGCTTTGAATCCCAGTTCGTTAAGCCCGTGCATGCGGTGCCCTGCTGTGCGTATTGCGCAAAAGTGTTGTCCGGATGCTCCCATTTATCGCACAGCGGCGCCAGCCGATAATCCGCGCCATCGTTTATTGGCCTGGATGTTTGTGATGCAGACGTTGGATGAAGTGAGTGTTGCGCCGCCGGCGGTCAGACCGGGGTTGCGCTTGTTGTTGCTGCCGCTGGTGATTTTGGCGGGGATGGGGTTGTCGGTAGAGGCCGGGTTGCTCGGGCCGTTGGGTGTGCAGGTGGGGCATTTGTGGGCGACGTTGAGCATTTTCGGCGTGGGCTCGGCGATTCTGTTTTTGCTCCTGTTGTTCAGCGGCCAGCAACAAGGGCCGGCGTTGAACACATTGCCGCGCTGGCAGTTGATCGGAGGTGTTCTCGGACCGGTCTATGTGGTGGTGCTGACGCTGGCGACCCCGCACATCGGCATCGCCATGACCATGATCGCGATTCTCTCCGGGCAGGTTGGCAAGAGTGTGTTGATCGACCACTTTGGCTGGTTCGGCGCGGTTCGTAAAAAGGTCAACGGTGAACGTTGGCTGGCGCTGCTGCTGATTGTCGCGGCACTTGTCTTGATTGCTCGGGGTTGATGATGAATCTGATTATTTTGTTGGCCGTGGTGGTTGCAGCGGGCGCGGTGTTGAGTGTTCAGGCTGCGATCAATGGGCGTCTGGGTGAAACCGTTGGGGTGTTGCGCAGTAGTTTGCTGACGTTTGCCGTGGGTGCGCTGGTTACCGGGTTGCTGATTGTGTTCTTCGAACCGGCCCACGCGGTGAGTTTGCTCGACGTGCCGAAATGGCAGCTCAGCGGTGCGTTGTTTGGCGTGGTGTACATGATCGTGATGGTCGGTGCAGTGCCTCGGGTGGGTACCGCGGTGGCGACCGTGGCGGTAATTGTCGGGCAGCTCGGAATGGGGATGTTGATCGATAACTTTGGCTGGCTTGGTAACCCGGCTATCGATTTGTCCGCTAACCGGATGTTGGCGATGGTTTGTTTGGGGTTGGCTTTGGTGTTTATGTATCGCAGCAGTGTTCGGGGTTCTGACTGATTGGGAGTGTCTACTGCCTCAAGCCCGCAGACCTGGCGACCCTGCCAAGCTCGCCCAGGTTTCGCCCCGTCTATCTCGTCGCCCCCACGCTGGATGACGAACCCCCGCGCGTCGAGGCCTGCGAGTCGCTTTCAAACGCCCATGCCATGGCCGGTAATATCGCCAGCTCGGTGGGCGGCCCGGAGCGCAAACCGCTACTGGCGCTGCAACAGGTGATCATGCTGAACGAACTGTCGGTCAATCGGCTATTGGATAAACTCCGTTTGCCGTCATAGCGGCGAAGATGATGAGTGGGGCGCTTGCCCCGCTCATCGGGCATAAACCGTAATGTCTGATGCTGATTTATTGATCGGTTCTTGTCAGTTTGAAAGTGCCGTCCGGCTTTAAGCGATACCCAGCGGATTTGAATGTTGCGGTGAAATTGCCGGTGACCGTGCCTGTTTTCCGATCCAGTCTGATCGTGAGCTCCGCATCATCGGCATCGACAGTTGCGAATCCGGTGAAACCCGGTGGGGCCGGTATCGAATGGATATGGGAAACATGCAACCCTTGGCCGTCATTCAGTTTGTAGGTGTACTCCATCAAGTCTTCGTCCAGGTAAGGCACGCTCAAAAGCAAGGCGAAATAGTTTTCCTCCTCCCCCGTCCCGGTCGAACCGCTAAACACCCAACTTTCTTTGCCGGTCGGCGGGAAGACGCTGTAGTGAAACGAGCTGTCTTGAGCGTAGATTGGGCCCGCGTTGAAACTCCAGTGAAAATCATGGGTGGCGGGCTGAACACTGTTTTGCTTCGGGATGAAAATGCACTTGGCGCTCATGATGAAATCCTTCTTGGGGAATGAACAAAGACCGGCGAAAACACCTGAGTGCCCATTGATGGTGATTTTATGGACGCGTGTCTACTGTAAAACCTGACAGCTGGACGACCTCGCGTAAGTGTGGGCGCTGAGTACAAATGTCCAGGTCGCGAGATACACGGTCCAGGATCGTTTGACCAGACCCCCTTGGGGGAGAGGGTTGGGGTAGGTCTCACCACAATAAAAAACCCGGAAGCTTTCGCTGTCCGGGTTTTTTAATGAAGCAAGATCAAAAATCCGCAGCCTTCGGCAGCTCCAGAGATCGGTGTAGAGGCTGCTGCGATCTTTTGATTGTCAGCGGTTAAACCGCTCCACCAACGAATACTGCGTATTGGCAGTCTTGGTCAGCTCTTCACTCAGCAGCGCCGAGTTATGCGCCTGTTCCGAGGTCTGATCCGCCAGTTCCGAGATATTGCTGATGTTGCGGCTGATTTCTTCAGCCACCGCACTTTGCTCTTCGGTCGCGGCGGCGATCTGCGTGGTCATGTCGGTGATGTTGGCCACCGCCTCGCTGATGCCCACCAGAGCCTGATCCGCTTCCAGCACCCGTGCCACGCCTTCTTCGGCCTGGCGATGCCCGGCTTCCATGGTCTGCACGGCGCTGCTGGCGGTCTGTTGCAATTTGGCGATCAGGGTGTGGATCTGCCCGGTGGATTCGCTGGTGCGTTGCGCCAGTTGGCGCACTTCGTCAGCCACGACGGCAAAACCACGGCCCATTTCGCCGGCACGGGCCGCTTCGATGGCGGCGTTGAGCGCCAGCAGGTTGGTCTGGTCGGCGATGCCTTTGATCACGTCGACCACGCCGCCGATTTCGTCGCTGTCCTTGGCCAGTTGGGTCACGGTCAGACCGGTTTCCCCGACGACAACGGACAGGCGCTGAATGGCTTCGCGGGTTTCACCGGCGATGTCACGACCGCGACCGGTCAGGCGATTGGCTTCCTGGGTAGCGTCGGCGGTGCGCTGCACATGGCTGGCCACTTCCTGCGTGGTCGCGGCCATCTGGTTGACGGCGGTGGCGACCTGTTCGGTTTCCACGCGCTGACGTTCCAGGCCGCTGGAGCTGTTGTGCGCCAAAGCGTCGGACTGCTTGGCCTGATCGGTCAGGTGTTCGGCGGTGTCCTGCAGTCGGGTCAGGCAGGTTTTCAGGCGTGCTTCCTGGCTGAGGATCGACATTTCCAGACGCGCTTGGGCGCCACGGCTGTCGGTGTACATCTGTGCGATCAATGGGTCGGAGGTGGTCTGCTCGGCCAGGCGCAACAGGCGTTTGAGCCCGCGTTGCTGCCATTGCAGGCCCATCAGGCCCAACGGCACCGACAAACCGGCCGCCAGGGCAAAGCCCCAGTGCGAGTTCAGGGTCGCGCCGATCACGAAGCTCAGTTGGCTGACCAGAATGAACGGCAGCCAGTCTTGCAGCACGGGTAGCCATTTATCGCTGGAAGGGATCGCCGACTTGCCCTGGTTGATGCGTTGGTAGAGCGCTTCGGCACGGCGGATCTGTTCGGCAGTGGGTTTGATCCGCACCGACTCGTAACCGATCACTTGACTGCCATCGAACACCGGCGTCACGTAGGCGTTAACCCAGTAGTGGTCGCCCGTCTTGCAGCGATTCTTGACAATGCCCATCCATGGCAAGCCTTGTTTCAGTGTGCCCCACATGTGCGAAAACACCGCCGCCGGCACGTCGGGGTGACGGACCAGGTTATGCGGCGCACGGATCAATTCTTCACGCGAAAACCCGCTGATCTCGACGAAAGCGTCGTTGCAGTAGGTGATCATGCCTTTGGCGTCGGTTGTGGAAATCAACCGTTGCTGAGCCGGAAAGGTCCGTTCGCGTTGTGTAATGGGCTGGTTGTTACGCATGTTTTTCAATCCGCAAGGCTTTGAAAGGTTGTCGGCGCTGTCAGCTTTTTATTGAAGTTTTTTTTCAGTTTTAAGTACGGCGTCGCAAAACGGCTCTTGCTTCAGCCAGCGAGCATCGGATAAGTGAACAAGCCGAAATGGAGCAGGTTCAGTCCGAAGTGTGTGGCGATCGCCGCACCGAGTCCGCCAAATCGGTAGGCCAGACCATAGCCGACACCTGCCAAACCCGCCAGCAACACCCATGTCCAGCCTGCGCCGATATGCGCCAGTGCAAACAGTGATGAAGCCACTAGCAGGGCAAGGTTTTCGCCATAAGGCAGGTGTTTGAAGTGTCGGCTCAGACCGCCCTGTATATAGCCACGAAACAACGCTTCCTCGACCAGTGTCACCAACAGAAGATTGTTCAACACCCACAGCCACGCCGGATCCGGCCATTTCGGCGCCCAGGCGATCACGCCGAGCAACATCGCGCCGCCCAAAGCCAGAATGACGCTCAAGGTCAGGGCCAAAACAGTGGCGTAGACCGTCAGGCGCAACGACCGCCGCGCGACAATCCACGGGCACACCAGCAACAGCCAGAAACCGATCAGCGGTTTGTCGAGATTGAGGTACATCGAAAACGGCACGGCGTTGTCGGTGAAGCGTTGCGGGGCGATGGCCCGGCCGTTATAGAAGCCGGGCAGCCAGTGCAGGGCCAGCGCCACGGCCAAAACAATGAACAGACCATGCCCCAGATAACGTCCGACCGGCACCTGCTGCTGGCGTACGGCGAAGCCTGCGAATAACAGAAGCGCGATCGAGATCAATGCCAGCCAGCCGAGTTGGCCGAGGCTCAGCGCCAATCCGTAGCCGAGGCCGAGCAGTGCCAGATAGAACCATGGCAGAGACTTCATGGAGGGTCCTTGTGCAGAGGGTGTGGAGGGGCTTTCTACACGGACGGGCGGCGGGGGACAAGTGAAGGTGAAGTGAGAAACCGGGACAGCACCAAAGCCATTGGCCAAACACAAATCCCAATGTGGGAGCGGGCTTGCTCGCGAAGGCGGTGGGTCAGGCAATGAATGTGTCGACTGATACACCGTTTCCGCGAGCAAGCCCGCTCCCACCGGGGATTTGTATTCCACCGGGGGGCAGAGGGATTAGCGCAGGTTGAGTTTTGCCGCTGCGCGTTCGGTAATTTCTGTGCGCAGCTTCAACGATGGCGCGGCGAGCAGACGGGCCTGGTCGACAATTGCGCTCGGTGCGGTGTCAGGAGAGCCGGAGCTGAACGGCGGTGCGGGGGCGTATTCGAGTTGCAGTTGCACCCGTTGTGCCGTTTCGGCATCGACCAGTTCAGCCGCCAGCACCAGCGCAAAGTCGATCCCGGCCGTAATTCCGCCCCCGGTGATCAGATTGCCGTCACGCACCACCCGTTCCTTCACCGCAATCGCGCCCAAGGTTGGCAGCAACTCGTGGTACGCCCAGTGCGTGGTGGCGCGCTTGCCTTGCAGCAGACCGGCGGCGCCGAGTACCAGCGAGCCGGTGCACACCGAGGTCACGTAACGCGCTTGGGCGGCCTGGCGTTGAATGAACGCGAGGGTCTGCTCGTCTTCCATCAATGGCCCGACGCCGCCACCGCCCGGCACACAGATCACATCCAGATCCGGGCAGTCTTCGAACGTCGTGGTCGGTTTGAGCAGCAGACCGGTGCTGGCGGTGATGGGCATCAGATCCTTCCAGATCAGGTGCACCTGCACATCCGGCAGCGAAGCGAGCACGTCATACGGGCCCGTCAGGTCGAGTTGCTGAACCTGCGGGAACAATAGAAAACCGATCTGCAACGTCATGGTGTTTTTCTCCATTGAAGGGGTGGACGGCTTTACTGTAGGCGCGTAGGTTCTGGCGTATACGCCAATTACCCCACGAATTACGCCAAATGCCCAAAGCCATTCACGTACTCGCGTTTGCCAACATGCAGATCCTCGACGTCACAGGGCCTTTGCAGGTATTCGCCTCGGCCAACGACATTGCCCGCCAGCGCGGTTTGCCGATTCCGTATGCGCCGACGGTGATTGCCCGCGAGGGCGGGGCGGTGATGTCGTCGGCAGGCTTGGCGATATTGGCCGAACCGCTACCGCAAGAGCCCAGCGACACGCTGATCATTGCGGGCGGCTGGGGCATTTATCCGGCGGCTGAAGATGTGCCGCTGGTGGATTGGGTGCGCGAACACGCGGCGAAATGTCGGCGCGTGGCTTCGGTGTGCACCGGGGCTTTCTTGCTCGCAGCCAGTGGCTGGCTCGACGGTCGTCGCGTCGTCACCCACTGGACCCGTTGCGAACAACTGGCGCAGCAGCACCCGAAACTGCAGGTCGAGGCCAATCCGATTTTCATCAACGACGGCCCGGTCTGGACCTCGGCGGGCGTCACCGCCGGCATCGATCTGGCACTGGCAATGGTCGAGCAAGACCTCGGTCGCGAGATTGCGCTGGACGTCGCCCGGCATCTGGTGGTGTTCCTCAAACGCCCGGGCGGGCAGTCACAGTTCAGCGTGACGCTTGCGTTGCAAAATCAGGGCAATCGCTTTGATGACTTGCATGCCTGGATCGCCGAGAACCTGACCTGCGATTTAGGCGTGCCGACCCTGGCCGAGCAGGCGGGCATGAGCGAGCGCAGCTTCGTGCGCCACTACCGCGCCGACACCGGCCAGACCCCGGCGCGGGCGATTGAGCTGATTCGCGTCGAAACGGCGAGGCGGTTACTCAGTGATACGGGCTTGCCGGTCAAACGCATCGCCGCCCACTGCGGGTTTGGCAGTGAAGAGACGCTGCGCCGCAGTTTTCTGCGGGCGATTGGCGTGACGCCGCAGGCTTATCGGGAGCGCTTTTCGGTCAGTGCTGCAAAAGATCCAGCACTGCCCTGAGCGTTGGCCCGGTCAGGCTTCAGCTTCCGCCACCTGATTGAAATACTTGCTCCGATCCGGGGTAAACGTGACCCGCATCTTTGTCCGCGAACAGGTCAGCGAGCGTTCTTCACTCAAGTGAATATCCAGGTCTTCCCCGCGCAACCCCTGCCACTGGGCGAGGTATTTGAGCGAGCCGTACTTCTCGCTTTTCTTCAAGCTACGGCTGACGCCGCCTTTCCAGCCGAGTACCGGCAATTCGTCGGCGAGGCACTGTTGGGCGAGTTCGGGGAAACGGATGGCGCGCTGGCGGCCGATTTCCCAGCATTTGATCAGGCCTTTGTCGTCGGCCTCCCACAGTTGAGTGCGGGTCAGGCCGGTGCGCAGGGGCGAGTCGATGGTGCGCTGGACGTGGTGGGTCATTCTGGTTCCTTGAATCGGGTTTTGTTGGACAGCTCCGCTGTGCCCGTTGCGGTGGATGGTAGGGGCGGATTAAACAGCTGGCAACAAGGTATTTCGGGGTGTAAGTGCAAGTTGCAGGGGGAGGATGGATCAAGTGCTGTTGAGTATTTGTAGTCCCTCGCCGCAGGGACAGGACTTTCCTGCATCAGTGGCGGGTTTTAGTCCTACAGCGAGGGTTATTTGAGTGAAATTTCCGACAGCCTCTGACGACATTACGGCTGCCAAGCATTCTTTTCTCCGCTCAAACGACGATCCAGAAAACTTGCCGCGCTGATCAACGCCAGGTGTGTCAGCGCCTGTGGCGTGTTGCCCAAGTGGCGTCCATGGGTGTCGAACTCCTCGGCATACAGCCCCAGCGGGTTGGCGTAGCGCAGCAATTGTTCGAATTGCAGGTGCGCTTTGTCCACTTGCCCGGCGCGCGCCAGGCATTCGACGTACCAGAATGAGCAGGCGGCGAACGCGCCTTCGGTGCCGGGCAGGCCATCAATGCCGTTGTCGTCGTTGCGATAGCGATAGACCATGCCTTCGCGCACCAGGCTTTTCTCGATGGCTTGCAGCGTTGCCAGCCAGCGCGGGTCCTTGGCACTGACGAAGCGCATCAACGGCATCAGCAGCATCGAGCCGTCCAGCGCGGTGCCGCCCTGGTACTGAACAAAATGCCCATGTTCTTCGTTCCAGAAGTTTTCCCAAATGTCGCTATAAACGGCCTGTCGGGTTTGATCCCATCGCGCAAATGGCGCGGGCAGCGAGCGTTTGTAAGCCAGGCGAATCGCGCGATCCAGCGCTACCCAGCACATCAGCCGTGAGTGCAGAAAATGATGCTGCTCACCGCGCATTTCCCAAATTCCTACATCTTTGTTCTGCCAAGTCTCACAGACGCGGTCGACTATTTGCCGGACATGATTCCAGCCCTCGTGAGAAATCGCATCGCCGTACTTGTTGACCAGGTACACCGCGTCCATTAACTCGCCAAAAATGTCGAGCTGGATTTGGTCGTAGGCTTCGTTGCCGATCCGCACGGGTTGGGCGCCGCCGTGACCTGACAGGTGAGTCAGCTCGGTTTCCGGCAACCGCTGGCGCCCGTCGATACCGTAAAGAATATTCAGTTTCATCGATTTGCCGTGGCCATCGCTGACCCGGCCACGCAGCCAGCGCATGTAGTCGTTGGCTTCCCCGACAAAGCCAAGACGCATGAACGCATATACCGTGAATGAGGCGTCGCGGATCCAGGTGTAGCGATAGTCCCAATTGCGCGACCCCCCCGGCGTTTCCGGCAGGCCGAACGTGGCGGCGGCGAGGATGGCGCCGTGTCTGCGTGAGGTCAGCAGCTTGAGTGCCAGCGCCGAGCGGTTGACCATCTCGCGCCAGCGTCCGCGATAGCTGGACTGGCTGATCCAGTCGCGCCAGTACTTCAGGGTGCGCGCCATGCACAGGTTGCCGGCCCCTTCGGCAAAGCGAGGATCCTGGCTTTCACCGAGCATGAATGAGGCTTGCTGATCCTGCTGCAAGGTGAACGTTGCGACAGCCGCGCCTGCGTCAATGTTCAGCGCCTGGTCGGCAGCCAGCCGCAGGGTTGGATAACCGCTGGCACTGAATAACACGTCTTGCCTGTCCATCCGGGCGCTCGTTTCGGCGCGGGCGTAGTCATGCTTGACGGCGCAGCGCATATGAAACGTCGCCTGACCGCTGGCCACCCGAACCCGCCGCATGAGTACCGGCATGTCATCTTCGTTGTCGCCGATGGGAAGCAGGTCGGTGACTTCGACCACCGCGTGCTCACTGAGCCAACGGGTCTGCAAGACGTTGGTGCCCGGCAGGTAAATCTGTTCGCGCCGTGCATCGGGCAAGTCCGGTGCCAGTTGAAAAATCCCTGCTTCAGGGGTATCCAGCAGCGAACAGAAAATCGACGGGCTGTCGAACTCCGGCCAGCAGAAAAAATCCACGCTGCCCTTGTCGTTGACCAGTGCCGCACTGCGCATGTCGCCGATGATGCCGTGGGCGTCGATCGGGCTTTGTCGTTCTTGATGATGTTCAGCCATTGCCGCGAAACTCCGGATAGAGGCTCATGCCGCCGTCGATGAACAGGGTCGTACCGACGATGTAGTCGGACGCGTCAGAGGCGAGGAAGACCAGGGCGTTGGCGACGTCTTCAGCTTCGCCGATACGTCCGTAGGGAATCAGCTCGAGCAGTTTTTCGCCGGCATCCCCTTCAGTGGCCGCGGTATTGATCGCCGTGCGAATCGCTCCCGGCGCAATGCCGTTGATGCGAATGCGCTGATGGCTGACTTCCTGAGCGAGGGTCTGCATCAACTGATCGACGCCTCCCTTGGAGGCCGCGTAGTTGACGTGCCCGGCCCATGGGATGCGCTGGTGCACCGAACTCATGTGAATGATCTTGCCAGCGGCCCGGGAGACGCCTTCGCGAATACCTTGGCGCTGGAAAATCCGCAGCGCGGCGCGAGCGCAGAGGAACTGGCCGGTGAGGTTGACGCCGATCACCGTGTTCCAGTCGTCCAGCGACATGTCCACGGCGGCGGCGTCTTTTTGCAGGCCGGAATTGGCCACCAGAATATCCAGTGAGCCAAAGGCTTCCAGGGTGTCAGTGAACATCCGATCGACCTCATCCTCTTTTGACACATCGGCGCCAATGGCGAGGGCTTGACCACCGTCGGCGATGATCTGCCGGACCAGCGCGTGGGCGGGTTCGGCATGACGATTGTAGTTGATGACGACCGCAGCGCCGGCAGCGGCGAGGGCTTTGGCAGCCGCATGACCGATGCCGGAACTGGCACCGGTGATGAGTGCCACTTGATGGGCGAGGGAAATCTGCATGCGAAGTCGCGCCTGGATTGAGGGCTTATTTAGCTGACTGATGGCCGGCGGCCAGAGTTCATCGACGAACATGAAATAAACGATAGGAAGGCCTTCACACTCCACCAACAATTCCCCGCTTCCACGCTCATCAGCCTTTATGGCAACTTGGCCGCCCCTGATGAGGCTGCAACCGATGGCAAACCCTTACCGCGAATTGTTCAATGCCCCCGGCGCCCGAAATTTTGTGCTGGCGGGGATGATTGCGCGTATGCCGATTTCCATGACGGGCATCGGCGTGATCACCATGCTGTCGCAGTTGAAGGGCGGGTATGCGCTGGCGGGTGCGGTGGCGGCGACGTTTGCCTTGGCCACCGCGTTTTGTGCGCCGCAGGTGTCGCGGCTGGTCGATCGGTTTGGTCAGGGGCGCGTTTTGCCGCTGTCGGCATTGATCGGTGGCGGGGCGTTGTTGATGTTGTTGCTGTGTACGCGGTTGCAGGCGCCGACCTGGACGCTGTTCATCTTCGCCGCGTTGGCCGGTTGCATGCCGAGCATGTCGGCGATGGTGCGGGCGCGCTGGACGCAAATCTATCGCGGCCAGCCACAACTGCAGACCGCGTATGCGCTGGAGTCTGTGCTCGATGAAGTCTGCTTTATCGTCGGCCCGCCGCTGTCGGTGGGATTGTGCGTGGCGGTGTTTCCCGAAGCCGGGCCGCTGGCGGCGTTGTTGATGTTGGCGATCGGCGTAACGGCGTTCGTGGCCCAGCGCAGCACCGAGCCGGCGGTGCATCCCCACGCATCCCATCACCAAGGCTCGATCATTCGCTCGACGGACGTTCAATGGTTGCTGCTGTTGATGACCGCCATGGGCATCATCGTCGGCGTGATCGATGTGGTCAGCGTCGCGTTCGCCCAGCATCAAGGGCAGCCGGCCGCGGCGAGCATTGTGCTGTCGGTGTACGCCATCGGCTCGTGCCTGGCCGGGATCGCGTTTGGTGCGATGCGTTCGAAACTGCCGTTGCCGCGATTGTTTTTGTATGGCGGTATGGCGACGGCGGTGACAACCTTGCCGTTGCTGCTGGCGAGCAATATTTTCGGGTTGTCGGTGGCGGTGTTTATCGCCGGGCTATTCTTCTCGCCGACGCTGATTGTGGCGATGGCGTTGATTGAGCGTATTGTGCCGCCGGCCAAACTGACTGAAGGGCTGACCTGGCTGGTGACCGGTCTGAGCATCGGCGTCGCTATCGGTGCTGCCGGGTCCGGGGCGCTGGTGGATGCCTTTGGCGCGCGTAGCGGTTTCTGGCTGGCGATTGCGGCCGGAGCGGTGGTGCTGGTTTCGGCGGTGCAGAGCTTCCGACATTTGAAATGAGCTCGTCCTTGTGGGCGCGGTCACCAACCGCGCCCCGAGTTGACCCAGAAGTTCACCGACAGCGACGTCGACACCGACACCACTTGATGGAACCAGCCCTCCGGCAAGAACAGCAGGTCCCCTGCCTCCAGCGTCACCCGCAGGAATGTCACATCCCGCGCCGCCGGGAAGCGTTCGTAGTCCGGCGCATCCGGGTTGAAGTCACAGCCATCCAGACCGCCCTTGGGCGCCGTCGACCAGGTGCCCAGCGCTTCACGGTGATGAGGCGCGGCGAGGGTGAACGTCTTCTGCCCCCAGACCTGAGCAAACAGATTGTCGGTGTCGTCGCGATGCAACGGCGTCAGCGTGCCTTTGGGGCCGATCCAGATTCGTGGCGGGATGAACAGCGTGGCATCGAAGTAGGGCGGGTATTGGATCTGCTGCATCAATTGCGTCGGCAGAATGTTGTTGCCCATGTACGCCGGCGGTTCACCGTCTGCACTTTTGGCCGCTGGCGTGTCCAGCGAGGCGATGAAGTCGGCCATCGATGTCGAACGGAAATCACGTTCGGTAGAGAAGGTTTTCTTCACGTAATCGCCATGGCGAGTGATGCCTTGCAGTTCGGCGAAATGCACCAGCGATTCTTCGCGGCTGAGTTTGAACAACGGCCAGTCGTGCAGCGCGTTGCTGATCACCACGGGAATACCGTTAGGCAAGTACTTGCTTTTGAATTCGCTGACCGACAACTCGTTGCGCGCGCGTCGCTCGATGCTGATCTGTGTCGGCAGGCTGGCGGTGAGTTTTTCACTGAAGCGCGGCGGGGTCGGATAGCGCTTGTTCATGTCGACCTTTTCCGTCACGGGGCCACCGTGCATCGCATGCTCGATGATCTGCGGCAGCAGCGTCGCCAGGCCCATGTTGCCGCCGATCCTCAGGCGACCGCTGGCGAACAGTTCTTCGACGTTGGCCATGCCGCCCATGATCCCGAGAAAATCACACTCGGCGACTTCGATGGTCACATCGGGGCTGGCATGTCGGCCCGGCACAGTGCGGCTGCTGGCCTTGACCTCGGACCAGTAGGCCTGCTGCGGGCCAAACACGAATTGGAAAACGCCTTCGATGCCGACGGCACCGGCATTGGCGAACAACTTGCCCAGAATGCGCTGCAGGTCCACGGTGAATCCTCATTATTGGTTTTGGTCTGAACAGTTAACGAGCGCCTGTATGCAGGATTTACTGGCTGGCGACTAATTTGTTCAGGGCGCAATCCGTTTCTCACTACGGATAGTTTTTTTGAGGAGCGCATGGTGACCAAGCTGACCCTGCTGTGCCTGCCGTACTCTGGCGCCAGTGCCATGGTGTACAGCCGCTGGCGGCCGAAGATGCCGCAATGGCTGCACTTGCAACCTGTAGAGCTGCCGGGGCGCGGCGCACGTTTCGGTGAGCCATTGCACACCGACATGCGTGCACTGGCGAGGCAACTGGCTAAAGAGTTGTGCCCGACACTCAAGACGCCTTACGCGTTGTTCGGCCATAGCCTTGGCGCGTTGCTGGCCTGCGAAATGGCGCACGCCTTGCGTGCCCTCGGTTGCCCGGAACCGGTTGCACTGTTCGCCTCGGGCACGGCAGCGCCGACGATGCGCGCCGATTACGATCGCGGGTTTGCCGAGCCGAAAACCGACGCCGAGCTGATCGATCAATTGCGCACACTCAATGGCACCAGCGAAGAAGTGTTGGCCAACGCGGAGTTGATGAGCCTGACGCTGCCGATCCTGCGCGCGGACTTCCAGCTCTGCGGCAGATTCGAGCCGTTACGGCGACCACTGCTCAATTGCCCGGTGCATGTGTTCGGCGGCAAGGCTGACCGCGCCACCGCCGAGCAGTTGATCGGCTGGAGCAAGGAAACCCGTGGCAGCTTCTCGGTGGACATGCTCGCCGGTGGGCACTTTTTCATTCATGAACATGAGGCCAAGGTGCTGAAGGTGATCAAGGATCAACTCGACCTGCATCATCGCCGGCATGCCAGCGCCGCAACCGCATGATCACGGCAATACCTGCGGGGGCGGGCTTGCTCGCGAATGCGGTGTTTCGGTTGATGTATTGCTGACTGATAAGCGCATTCGCGAGCAAGCCCCTCCCACATTTGATTTGTATTAACTGAAAAATCCCCGTTCTGCTTCCCGCCTGACAGTTGTTCTCATTCGCTAATTTTTCCGGTCTGCATTCGTTTTATAGGGACGACGTGCCTTTGTGCTGCCTGCCTACTGATCCGGATGCTGAGAAATGAATGCTGAAGACTCCTTGAAACTTGCTCGCCGGTTTATCGGACTGCCGCTGGAAAAGCGCCAGATGTTCCTTGCGGCTTTGCAAAAGGAGGGCGTGGATTTCGCCCGGTTTCCGATCCCCGCCGGCATCGAGGCCGAGGATCGTCAGGCGTTGTCCTACGCGCAGCGGCGCATGTGGTTTCTCTGGCAACTCGATCCGCAAAGTGGCGCCTACAACTTGCCGGGCGCAGTGCGTCTGAGTGGGCGCTTGAATGTGGCGGCGCTGGAGCAAGCCTTCGCCTGTCTGGTGGAGCGTCACGAAACCCTGCGCACGGTGTTCCAGCGCCAGGCCGATGACCGCCTGCTGCAAGTGCCGGCCAGCGCACCGCTGGTGATTGCCCGTGAAGATTTCAGCGCTCTGCCGCAGGCCGAACGCGAGCAGGCTGTGGTTCACGCCGCCGAGCAACAATCGGTGCTGCCGTTCGATCTGGCAGTCGGCCCGCTGCTGCGGGTCAATGTGCTCAAACTCGCGGAGCAGGAACACGTCCTGTTGCTGACCTTGCACCACATCGTCTCCGATGGCTGGTCGATGAACGTGCTGATTGATGAATTCATCCGCTGCTACGACGCGTTCGATGGCGATCAGCCGCCGCTACTGGCGCCGCTGCCGATTCAGTACAGCGACTATGCCCTGTGGCAACGGCGCTGGCTGGAGGCGGGCGAGCAGGCACGCCAACTCGACTACTGGCAGGCGCAACTGGGCGACGAACATCCGGTACTGGAATTGCCGCTGGATCATTCGCGCCCGACGGTGCCGAGCTATCGCGGTACCCGCTACGAATTTGCCGTCGACGCTCAGTTGGCCGAGCAACTGCGCAACACCGCGCAGCAGCATCAGGTCACCTTGTTCATGTTTTTGCTCGGCGCCTTTAACGCGCTGCTGCACCGGTATACCGGTCAGACGGATATCCGTGTCGGCGTACCGATTGCCAACCGCAACCGTGGGGACATCGAAGGGCTGATCGGCTTCTTCGTCAACACCCAGGTGCTGCGCACGCAACTGGACGGCCAGACCCGCGTCGATGATCTGCTGCGCGCGATCAAGGAAACCGCGCTCGGCGCCCAGGCTCATCAGGATCTGCCGTTCGAGCAACTGGTCGAAGCGCTGAAACTGGAACGCAGCCTCAGCCACACGCCACTGTTCCAGGTGATGTACAACCACCAGCCGCAAGTGGCCGACGTCGCCGCGCTGAGCACCGCGTCGGGTCTGGCGCTGAGCAGTCTCGACTGGCAGAGTCGTACCACGCAGTTCGACCTGACCCTGGATACCTGCGAGAAGGGTGGCAAGCTGCACGCCGCATTGACCTACGCCAGCGACCTGTTCGACGCCGCGACCATCGCACGCATGGCACGTCACTGGCTGCGCTTGCTGGCAGCGATGGTCGCTGATCCGTCGCAGCGGGTTGGCGAGTTGCCACTGCTGGAGGTCGATGAACATCACGCGCTGGTGCACGCCTGGAACGATACGCCGGCGCTTTACCCGACCGAGCAGTCGATTCATCAACTGATCGAAGCGCAGGTTGCCCGTACGCCGAATGCGCCAGCGCTGGTGTTTGGTGAGCAGACCTTGAGCTACGTCGAGCTGGATGCCCGGGCCAATCAACTGGCGCAGCTGCTGCGTGAGCAAGGCGTACAGGCCGACAGTCTGGTCGGCATCTGCGCCCAGCGCTCTCTGGAGATGGTCGTCGGCCTGCTGGCCATCCTCAAGGCGGGTGGCGCCTATGTGCCGCTGGACCCGGAGTATCCGCAGGAACGTCTGGCCTACATGATCGAGGACAGCGCCATCACCTTGCTGTTGACCCAAGCGGCGCTGCTGACATCCCTGCCGACTGACGGCGTCAAGGTCATTGCGCTGGATCAGCCGGGCCTGCTCGACGGCTACAGTGAAAGCCGTGCGGATGTACCGGTTGATCCGTTGAATCTTGCGTACGTGATTTACACCTCCGGTTCCACCGGCAAGCCCAAGGGGGCCGGCAACAGTCACGCCGCGCTGGTCAACCGCTTGTGCTGGATGCAGGACGCTTACGCTCTGGACGCCAGTGATTCGGTGCTGCAGAAAACCCCTTTCAGCTTCGACGTATCGGTCTGGGAGTTCTTCTGGCCGCTGCTCAGCGGTGCGCGTCTGGTCGTCGCTGCGCCTGGGGCGCACCGTGATCCGCGGCAGATGATCGACACCATTAACCGCCACCGCATTACTACGCTGCATTTTGTGCCATCGATGTTGCAGGCGTTTATTCACGAGCCGGGCGTCGAAACGTGCGCCGGCCTCAAACGCATCGTGTGCAGCGGTGAAGCATTACCACTGGATGCGCAACTGCAAGTCTTCGCCAAACTGCCGAATGCCGGCCTCTACAACCTCTACGGCCCGACTGAAGCGGCCATCGACGTCACCCACTGGACTTGCGTCGACGAAGGCGCCGACAGCGTGCCGATCGGTCGTCCGATCGCCAACCTGCGCACCCATGTGCTCGACGCCGAACTGTTGCCGGTGCCAACTGGCGTGGCCGGCGAACTGTACCTGGGCGGAGCGGGGCTGGCGCGCAGTTATCACCAGCGTCCGGCACTGACCGCCGAACGTTTTGTGCCGTGCCCGTTCCATGAGGGCGCGCGCCTGTACCGTACCGGTGACCGTGTGCGTCAGCGAACTGACGGCGTGATCGAGTACCTGGGCCGTCTCGACCATCAGGTGAAACTGCGCGGTTTGCGCATTGAACTCGGTGAAATCGAAACCCGCCTGATGCAGCACTCGCGGGTGCGTGAGGCCGTGGTGCTGGTGCAGGGCGGCAAGCATCTGGTGGCTTATCTGGTGCTGGAAAATACTCAGCCGCACGAGCAATGGCAGCAGGACGTCAAGGCCTGGCTGCTCGGCAGTCTGCCGGAATTCATGGTGCCGACCTACCTGATGACCCTGGCCACACTGCCGGTCACCGCCAACGGCAAACTGGATCGCAAGGCTCTGCCGCAACCTGACGCCGCGCCGCAGCAAGCCTTCGTTGCGCCGCAGGACACGATGCAAAAAGCCCTGGCGGCGATCTGGGCCGACGTGCTCGGTCTTGAGCGCGTCGGCCTCGAAGACAACTTCTTCGAGCTGGGCGGCGACTCGATCATCTCCATTCAAGTGGTCAGCCGGGCGCGACAGGTCGGGATTCGCGTCAGTGCGCGTGATCTGTTCCAGTACCAGACCGTGCGCAGCCTCGCACGGGTCGCCACGCTGGACAGCCAGACGTCGGTGGATCAAGGGCCAGTGACCGGCGACGCCGTACTCGGGCCGATCCAGCAACACTTCTTCAGCCATGCGATGCCGGTGCGTGAGCACTGGAACCAGTCGCTGCTGCTGACCCCGCGCGCCACTTTGAACGCTCAGTGGCTCGATACCGCGCTGGCGCACGTCATCAACCACCACGATGCCCTGCGCCTGCGCTTCGTCGAAAACGCCGAAGGCTGGCAGCAAAGCCACGGCCCACGGGTTGAAAACGCTGGGCTGTGGCAGCGCGACGCCGACTCTGTCGAGCAGTTGAACGCCTTATGCAACGAGGCCCAGCGCAGTCTTGATCTGCGCAACGGCCCGCTGGTGCGCGCGTTGCTGGTCACGCTGGCCGATGGCAGCCAGCGTCTGGCGCTGATCATTCATCACTTGGTGGTGGATGGGGTTTCCTGGCGAGTGCTGCTGGAAGATGTGCAGCAGGCCTATGAGCAACTGGCAGCGGGCGGCGGCATTCAATTGCCGGCAAAAACCACAGCCTTCCAGAGCTGGACAGCACGCCTCGAAAGCGCAGCGTCGCGTTTCGACGACCAACTGAGCTATTGGAAAGCCCAGCATCAGGATGCCCGGGATCTGCCGTGCGAGCGTCCGGATGGCAGCCTGCAGAACCGGCATGGCGAGAAAATCCAATGGCGCCTCGACGCCGAGCGCACCCGTCAACTGTTGCAACAGGCGCCGGCAGCGTATCGCACGCAGGTCAACGATCTGCTGCTCACGGCACTGGCGCGCACCATCAGCCGCTGGAGCGAGCAACCGGGCACGCTGATCGAGATGGAGGGGCATGGTCGCGAAGATCTGTTCGATGACATCGACCTGAGTCGCACTGTGGGCTGGTTCACCAGCCTGTTCGCGGTAAATCTGATTGCCGACGACGATCTCGACGGCTCGATCAAGTCGATCAAGGAGCAACTGCGCGCGGTACCGGACAAAGGTCTGGGCTATGGCGTGCTGCGTTATCTCGCGGCGCCGTCGGTATGCGCCGAATTTGAGTCGCTGGCGCCGCCGCGCATTACCTTCAACTATCTCGGCCAGTTCGACCGCCAGTTCGACGAGGCGGCGCTGTTCGTACCGTGCGCTGAAAACAGCGGTGTCGCGCAGGATCCAGAGGCGCCGCTGGCCAACTGGCTGACCGTGGAAAGTCAGGTGTATGGCGGCGAACTGTCGATGAGTTGGGGTTTCAGCCGCGAGATGTTCGACGGCGCAACCGTACAGAAACTGGTGGATCAATACGCCGTCGAGTTGCACGCGCTGATCGAACATTGCTGCACCCTGCAAGCCGCGCAAGCGACGCCGTCGGACTTCCCGCTGGCGCAGGTCACGCAGGCGCAACTCGATGCACTGCCGGTGCCGGCCGGTCAGGTCGATGACCTTTATCCACTGTCGCCGATGCAGCAGGGTTTGCTGTTCCACACCCTCTACGAGCAAGCGGCGGGTGAGTACATCAACCAGTTGCGCGTCGATGTGCAAGGCGTTGATCCCGAGCGTTTCCGCGCTGCATGGCAAGCCACCGTCGACGCGCAGGACATTCTGCGCAGCGGTTTCGTCTGGCAGGGCGAACTGACGCAGCCGCTGCAGATCGTGCACAAGCAGGTGCAGTTGCCGTTTACCACGCTGGACTGGCGCAACCGCGACAATCAGCCAGCCGCTCTAGCAGCGTTGGCCGATGCCGAACGTCAGCAAGGCTTTGATCTGAGTTGCGCACCGTTGCTGCGACTGGTGCTGGTGCAGACCGGCGCCGAGCAATGGCACCTGATTTACACCCACCACCACATCCTGATGGACGGCTGGAGCAACTCGCAGTTGCTTGGCGAAGTCTTGCTGCGTTACGGCGGCCGGACGCCGGTAAGCGGCGGTGGACGTTTTCGCGATTACATCGCCTGGCTGCAACGGCAGGACGGTCAACTCAGTCAGGACTTCTGGAGCGAACAACTCGCTGCGCTGCAAGAGCCGACCCGACTGGCCCGCGCCGCCACCGGTGGGGGAAACCTCAGCGGTCACGGCGACCACTACCTGACGCTGGACGTGCCACGCACAAAGGCACTGGAAGCGTTTGCCCGTCAGCAGAAAGTCACCGTCAACACCTTGGTGCAATCGGCTTGGCTGCTGTTGCTGCAACGCTACACCGGTCACGAAGCGGTGGCGTTCGGCGCGACCGTGGCCGGGCGTCCGGCGGATCTGCCGGGCATCGAGCAGCAGGTCGGTCTGTTCATCAACACCTTGCCGGTGATCGGTGCGCCGCGTCCGGACCAAACCGTCGGCCAATGGCTGCAAGCGGTGCAGGCGCAGAACCTCAGCCTGCGCGACTTCGAACACACGCCGCTGGCGGACATCCAGCGCTGGGCCGGGCAGGGTGGCGAAGCGCTGTTCGACAACATCCTGGTGTTCGAAAACTACCCGATTGCCCAGGCCCTGAGTCAGGCCGGGCAAGGGCTGGTGTTCGGTGGCGTGGGCAATCTGGAGCAAACGCACTATGCGCTCAGCGTAGCGGTCACGCTCGGCGAGCAACTGGCGTTGCATTACAGCTTCGACCGTGGCCAGTTCGCCGGCGATGTCATCGCCGGCATCAGTGCGCACCTGCTGCAACTGCTTGAGCAGTTTGCCGTGTCGGCTGAACGCAACCTCGGCGAAATCGGCCTGGCCAGCGCTGAAGAGCAGGCGCGCCAGCAAGCCGAAAACCATCCGCAACCGTACCCGGTGGACATCGGCGTGCATCAGCGTATTGCCGCGCTGGCCGGCGAAAGTCCGCAACGCACGGCGGTGATCTTCAACGGTCAGCGCTTCAGCTATGGCGAAATCGATCAGCGCGCCAACCAATTGGCCTACGCGTTGATCGCCCGTGGCGTCGGTGCGGAAACCCGCGTCGGTGTGGCCCTGCCGCGCAGTGAGGCGGTGATCGTCGCGTTGCTGGCGGTGCTCAAGGCTGGCGGCGCATACGTGCCGCTGGACACCAGCTATCCGCGCGAACGTCTGGCCTACCTGATCGAGGATTCGGGGCTCGCGCTGTTGATCAGCGACTCGTCGGTGTCGGCGCAATTGCCTGTGGCCGAATCGGTGCCGCTGCTTGAACTCGATCGCCTCGACTTGCGCGAATGGCCGATCACCGCGCCGCCCGTGCAACTCGATCCGCATAACCTCGCGTATGTGATTTACACCTCCGGCTCCACGGGTAACCCCAAAGGCGTCAGCGTCGCTCACGGCCCCTTGGCGATGCATTGCCAGGCCATCGGTCAGCGTTATGAAATGCGCGACAGCGATTGCGAATTCCACTTCATGTCGTTCGCCTTCGACGGCGCCCATGAGCGCTGGCTGACCAGCCTCACCCACGGCGCCTCGTTGCTGATCCGCGACGACAGCCTGTGGACACCGGAGCAGACCTACAACGCCATGATTGAGCATGGCGTGACGGTGGTCGCGTTCCCGCCGGTGTACCTGCAACAACTGGCCGAACACGCCGAGCGTGTGGGCAATCCGCCCAACGTGCGCATCTATTGCTTTGGCGGCGACGCGGTACCCAACGCCAGTTTCGAGCGGGTCAAACGGGCGCTCGATCCGGACTTCATCATCAACGGCTACGGCCCGACCGAAACCGTGGTCACGCCGCTGATCTGGAAGGCCGGCCGCGATGTGCCGTGCGGCGCCGCTTACGCGCCAATCGGCAGCCGCATCGGTGACCGTAGTGCCTACGTGCTCGACGCCGATCTGAACCTGTTGCCGCAAGGTATGGCTGGTGAGCTGTATCTGGGTGGCACGGGGCTGGCCCGGGGGTATCTGAATCGTCCGGGGCTGACCGCCGAGCGTTTTGTCGCTGATCCGTTCAGCCGCACTGGCGGCTTGCTTTATCGCACCGGCGACCTCGTTCGCCAGCGCGCCGATGGCACATTCGACTATCTGGATCGCATCGACAATCAAGTGAAGATCCGCGGTTTTCGCATTGAACTCGGCGAAGTCGAAGCCGCCCTGCAAGCGCTCGACGGCGTGCGTGAAGCCGTGGTCGTGGCCCAGGAAGGCAGTGCCGGCAGCGGCAAGCGTCTGGTCGCCTATGTGGTGGGTGATTCTGCCCGCGCCGACTTCACCGAAGAGCTGCGTGCGCAGCTCAAGGCAACCCTGCCGGGCCATATGGTGCCGGCGTATGTGTTGCGTCTGGAACGCATGCCGCTGACGCCGAACGGCAAACTCGACCGCAAGAACCTGCCGAAACCGGATGTCAGCCAACTGCAACAGACCTATGTCGCTGCGCAGAACGCGCTGGAGCAACAATTGGCGACGATCTGGCAAGACGTGCTCAAGCTTGAGCAGGCCGGTATCAGCGACAACTTCTTTGAGCTGGGCGGCGACTCGATCATTTCCATTCAAGTGGTCAGCCGTGCGCGGCAGGCGGGTATCCGCTTCACGCCCAAAGACCTGTTCGAGCACCAGACCATTCAGGCGTTGGCCGTTGTCGCGCAGACGGGCGAAGCGCTGCAAATGATCGATCAGCAACCGGTCACCGGCAGCACGGCACTGTTGCCGATTCATCAGGAGTTCTTCGCTCAGGCGATTCCTGATCGTCATCACTGGAACCAGTCGGTGATGCTCAAACCGAGTCAGGCGCTCGATGGCAACTTGCTTGAGCAAGCGCTGGATGCGTTGGTGCTGCACCACGACAGCCTGCGCCTGGAATTTGTCGAGCAGGCGGATGGCTGGTCGGCGCAATATCGCGACGTCGTGACCCAGGCGGGTGAAACGATCCTCTGGCAAGTCGCGGTCGCCGACCTCGCAGCCCTTGAGGCATTGGGCGACAAGGCCCAGCGCAGCCTGCAACTGAGCGGTGGCTCGCTGATTCGCGCGGTGCTGGCGAACCTGGCCGATGGCAGTCAACGCCTGCTGCTGATCGTCCATCATCTGGTGGTCGATGGCGTGTCGTGGCGGATTCTGTTTGAAGATCTGCAAAACGCTTACCGGCAGATCGCTACGGGCAATGCCGTGCAGTTGCCGGCCAAGACCCATGCGGTCAACGCCTGGGCGCAGGCCTTGCAGGAATACGCCGCCACGCCTGCGTTGCAGTCTGAACTGGGCTTCTGGCAGCAACAGTTGCAAGGTGCATCGGCGACGTTGCCTTTCGACCGTCCCGACGGTGGGCAGCAACACGATCAGGCGCTGACCATTCGCAGCAAACTGGACCAGACCCTGACCCGTCAGCTGTTGCAGGATGCGCCGGCGGCTTATCGCACGCAGGTCAACGATCTGCTGCTGACGGCTCTGGCGCGGGTGATGGTGCGCTGGACCGGTGCCGACCATGCGCTGGTATTGCTCGAAGGTCACGGTCGCGAAGACCTGTTCGACAGCGTCGACCTGACGCGCACTGTCGGCTGGTTCACCAGTGTGTTCCCGGCGCGCCTTTCGCCGGTTGCCGAACCGGGCGCATCGCTCAAGCAGGTCAAGGAACAACTGCGGGCGATTCCGCACAAAGGCATCGGCTTCGGCGCGCTCGCGCATCTGGGCGATGAGCTGGCTCGCCAAGCCCTGCAAGCCTTGCCGACACCACGCCTGACCTTCAACTATCTGGGCCAGTTCGACGGCAGTTTCGATGCCGCCGACCACGCCCTGTTTGCACCGACTGGCGAATCCGGCGGCGCCGAAGTCAATCTGCAGGGCCCGCTGGGCAACCCGCTGGCGCTGAACGGCAAAGTCTTCGGCGGCGAACTGGACCTGAGCTGGACCTACAGCGGCGCGATGTTCGACGCGGCGACCATCCAGCGTCTGGCCGATGATTACGTGCAGGAATTGACGGCGCTGATCGGCCATTGCTGCGACAACGCCAACCGTGGCGTGACACCGTCGGACTTCCCGCTGGCGCAACTGTCGCAGGCGCAACTCGATGCGCTGGTGCTCGAACCGCAAAGCATCGATGACATCTACCCGCTGTCGCCGATGCAGCAGGGCATGCTGTTCCATACGTTGCTCGAACATGGCAACGGCGACTACATCAACCAGATGCGCCTGGACGTCGACGGCGTCGATCCACAACGCTTCCAGGCGGCGTGGCAAGCGGTGGTGGATGCCCATGACATTCTGCGCACCGGGTTTTTCTGGCAGGGCGATCTGCCGCAACCGGTGCAAGTGGTGCAGCGCCAGGTTGAAGTGCCGTTCAGCGTGCTCGACTGGCACGACAAAGCCGGGCTGGACGCGGCGCTGCAAACCCTCGCCGACGAAGAGCGCGCACAGGGGCTGGATTTGACCTGTGCGCCGCTGCTGCGCCTGGTGCTGGTGCGCACCGCGACGGATCGTCATCACCTGATTTACACCAACCACCACATCCTGATGGACGGCTGGAGCAGCGCGCAGTTGCTCGGCGAAGTGTTGCAGCACTACAGCGGCGAAACGGTCGCACGTCCGGCAGGGCGCTATCGCGATTACATCGGCTGGCTGCAACGCCAGGATGCGGCGGCGGCCGAGGCCTACTGGCTGGCGACGCTGCACAACCTGCAAGAGCCAACGCGTCTGGCCAATGCCATCGCGCGGCCGCATGACGGTTTGCCGAGCGTCGGCTATGGCGATCATTACCAAGTGCTGGACGCGGATCTGACTCGGCGTCTGGGGGAATTTGCCCGGGCTACGAAAGTCACGGTCAACACCGTGGTGCAAGGCGCCTGGCTGTTGCTGTTGCAGCGCTATACCGGCAAAGACTGTGTTGCGTTCGGCGCCACCGTCGCCGGGCGTCCGGCGGATTTGCCGGGTGCCGAAGCGCAGATCGGTCTGTTCATCAATACCTTGCCGGTGGTTGCTGCGCCGCAGGCGCAGCAGAGTCTGGTCCGTTGGCTGCAAGGCGTGCAGGCGCAGAACCTGGCGTCGCGCGAGTTCGAACACACGCCACTGGCCGATATTCAGCGTTGGGCCGGGCAGGGCGGTGATGCGCTGTTCGACAGCCTGATGGTGTTCGAGAACTACCCGATTGCCGACGCGCTGGAACGTGGCGCGCCGCAAGGTTTGCGTTTCGGCGCGGTGGCCAATCAGGAGCAGACCAACTATCCGCTGACCCTGCTGGTAAACATGAGCACGCAACTGACGGTGCATTTGAGCTATCAGCGCGACAGCTTTGCGGCGGCCAACGTGGCGCAGTTGGGCGCGCATTTGCAGCGTCTGCTGAGCCAGATGACTGAGTCGGGCGAGCAGTCGCTCAGTGAGTTGAACCTGATCGAACGCGTCCCGAGCGTCGCTGCCGATTTCGTCACCGAGCTGTGCATTCATCAGGGCATCGCTCGTCAAGTCGTAGCGACGCCGGATGCGCTGGCGGTGACCTTTGGCAGCACGCAACTGACGTACGCCGAACTCGACGCGCAAGCCAACCGCTTGGCGCACAAATTGATCGAGCTCGGTGTTGGCCCGGAAGTGCGCGTGGGCGTGGCGATGCCGCGTTCCGAGCAGTTGCTCATTGCCTTGCTGGCGGTGCTGAAGGCCGGTGGCGCGTATGTGCCGCTGGACCCGGATTACCCGGCGGATCGTGTCGCGTACATGCTGGAGGACAGCCGCGCGCGGGTGCTGCTGACCGAGCAAGCCGTCGCCGCGACCCTGACGGTGCCTGGCGAAACGCAAGTGTTGCTGCTGGATCAGGTGTCGCTGAATAGCTATTCAGATGTCGCGCCTCAAACATCGGTCGCGCCGGATAACCTTGCCTACGTGATCTACACCTCGGGCTCCACTGGCAAACCCAAAGGCGTGGCGATTGCCCATCGCAACGTCATGGCGTTGATCGACTGGTCGGCCAAGGTCTACAGCCGCGACGATATCCAAGGCGTACTGGCCTCGACCTCGGTGTGCTTCGACCTGTCGGTGTGGGAGCTGTTCGTCACACTGGCCAACGGCGGCTCGCTGATCATCGCGCGCAATGCCCTGGAGCTGCCGCACTTGCCGGCTCGCGATCAGGTTCGTTTGATCAACACCGTGCCGTCGGCCATCGCCGCGCTGCAACGCGCCGGGCAGATTCCGCCGAGCGTGCGGATCATCAATCTGGCCGGTGAACCGCTCAAGCAAGGGCTGGTTGACGCGTTGTATCAACAGTCGACGGTCGAGCACGTCTACGACCTCTACGGCCCGTCGGAAGACACCACCTATTCGACCTGGACTCGGCGCAGTGCCGGTGGTCAGGCGCGTATCGGCCGTGCCCTCGACCACAGCGCCAGTCACGTGCTCGACGCTGATTTGCACGCTGTCCCGCAAGGGGTTTCGGCTGAGCTGTACCTGTCGGGGGCCGGCATCACGCGCGGCTATCTGGGCCGCGCGGCGATGACCGCTGAACGGTTCGTACCCAACCCGCTCGCCGACAATGGCGAGCGGATGTACCGCACCGGCGACCTGATCCGCGAGCGTGAAGCGGGCGAACTGGAGTACATGGGCCGCATCGACCATCAGGTGAAGATTCGTGGATTGCGCATCGAGTTGGGGGAGATCGAGGCGCGATTGCTCGCCCAACCGGCCGTCACCGAAGCGGCGGTGCTGGCCGTCGAAGGTGAGGCTGGCGCGCAACTGGTGGCCTATGTGGTCGCCCCGCCACTGGATCTGTGCGACGGCCAAGCGCAGCGGCTCCTGCGCGACGGACTAAAGACTGGCCTCAAGTCTTCGTTACCTGACTACATGATTCCCGCGCACCTGCTGTTCCTTGAGCAGTTGCCACTGACCCCCAACGGCAAACTCGACCGCAAGGCCTTGCCAGCGGTCGATGCCAGCCAGATGCAGGCCGCGTATGTCGCGCCGCACAGTGAGCTTGAGCAGCGGGTCGCGGCGATCTGGCAGCAAGTGCTCGACGTGCAACGCATCGGCCTGAACGATCACTTCTTCGAACTGGGCGGGCACTCGCTGCTGGCGGTCAACGTGGTGTCGCGCATGGCCCTCGAACTGGGCCTGACGCTGACCCCGCAACTGTTATTCCAGCACCCCGTCCTGAGCGACTTTGTCGCTCACCTCGATACAGGAGGCGGGGCAATCAACGAACAGAAACTGAGCAAGCTGGAAGCCCTGCTTGACGATATGGAGGAAGTCTGATGGACAAGAGTGTTGCTTTGAGGGTAGCCAAGCGCTTTATCACTCTGCCGCTGGACAAACGTAAGCTGTACCTGGAAAAGATGCTCGAAGAGGGCGTCTCTGCGGCCAACCTGCCGATCCCGGAGACACGTTCCGGGTTTGCGGCGATTCCTCTGTCGTATGCCCAGGAACGTCAATTGTTCCTCTGGCAAATGGACCCGCACAGCACCGCGTATCACATCCCCAGCGCCCTGCGCCTCAAGGGGCGGCTGGAGGTGGCGGCGCTGGAACGCAGTTTCAATGCCGTGGCCGCGCGTCACGAAAGTTTGCGCACGACCTTCGCCGAGCAGGGCGAAACCTTCTGCCAGGTGATTCATCCGCAACTGCCGCTGAACATCAGTCTGGTTCCGCTGCCCGAAGGTCTTGATGCCGCCGGTGAAGAGGCTGCGATCAAGGCGTTCGTCGAAAGCGAAACCGCACGCCCGTTCAACCTGCAACAGGGCCCGCTCCTGCGCGTGGCGCTGCTGAAAGTGGCGCAGGACGATCATGTGCTGGTGCTGATCCAGCACCACATCATCTCCGATGGCTGGTCGATCAAAGTGCTGGTCAATGAGCTGATCCAGCATTACGCCGCCGACACCCGCGGGCAGCCCTTGACGCTGCCGGCGCTGGACGTGCAATACGCCGACTACGCGATCTGGCAGCGTCACTGGCTGGAAGCGGGCGAGCGTGAGCGGCAACTGGCTTATTGGATCAAGACGCTGGACGGCGAGCAGCCGGTGTTGGAGTTGCCCATCGATTTCCCCCGCCCGGCGGTGCAAAGCCTGCGCGGTGCGCGCCTTGAGCTGGACTTGCCGGCGGATCTCGGCGACGCCCTGAAACAACTGGCCCAGCGCGAAGGTGCGAGCCTGTTCATGGTGTTGCTGGCGTCGTTCCAGGCCTTGCTGCATCGCTACAGCGGCCAGGCGCAGATTCGCGTCGGTGTGCCTGCGGCCAACCGTAACCGCGTCGAGACGGAGGGCCTGATCGGCTTTTTCGTCAACACTCAGGTATTGAATGCCGAGGTGAACGGGCAACTACCGTTCAACCGCTTGCTGGTGCAGGTCAAGCAAGCGGCGATGGATGCTCAGGCGCATCAGGATCTGCCGTTCGAGCAATTGATCGAAGCGCTGCAACCGGAGCGCAGCCTGAGCCACAGCCCGGTGTTCCAGGTGATGTTCAACCACCAGACCCGCCGTGATCAGCAGCGTGGCGCGGTGCAACTGCCGCAGTTGAGTGTCGAGGATGTGCAGTGGGAAGGGCGCACCGCGCAGTTCGACCTGACCCTCAATACTTATGAATCCAGCGACGGTTTCGCCGCTGAGCTGACCTACGCCACTGACCTGTTCAAGCCTGAGACCGTCGAGCGCATTGCTCGTCACTGGCAGAACCTGCTGCGTGGCATCGTGGCCGCTCCGACCTGCCGCGTCGGCGAATTGCCGTTGTTGGACAGTACCGAACGCGATGTGCTGTTGCAGGACTGGGTACGCGTGGCCGATCACACCACGCAGGGCGGTTGCGTGCAGCAGGTGTTCGCGTTGCAGGCGCAACAAACCCCGCAAGCGACCGCGCTGATCATCGGCGCAGACGTGCTGAGCTATGGCGAACTGGATGCCCGGGCCAATCAACTGGCACACAAACTGATCGAGGCCGGGGTTGGCCCGGATCAACGGGTCGGCATCGCGGTCGAGCGCAGCGTCGAAATGATCGTCGGCCTGCTGGCGATCCTCAAGGCTGGCGGCGCTTATGTGCCGCTGGACCCGGCGTACCCGCAAGATCGTCTGGCCTACATGATCGAGGACAGTGGTTTGCAGTTGCTGCTGACCCAGTCGCACTTGCAGGCGCAGTTGCCGATCCCGGCGAACGTGCAGATGCTGTTGCTGGATCAGCCACACGGCTGGCTGGCGGCGTATCCTCAGACCGCGCCGGATGTTGCGGTCAACGGCGAACACCTGGCCTATACGATTTACACCTCTGGTTCCACCGGCAACCCCAAAGGCGTGATGGTGCGTCACGCGGCGCTGAGCAACTTTGTCGCGAGCATGATCAAGCAACCAGGGATCGCAGCCACTGATCGCATGCTGTCGCTGACCACGTTCTCGTTCGACATTTTCGGCTTGGAAATCTACGGCCCATTGCTGGCCGGCGCCGGCGTGGTGCTGACCGGCAAGGACGTGCATCAAGACCCGCAAGCGGTGCTCGAACTGATCGAGCGTCACGCCGTCAGTGTGCTGCAAGCCACGCCGTCGACCTGGCGCATGCTGCTGGACAACGAACACGCCGCGATCCTCAACGGCCGCACGTTCCTTTGTGGCGGTGAAGCGCTGCCGCAGGAACTGGCGCAGCGCATGCTGGCGCTGACGCCACGCGTGTGGAACCTCTATGGCCCGACCGAAACGACGATCTGGTCAGCACAACATGCACTGAGTGCGGACAACAGCCGTCCGTTCCTCGGCACGCCCATCGACAACACCGCGTTGTACATCCTCGGCAGTGACCTTGAGCTCAATCCGCTCGGCGCGCCGGGTGAATTGCTGATTGGCGGTGACGGTTTGGCCCGTGGTTATTTCCAGCGCCCAAGCCTCACCGCCGAACGTTTTGTGCCGGATCCTTTCGCGAAAAACGGTGCGCGTCTGTACCGCACCGGTGACCTGACGCGCTATCGCGCCGAGGGTGTGATCGAGTACATCGGGCGGATCGACCATCAGGTGAAAATCCGGGGTTTGCGTATCGAACTCGGTGAAATCGAAGCGCGTTTACTCGCGCTCGACAGCGTGCGCGAAACCGTCGTGGTCGCGCAGGACGGCCCGACCGGCCCACAACTGGTGGCCTACGTGGTGCCATCGGTCAATGATGTTTCGCAAACCGATTTGCGTGCCGCGCTCAAGGCCAGCCTCAAGGCCAGCCTCAAGGCTGAACTGCCGGAGTACATGGTACCGGCGCACCTGTTGTTCCTGGCGCAACTGCCGCTGACCCCCAACGGCAAAGTGGATCGCAAAGCCTTGCCGGCGCCCGACGCCAGCCAGTTGCAATCGACCTACAGCGCACCGCAAACCGCCACCCAGCACACCGTCGCCGAGATCTGGCAAGCGGTGCTGAAGCTGGATCGCGTGGGCCTTGGCGATAATTTCTTCGAACTGGGCGGCCACTCCTTGTTGGTAACTCAAGTGATCTCGCGGGTGCGTCAGGTACTGAACGTTCAGGTGCCGCTGCGAACGCTGTTCGAACACAGCACGCTGCAAGATTTTGTCGCCGCGCTCGGTATTGATCAGGCGACTTGGGAACCGCCGATTGTCGCGCTGCCGCGTCTGCAACCGTTGGCGCTTTCGTATGCTCAGGAGCGCCAGTGGTTCCTCTGGCAACTGGAGCCGACCAGCACCGCTTATCACGTCCCGGCCGCGCTGCGTCTGCGCGGTGAACTGGATCTGGTGGCGTTGCAGCGCAGCTTCGATTCTCTGATCGCCCGCCACGAAGCCCTGCGCACCTGCTTCGTCGAAGAGCAGGGCCAGACCCTGCAAGTGATTCAGGCCCACGGCACGCTGGATCTGCACGTTCAGGACGTTGCCGCCGATCTGGACGAGGCCGCGCTGCAAGCGCTGGTCGCCGAAGAAACCCTGCACCTGTTCAATCTTCAGCAAGGCCCGCTGCTGCGAGTCAAATTGCTGCGTCTTGCAGATGACGACCACGCACTGGTCATCACCTTGCACCACATCGTTTCCGATGGCTGGTCGATGACGGTCATGGTCGATGAACTGGTGGCGTTGTACGCCGCTTATAGCCAGGGGCAGGCGGTGCAATTGCCAGCGTTGGCGGTGCAATACGCCGACTACGCGGTGTGGCAAAAGCAGTGGATGGACGCCGGTGAACGCGAGCGTCAGTTGAACTACTGGACGGCGCAACTGGGCGATGGCGATCAGCCGCTGCTGGAGCTGCCGACCGACCGCCCACGTCCGCCTGAGCAAAGCTATCGCGGCGCCCGTCGTGATATTCCGCTGAGCCTGGAACTGGCGTCTGCGCTCAAGCAGGTTGCCCAGCGTGAAAACGTCACGCTGTTCACACTGTTGCTGGCCTCGTTCCAGACCTTGCTGCATCGCTACAGCGGTCAGGCCGACATCCGCGTCGGTGTGCCGGTGGCGAACCGCAACCGGGTCGAGACGGAAGGGCTGATCGGCTTCTTCGTCAACACCCAGGTGCTGAAAGCCGAATTCGACAGCCAGCAGACGTTCCGCAGCCTGCTGCAGCAAGTGAAAAGCACCGTGCTCGGCGCCCAGGCTCATCAGGATCTGCCGTTCGAGCAACTGGTCGATGCGCTGCAACCGGAGCGCAGCCTCAGCCACAGTCCGTTGTTCCAGGTGCTGCACAATCACCAGAGCCAGGCCCGTCAGGCACAGGGCGCCACGCGCTTGCCGAACATCGAGATCGAAGGCCTGAACTGGGCGTCGAACACTGCACAGTTCGACCTGACCCTGAACACCTTCGAATCCACCGATAACGTCTGGGCCGAGCTGACGTACGCCACCGATTTGTTCGACGCCGCGACCATCGTGCGTCTGGCGCAACACTGGACGAATCTGCTGCAAGGCATCGTCGCCGACAGCGGTCAGCGCATTGCCGAACTGCCGCTGCACGACGCAGCCGAACGCGCGGCGACCGTGCTGCAATGGAACCCGGCCGTGGCCGATTTCCCCAGCGAGCGGTGCCTGCATCAATTGATCGAAGTCCAGGCTGCGCGCGCCCCGCAAGCGATTGCCGTGACCTGCGGCGAACAGACGCTGACCTACGAGAAGCTCAACAGCCACGCCAATCAGATGGCCCGCCAATTGATCGCCAACGGTGTCGGCCCGGACGTGCGTGTCGGTCTGGCGGTTGAGCGCAGCCTCGACATGCTGGTCGGGCTGTTGGCGATCCTCAAGGCCGGGGGCGCTTACGTGCCGCTGGACCCCAGCTACCCGCAAGAACGCCTGAGTTACATGATCGGCGACAGCGGCATCGGCCTGCTGCTGACCCAAAGCCATCTGCTTGATCGTCTGCCGGTGCCGGACTCGGTCCGCAGTTTGATGCTCGATCAGGACCGCGACGCTCTCCAAGGCTACAGCGACAGCAACCCGCAGGTCAGCATGAGCCCGGACAACCTGGCGTACGTGATCTACACCTCCGGTTCGACCGGCCAGCCGAAGGGCACCTTGCTGGCGCATCGCAACGTGCTGCGCCTGTTCGAAGCCACCGATGCGTGGTTCGGTTTTGGTCCGACCGATGTCTGGAGCCTGTTCCATTCCTGCGCCTTCGATTTCTCGGTGTGGGAGATTTTCGGTGCGCTGCTGTACGGTGGCAAACTGGTGGTGGTGCCTTACGAGGTCAGCCGTGCGCCGGAAGATTTCTACGCTTTGCTCTGCCGCGAAGGCATCACCGTACTGAACCAGACGCCCTCGGCGTTCAAGCAATTGATGCAAGTGGCGTGCGCCCCGCAACACGCCGCGCTTCAGCCGTCGCTGCGTTACGTGGTGTTTGGCGGCGAGGCGCTGGAGGTCAAGAGCCTGCGCCCGTGGTTCGAACGCTTCGGCGATCAGGCGCCGCAAATGATCAACATGTACGGCATCACCGAAACCACCGTGCATGTGACTTACCGCCCATTGTCGATGGCCGATCTGCAAGGCGATGTCGGCAGCCCGATCGGCGAGCCGATTCCGGATTTGTCGTGGTATTTGCTCGACGGAGACCTGAACCCGGTCGCCAAAGGCTGTATCGGCGAGCTGTACATCGGGCGCGCCGGCCTGGCGCGGGGTTATCTGAACCGTGCCGATCTGACCAGCCTGCGTTTTATTCCCGATCCGTTTGCCGCTGACGGCGGGCGTCTGTACCGCACTGGTGACCTGGCGCGTTACCGCGCTGACGGCGTCGTCGAATACGTCGGTCGAATCGACCATCAGGTGAAGATTCGCGGGTTCCGTATCGAGCTGGGTGAAATCGAAGCGCAGTTGCTCGAACAAGCCGTCGTGCGCCAAGCCGTGGTGCTCGCGCAGCCGGGCCTCAGTGGTCAGCAACTGGTCGCCTGGCTGGTGCCGGACGATGTCGCGCTACTTGATGCCAGCCCGGCCGAGCAAGGCCTGTGGCGCGACCGTGTGCGTGCCGGGCTCAAGGCAAACCTGCCGGATCACATGATCCCGGCGCACCTGTTGCTGCTGGCGCAACTGCCATTGACCGCCAACGGCAAACTCAATCGCAGCGCCTTGCCGGCCCCGGACGCGAGTCAGGCGCAGCAGGCTTATCAGGCGCCCCAAAGCGAACTGGAGCAGCGCCTGGCGGCGATCTGGCAAGACGTGCTGAAGCTGCCGCGAGTGGGTCTCAACGACAACTTCTTTGAACTGGGCGGCGACTCGATCATCTCGATTCAGGTGGTCAGCCGTGCCCGTCAGGCCGGTATTCGTCTCAATCCCAAAGACCTGTTCCAGCACCAGACCGTGCAGCGTCTGGCGCTGGTCGCACAGTTGGGCGATGACTCGTCGACGATTGATCAACAGGCGGTGACCGGCGCGGCGGTACTGCTGCCGATCCAGCAGCAGTTTTTCGAAGACGAGATCCCTGAACGTCACCACTGGAATCAGTCGGTGCTGCTCCAACCGCGTCAGGCGCTGGACGCCGCCAAGGTCGAGCAAGTGCTGCGCGCGCTGGTGGCCCATCACGATGCCCTGCGCCTGAGTTTTTCGCAGCAGGATGGCGTGTGGCAGGCCGAACACCGAGCGGTGGAAGACTCATCGCAGAACCTGCTCTGGCAGGAGGACGTCGCCGATGCTGCTGCGCTGGAAGCCTTGGGCAACCGCGCCCAGCGCAGTCTCGACCTGCAAAACGGGCCGTTACTGCGCGCTGTGTTGGCAAATCTGGCCGACGGCACTCAGCGTTTGCAGTTGGTGATTCATCACTTGGCGGTGGACGGTGTGTCGTGGCGGATTGTGCTTGAAGACCTGCAAAACGCTTATCAGCAATTGCTCGATGATCAGCCGCTGAGCCTGCCATCGAAGACCAGCGCCTTCAAGGACTGGAGCGAGCACTTGCAGCGCTACGCCAACGGCCCGGTGTTGCAGGCAGAGCTGGCTTACTGGCGGGCCTGTCTGAGCGATGTCAGCACCGACCTGCCGTGCAAACGCGTGGACGCCGGTCAGCACAATCGACTGGCGCAGACTGTGCAGACCCGACTCGGCGCCGAGCTGACCCGGCAATTGCTGCAAGAAGCGCCGGCGGCGTATCGCACTCAGGTCAATGACCTGTTGCTGACGGCACTGGCGCGGGTCATCGGCCGTTGGAGCGGACAGGCGTCGACGCTGATTCAGCTCGAAGGCCATGGTCGCGAAGCGCTGTTTGACGACGTCGATCTGACCCGCACCGTCGGCTGGTTCACCAGCCTGTTCCCGGTGTGCCTGACCCCGGCCGCGACAGCGGGTGAGTCAATCAAACAGATCAAGGAACAACTGCGCTCGATCCCCGACAGGGGCATTGGTTTCGGTGTGCTGCGCCACGTCGGTGACGCTCAGGCGCAGCAGAGCCTGCGTGCCTTGCCGAGCCCGCGTATCACCTTCAACTACCTTGGCCAGTTCGACGGCAGTTTCGAGGGCGATGACAGCGCATTGTTCGTGCCATCGCCGGACAACGCCGGCCTCGATCAAAGCCCGGACGCGCCGCTGGGCAACTGGCTGACCCTCAATGGTCAGGTGTATGGCGGCGAGTTGCGCGTGGGCTGGACCTTCAGCAGCGAACGCTTCGACAGTGCGGTGATCGAAGCACTGGCCGCCGATTACGCCGAAGAACTGGCCGCGTTGATCGGCCATTGCCTGACCCCGGGCGTCGAAGGTCTGACCCCGTCGGACTTCCCGTTGGCCGGCCTGACCCAGACGCAACTCGACGGCTTGCCATTGCCGGCGCAACAGATTGCCGATGTCTATCCGCTGTCGGCAATGCAGCAGGGCATGTTGTTTCACAGCCTTTACGAACAGGCCGCTGGTAATTACATCAATCAGGTTCGCCTCGACGTCGAAGGCCTTGATCCGCAACGCTTCCAGCAGGCCTGGCAAGCGGCGGTGGACAACCACGATATCCTGCGCACCTGTTTTGTCTGGCAGGGTGAGCTGGCGCGACCGGTGCAAGTGGTACACAAGCAACTGGACATGCCGTTCAGCGTGCTCGACTGGCGCGAGCATGGCGATGGCCAGGGCGAATTGAATGCACTGGCTGCTGCCGAGCAGGCGCAAGGTTTCGACCTGAGCCAAGGGCCGCTGCTGCGCATGGTCGTGGTGCGTCTGGATGACCAGCGCTGCCATTTGATCTACACCAACCATCACATCCTGATGGATGGCTGGAGCAACTCGCAGTTACTCGGCGAAGTGCTGCAACGCTACAGCGGCATTGCTCAGCCAGCGCTTGCCGGGCGTTATCGCGATTACATCGAGTGGTTACAGCGTCAGGACGTGCAGGCCAGCGAACATTACTGGACCGCGCAACTGGCTGACCTGGAAGCGCCAACACTGTTGGCGCAAGCACTTCAGGCGCAGCGTGGCGACGCTCCACGGGACGGTCATGGCGAGCACTTCTGTGTTGTCGATGCCCGGCAGACCCTACGACTGGGCGATTTCGCTCGCCAGCAAAAGGTCACGCTCAACACGCTGATTCAGGCGGCCTGGCTGCTGCTGTTGCAGCGCTTGACCGGCCAACAAAGCGTGGCGTTCGGTGCCACGGTGGCGGGGCGTCCGACTGAACTCAAAGGTGTCGAGCAGCAGATCGGCCTGTTCATCAACACCTTGCCGGTGATCGCCAGCCCCCACGCGCAATCGAGCGTGGGTGAGTGGTTGCAGAGCGTACAGGCGCAGAACCTTGCCCTGCGCGAGCATGAACACACGCCGTTGTTCGACATTCAACGTTGGGCCGCGCGCAACGGTGAAGCATTGTTTGACAACATTCTGGTGTTCGAGAACTACCCGGTGTCCGAGGCGCTGGAGCAGGGCGCGCCGCAGGAGTTGCGCTTTGGCGAGATCAACAATCACGAACAGACCAACTACCCGCTGACGCTGCTGGTGCATTTAAGCGACGAGTTGTCGATGCACTTCAGCTACCAGTGCGAGCGTTTCGCGGCGCACAGCGTGACGCAGTTGGGCGAGTACTTGCAGCGCCTGCTCGGGCAGATGAGCGAGTCGGGCGAGCGGTCGCTCAGTGAGTTGAACCTGATCGAAAGCGTCCCGAGCGTCGCTGCCGATTTCGTCACCGAGCTGTGCATTCATCAGGGCATCGCTCGTCAAGTCGTAGCGACGCCGGATGCGCTGGCGGTGACCTTTGGCAGCACGCAACTGACGTACGCCGAACTCGACGCTCAAGCCAACCGCTTGGCGCACAGACTGATCGAGCTCGGTGTTGGCCCGGAAGTGCGCGTGGGCGTGGCGATGCCGCGTTCCGAGCAGTTGCTCATTGCCTTGCTGGCGGTGCTGAAGGCCGGTGGCGCCTATGTGCCGCTGGACCCGGATTACCCGGCGGATCGTGTCGCGTACATGATCGAGGACAGCCGTGCGCGGGTGTTGCTGACCGAACAAGCGGTCGCCGCGACCCTGACGGTGCCTGGCGAAACGCAAGTGTTGCTGCTGGATCAGGTGTCGCTGAATAGCTATTCAGATGTCGCGCCTCAAACATCGGTCGTTCCAGACAACCTTGCCTACGTGATCTACACCTCCGGCTCGACCGGCAAACCCAAAGGCGTGGCGATTGCCCATCGCAACGTCATGGCGTTGATCGACTGGTCGGCCAAGGTCTACAGCCGCGACGATATTCAAGGCGTACTGGCCTCGACCTCGGTGTGCTTCGACCTGTCGGTGTGGGAGCTGTTCGTCACACTGGCCAACGGCGGTTCGCTGATCATCGCGCGCAATGCCCTGGAGCTGCCGCACTTGCCGGCTCGCGATCAGGTTCGTTTGATCAACACCGTGCCGTCGGCGATTGCTGCGCTGCAACGCGCCGGGCAGATTCCGCCAAGCGTGCGGATCATCAATCTGGCCGGTGAACCGCTCAAGCAAGGGCTGGTTGACGCGTTGTATCAACAGTCGACGGTCGAGCATGTCTACGACCTCTACGGCCCGTCGGAAGACACCACCTATTCGACCTGGACTCGGCGCAGTGCCGGTGGTCAGGCGCGTATCGGCCGTGCCCTCGACCACAGCGCCAGTCACGTGCTCGACGCCGATTTGCACGCGGTGCCACAGGGCGTTTCGGCTGAGCTGTACCTGTCGGGGGCCGGCATCACGCGCGGCTATCTGGGCCGCGCGGCGATGACCGCTGAACGCTTCGTACCCAACCCGCTCGCCGACAATGGCGAGCGGATGTACCGCACCGGCGACCTGATCCGCGAGCGTGAAGCGGGCGAACTGGAGTACATGGGCCGGATCGACCATCAGGTGAAGATTCGCGGCCTGCGGATCGAACTCGGCGAAATCGAAGCGCGTCTGATGGCCCACGCCGCCGTGCGCGAAGGGGTGGTCGTGGCCAGTGAAGTACTGGGCAGCCAACAATTGATCGCCTACCTGGTGCCGACCGATCCGACAACGCTGGATGCCAGCACTGAGCTGCAACGTGAACTGCACGACGACATCAGCACCTGGCTGGGCGCGACCCTGCCGGAATACATGGTGCCGACTCACCGTCTGTGGCTGGCGCAGCTACCGCTGACCCCCAACGGCAAGATCGATCGCAAGTGCTTGCCGGCGCTGGTGCTCACGGCCGCGCAACAACATGTCGAACCGGCCAATGCTACCGAGCAGACGCTGGTGGACATCTGGAAAGACGTGCTGGGTCTGGCGCAGGTCAGCACCACCGACAGCTTCTTCGCCTTGGGCGGCGACTCGATCATCTCGATTCAAGTGGTCAGCCGCGCCCGTCAGCAAGGCCTGGAACTGAGCCCGAAAGACCTGTTTCAGCACCCGACCATCGAGCAACTGGCGCCACGCGTCGCCAACACCTCGCACGTACCGGTGGCAGCGCTGGTCGACATGCCTCTGCACGGTCTGACCGACGCGCAAATCGCGCAGTTGCCGCTGCCGCAGGATCAGTTGGCGGGGCTTTATCGCTTGTCGCCGATGCAGCAGGGCATGCTGTTCCTCGGCCTGAACTCGCCGGAGTCGGACCTCTACATCAACCAGTTGTGCATTCCGGTGCAAGGCCTTGAGCCTTCGCGCTTGAAAGACGCCTGGGAAACCGTCAGCCGTCGTCACGACATCCTGCGCACCGGTTTCCTCTGGCAGGACATGGCCGAACCGCTGCAATTCGTCCTCGCCGATCCGCCGTTGCCGATCCGCCTGCTCGACTGGCGCGAGCAGGATCATTCGGCCCAAGCCTTGCAGGCCTTGGCGGACGGCGAGCGGGCCCAGGGCTTCGACCTCGATCAGCCACCGCTGCAACGTCTGACGCTGGTGCAAGTGGGCGAGGACAGCTATCAACTGATCTGGACCTATCATCACATCCTGATCGACGGCTGGAGCAGTTCGCAGTTGATCGGCGAAGTGCTGAGCCAGTATTCCGGCAAGCCGCTGGCCGACGCGGTGCCGTATCGTCGTTACATCAACTGGCTGCAACAACAGGACGGCAATGCCAGCGAAGGGTTCTGGCGTCAGCACCTGAGCCAGCTCGAGGAGCCGACTTACCTTGCCGACACCGTGGCGCGTACTGGCAGCGGTCGTGGTCACGAGGCACTGTATAGCCGCTTGGGCGAGCCGCGCACCGAACAGCTCAAGGCCTTTGCGCAAGCTCAGCAAGTGACCCTCAATACCTTGGTGCAGGGCGCCTGGCTGATGCTGCTCAGCCGCTACAGCGGTCAGCGTTGTGTGGCGTTCGGCGCGACAGTGGCGGGGCGCCCGGCGAGCCTGCCGGCGTCGGAATCGATCCTCGGCCTGTTCATCAATACCTTGCCGGTGATCAAGGATGTGCCGGCCGAGCAGTCGGTCGGCGAGTGGCTGCGTGATTTGCAGGCCTTCAACCTGGAAATGCGTGAGCGCGAGTACACCCCGCTCACCGATGTGCAGCGCTGGGCCGGACGTGCCGGGCAATCGCTGTTCGACAGCATCATCGTTTTCGAGAACCACCCGATCGATCAGGCGCTGCGCGAATGGCGCGATGACTCGCTGAAATTCGGCGAAATCAGCAACGCCGGCCTGACCAACTTCCCGATGGACCTGATGGTCACGCTCGAAGAAGGTCTGGTGATTGAGTACATGTTCCTGCGTGAGCATTTCGACCGGGTGACTGTGGAAGGCATCCGCAGCAACATGGAAGGTCTGCTCGCCGCGTTGGCGCAAGACGCCGCGCAGCCGCTGGGCCGCATCGGTCTGCCGACCGGCCAGCGTTTGTTGGCGCCAGTCGTTCGGATGCCAACGCACTTGCCATGGGTGCATCAGCGTATTGGCCAATGGGCTGCCCGGCACCGCGAACAAACGGCGCTGATCTTCAACGACGAAGCGTTCAGCTACGGGCAGATAGACGCCCGGGCCAATCGTCTGGCCCATGCACTGATCGCCGAAGGTGTCGGCCCGGAAGTCCGCGTCGGTGTGGCCCTGCCGCGCAGCGAAAACATGATTGTCGCGCTGTTGGCGGTGCTCAAGGCCGGAGGCGCTTATGTACCGCTGGACGCGACGTATCCACGCGAACGCCTGAGTTATCTGATGCGCGATTCGGGCATCGCCTTGTTGCTCAGCGATTCGAGTCTGCGTCAGGTGATGCCGACCGGGGACAATCTGCATGTGCTGGAACTCGATCACCTGGACCTGAGCGCTCAGCCAGAGGTGGCGCCGCAGGTCGCGGTGCAAGCGGACAATCTGGCCTACGTGATTTATACCTCCGGCTCTACCGGCCAGCCGAAAGGCGTCGGTGTCGCTCACGGGCCATTGGCGATGCACTGCCAGGCCATCGGTCAGCGTTATGAGATGAGCGAAGCCGATTGCGAACTGCACTTCATGTCGTTCGCCTTCGACGGTGCCCATGAGCGCTGGTTGACGACACTGACCCACGGTGCGCGCCTGCTGATCCGTGATGACAGCCTGTGGACCGCCGAGCAAACCTACAACGCCCTGCATGAGCATGGCGTGACCGTGGCCGCGTTCCCGCCGGTGTACTTGCAGCAACTGGCCGAGCACGCTCAACAGCACGGCAACCCGCCGGCGGTGCGCATCTATTGCTTCGGTGGTGATGCGGTGCCGGTGGCGAGTTTCGAGCTGGCGAAACGGGCACTGAAACCGCAATACATCATCAATGGCTATGGCCCGACCGAAACCGTGGTTACGCCCCTGATCTGGAAGGCCGGCGCTGACGATCAGTGCGGTGCGGCCTATGCGCCAATCGGCAATGTGGTCGGTGAGCGCTGCGGTCATGTGCTCGACGCCGACCTCAATCCGCTGCCGGTGGGCCTTGCCGGTGAGCTGTACCTGGGCGGCGCGTTGGCCCGTGGGTATCTGGGACGTGCCGGCGGCACTGCGGAGCGTTTCGTGGCCAACCCGTTCAGCGCTGATGGCAGTCGCCTGTACCGTACCGGCGACCTGGTTCGCCAGCGTGAGGACGGCACTGTCGACTATCTGGGTCGGATCGACCATCAAGTGAAGATCCGTGGTTTCCGCATCGAGTTGGGCGAAGTCGAAGCGCGCCTCAAGCAACAACCGGGGGTGCGTGACGCCGCCGTGGTGGCCCGCGAGGGTGTCAGCGGCAAGCAGTTGCTCGGTTTTGTACTGGCCACAGCCGAAACGGCAACGGACGGCTTGTGCGAACGCTTGCGCGAGCAGCTCAAGGCCAGCCTGCCGGACTACATGGTGCCTGCGCACCTGATGTTGCTAGAGCGCATGCCGCTGACCCCAAATGGCAAACTCGACCGCAAAGCCCTGCCCAGCCCCGACGCCGAACAACGTCAGGATTACGTGGCGCCGCGCACCGAGCTTGAGCGGGCCATGGCGAAGATCTGGCAAGAGGTGCTGAAAATCGAACGCGTCGGCCTCACCGATAACTTCTTCGAACTGGGCGGTGATTCGATTCTCAGCCTGCAAGTGGTGGCGCGCAGTCGCGTGCTGAAAGCTCAAGGGCTGAGCCTGAAACTGCGCGACCTGATGCAGAAACCGAGCATCGCCGAACTGGTTGCCAGTGTGCAGGGATCCGCTGAAAAAGCCTCCGGGTTGCTGGCGATGAACGCTGAGGTCAAGGGCGTTGCGCCGTTGTTCTGCATTCACGCCGGCTTCGGTACGGTGTTCGACTACGAACCATTGGCGCGCCGCTTGAGCGGGCGCCGGCAGGTGTTGGCGATTCAGTCGCGCATGCTGCTGGATCCGGCGTTCAACGATGTGTCGTTGCAGGACATGGCCAGCGATTATGTGGCGCAGATCCGTGAGAAACAGCCAGACGGGCCGTATTACCTGTTGGGCTGGTCGCTGGGTGGGACGTTGGCGATGTTGATGGCCGCGCAACTCGAACAGGTCGGCCAGACAGTCAAGTTCGTTGGTCTGGTGGACAGCTTCGTACCGTCGGCCAAGGTCAACGAAGGCACGGTGGATGATTGGCAGGCTGATCTGCGTGACTTCCTGCGGGTGACCCTGCCGGGCGCTGCGCCGGGCTTGAGCATCGATGGTGAAGAAACGCCGCAGAACCTGCGCGCTTTGTTCGCCGGGGCCATGAGTGCCGACCGTGGGGCTTCGACCTACGTGGCACTGGGCGCCGATGAACTGGCCCATGTGTTCAGCGTGGCGCGTCGACTCAAGCAACTGTCGTTGCAACTGGATCGCTGTGCACCGTTGGCGCTCAACCCCATCTGCTGGTGGACACTGGGGCGCGAAGAGGAGGCCGTGGAACTGGCGGCGCAACTCGGACAGCCGGGCATGGGCGGCGAATGGCTCGATTGCGGGCACTTCCAGATCCCGCGCGATGAAACTTTCCTGTCCGAGGCTGAAGAAATGCTCGGCGAGATCGTTGAACCAGTAGCCATGTCCTGAAATTTGCTCTGAAACCGGAAAGAAAGCATTCGGGCGCTCATCGCGTGCGAATGCTTTTGGAGAATTAAATGCCTTTGAACCCTGATATCGCCGCATTCCTGCAACTGGTCGGTAACGGCCGTGCCAGTGGCAAACGTGTTGGCATGCATGAGCTGAGCCCGGCAGAAGCCCGCGAGCAATTTGATCGGTCGTCACTGTTGATGGATGCCGGCGGCGAAGACTTGCAAGTGGTGGATGAACTGCAATTACCCGTGCGCGATGGTACGCGCCTGAACGCACGGATCTACAGCAATCAGCCCTTGTATGCAGGTGCCGGACGTCCGGCGCTGTTGTATTTCCACGGCGGGGGTTATGTGGTCGGCAGCCTCGATTCCCATGATTCGCTTTGCCGGGCATTGGCGTCGATGGCCGATTGTGTGGTGCTGTCGGTGGCTTATCGGTTGGCGCCGCAGTTTCGCTTTCCAACGGCGGCCGATGATGCCCGGGATGCCTGGGATTGGCTGGTGGTCAGTGCCGAGGATATGGGCATCGACGCCTCGCGCCTGGCGATAGCCGGTGACAGTGTCGGCGGCAGCCTGGCCACGGTACTCGCCGCGCAACTGGCGGGCGCCGCCGTGCAGCCGCGCTTGCAGGTGCTGATTTATCCGGTCACGGATGCCAGTCGCAGCACGCCGTCGATCGAGCGTTTTGGCGAAGGGCATTTGCTGGAGAAAGATTCGCTGCATTGGTTCTACGAGCACTATCAGCGTGATGTCAGCGATCGTCTCGATCCTCGGTTTTCGCCGTTGCTGGCGCAGGTCAACGCCAATGTCGCGCCGGTGCTGTTGGTGCTGGCCGAGTGTGATCCGTTGCACGACGAGGGCGTGGCGTATGCGCGTCATTTGCAGGCGGCGGGGGTTGAGGTGCAATTGAAGGTTTATGAGGGCATGACCCACGACTTCATGCGCATGGGCGCGATTATCGATGAGGCTCAAGAGGCGCAGCAGCATATTGCTGAGCGTTTGGTCGAGGTGTTTGCTGTGGCATGACGGGATGGGTGAATATCCGTTGCTTTGGGCAACCCTGAGCAGGCGTTGCCGCGGCAACGGATATGCTCACAAACCTCAAGCTCAAATCCGCGGAAAAACCAAATCAAAAGATCGCAGCCCTCGACAGCTCCTACACTGATTGCTATGGCCTGCCCTTCAAGCCTCAGACAACCACCACTGAAGGAGTCTGTCCCATGCCTGTTACTTCTGAAAGCACCTGTGACTGTCCTAAATGCAACTGCAAGCTCGGTGAACATCCGATTGCTTGCCACGGCAAGCACTACTGCTGCGAAGGCTGTGCCAAGCACCACGAACATGGTGAGGCGTGTTCAAGCAAGGGCTGTAAATGCGCACACGGCTAACGACCGCTCACAAAAAGTGGAGCCTAATCAGGCTCCACTTGCAGTTTCAGGCTGTCGTCATCCTGCCGTTCGGTATGCCGCACTGTGCCTTGCAATCGTCGGCCTTCAACCCTGACCACCACGGTTTTCGCTTGGTCAAGGCTGTCGGGGAGCGGCGCTGACACGCGCAGGGCGAAGCTGAACGGGTCGTCTTCGACAGCTTCCAGCCCTACCTGACAATCGACACTTTTGGTGATACGACCGAACAGTGTGTCCAGGCCGTAATCCAGATGCGCCGGACTGCTGATGGTGCTCATGGTGCATTCCCCCCCGATTTTTTCCAATCGCCAGGCAAAGCCTAGCTCGCCGGTCGCCACATGACGTTTTCCACGCCGAATTTTTCCGCCATAGGTTTGCTGGTCTTCTGCACCTTTTCGCGACCGAAGCGCGGAATTCGACCCACTCCCGCGTCGCAGCTCGCCCAGTGCCACGCCTCGGCGTTGTCCATTTTGTCCGAGCGGATAATGAACGACTTGGGCGTGCCGTGAAGGGTGTAATCGATGACAAACAGTTTTGCGTTGTTCATAAAGCCCGTAATCCTCCCTGTGGTAATAGAAGGATCGCGGCGCGAGCGGAAAATTCACTCGGATTGTCGGACGGTATCTATCCATGGCGACGCGGTGGCGCACTGGTTACCATGACGCCTTCGCCAACCCCAATGAATGCTCGCCATGGCCCTCGCCGCGCCCCCCGATCTCAGTGACACCGATGTACCCGTGCAGCCGCTGGCGCGCACGTATCCGCGTGGTTTGTATATCGAGCCGCATGAGCATGTCTGGGGGCAGCTGTTGTATGCGATGAGCGGGGTGATGTGGGTTGAAACCCCGCACGAGGCGCTGGTGGTGCCGCCGCAGCGGGCGGTGTGGTTGCCGCCCGGGGTACCGCACGGGATTCGCGTGGTGTCGGATTTGCAGATGCGCAATATCTACTGGCGTCCGGCGCTCGCGGCGACACTGGATGAGACGGTGCAGGTGATCGAGGTCGGCGGGTTGCTGCGTGAGTTGATCGTCGGGCTGGTGGAGCAAGGCGACAGTGGTGAGCCGGCCTACTACGAGGCGATGGTCGGTCTGGCCTTGCTGGAGCTCAAACGCGCCAGGCGTTCGCCGTTGAAGATCCCCTTGCCGGACGATTCCGACCGGCGCTTGATGAATGTGTGTCAGGCGGTGATGGCCGCACCGTCGCTGGAGATTTCTTTCGAACAGCACGCGGAACACGCCGGGGCCAGCGTGCGGACATTGGCGCGGTTGTTCAAGGACAGCCTGGGCATGGGCTTCGCCGAATGGCGGCGGCAAGTGCAACTGGCGACGGCGGTGGCGCAGTTGATCCAAGGCGTTGCCGTGAGCGCCATCGCCCGTGAGCTGGGCTATTCGCCGAGCAGTTTCAGCGACATGTTCCGCCGGGAGCTGGGTGTTCCCCCTTCACAATTCACGGCAGACTGAACGCAGATCCTGTGGGAGCGGGCAAGCCCGCCACAGGGACTGTCGGCGTACTTCAGGCATTTGGCCGATAATCAGAAGTCCTTGGCCGGTAGCGATCAAGTCCTTTCCCTAGACTCTGCCCATTCCCTTTACGCGGCGGAGTTTTCTCCATGAACTACCTGATTTCGCTGGGCATCGGCCTTGGTGTCGGCCTGCTCTACGGTGCGATGGATTTCCGTTCTCCAGCCCCACCGGCCATTGCGCTGGTTGGCTTGCTGGGCATGCTCGCGGGTGAGCAGTTGTGGCCGATGGGCCGGCAACTGGTGGCCGGTTGGTTGTCCTGAAATCCCTCTTTCTTATTCGCTGGATGTGTCCATGAAAGCACTGCAATTCGATCAAACCGGCGACTTGTCTTCCCTGCGCTACGTTGAAGTGCCGACCCCGGTGCCCGGCGATGATGAAGTATTGGTCGAGATCAAGGCCGCCGGCCTGAACCCCAGCGACGTGAAAAACGTCCTCGGGCGTTTTCCCTACACCACGCTGCCACGCATTCCCGGGCGGGATTTTGCCGGGGTTGTGGTCCAAGGCCCGCAGGCGTTGATCGGTCAGGAAGTCTGGGGCACCGGGCGTGAGCTGGGGTTTTTCGCCGATGGCTCCCATGCGCAATTCGTCAAACTCCCGATCAAGGGCGTTGCGCATAAACCGTCGCACCTGAGTTTCGCCCAGGCTGCCAGCCTCGGCGTGCCGTACACCACGGCGTGGGATGCGCTGGAGCGCAGTCTGGTTACCGCCGAAACCCGTTTGCTGGTGATCGGCGGCGGTGCGGTGGCCACGGCAGCGTTGGCGTTGGCCAACGTTCGCGGCGCGCAGTTGTTGGCAGCGGCGCGGCGGCCGGAGCAGGTCAAGGACTTGCAAGCGCAGGGCTACCAGACGCTGCAATTGGATAAACCTGAAGACCTCGGCTCGCAGGTCAACGCGGTGTATGCCGGCGGTGCCGATGTGATCTTTGACACCACGGGTTTCTGGTTGCCGGCCTCCGTTGCGGCACTCGCGCCGTTCGGCCGCATCGCCATCATCGCCGCGCCGACCGACGGCCATGTGCAGTTGCCAGCATTGGCGCTGTATCGCAAGGGCGGTTCGGTGGTCGGCATCAACTCGCTGCTGTACGGCGTTGAAGCGTGCGCGGCCATGTTGGAACAATTCGGGCGCCTCTTCGATGAAGACTTGCTGCCGTTGCCCCAAGGGCTGGTGGAAGCGCCGCTGGCCGAAGGCCTGGCGCGGTATACCGAGGTCAATCAGGGCCGTGGTGACAAGGTCATCCTGATTCCCTGATTCCCTGATTCCCTGATTCCCTGATACACCACAACGCAAAACGGTGGGCGGGCTTGCTCGCGAATACGGTGTGTCAGGCAATAGAAATATCGACTGATACGACGCTTTCGCGAGCAAGCCCGCTCCCACCGTTTGTATTGCGTGGGGTTCAGGATTGCGGGACGCCGTTTTCCCAGGCAGACCAGTGCTTGAGGATGTCTTGCACCAGCGGATTGCCGGCGCGGTAGAGGTTTTCGAGTGCCGGGACAAAACCGCCCTGATCGGCGTATTTGAGCAAATTGTCCACTTCACTGCCGCCCGGGGCCGGGCGGTCGAAGTCGGAGCCGGCGCGCACCACGGCCAGGCGCTGCACGTCGACCAGACCTTCGCGGCTGGCACGCAGCAGCGCTTCATAGGTCGAGTTGTCTTCCTGTTGCGTCGTGCAGTATTCGCCTTTGTTGTCGGTCAACAGTTTGGTCCAGACCTCGGCCCGTTCGCTCAGGCGCGTGCCGGAGAACCAGGTGTTGCCTGCCAGTGTGTCGCAGCGAGTGACGACTGGCGGCTGATTGGCCGGGGCGGTGGGGTATTTCAGGCGCCACGCGGCGGATTCCTTGCTCTCGCTCAGTGCCACGTCGTGGCTCAGCGCGAAGGCTTTGGCCTGCAATGTCGGGTTGAGTTCGAAGACTTCGGTCTTGTAGTCCAGCGGCGGTTTTTCGTTCGGGCCCCGGGTGTTGATGCCCAGATAACCGGTCGGCCAGCTCGACGGTGCGTCGCGTGAATCCAGCTCCCACTGCGTGCCGAACTCCACCAGGTAATGCGCCCACGCGGCGGTGCCGAGGGTGCCGTGTTTGGGGCTGATCCCGGCAATGCCGGCGATCAGGAAATAGCTTTTGCGCAGGTCGAATTTCGGCGACAAGGCCAGTGCCAGGGTCGACGCGGCAGCGTTGGTCTGGCCCATGCCGGTGGTCAACAGGCACACCTGCTGCGTGTTGCAGCGGATGGTCGGGTATTCGGCGGACAGGCCCGGCACGCGGATTTGCTGCTTGAGCTCCAAGCGATCAATCCAGTGCTGTGCCTCGGGGGCGAACATGGTGATCAGGACAACCTTGGGCTGGATCGGCGCTTCGACAGCCCACGCCGTGGAAGAGAGCAGGGTGGCTGCGGCCAGTGAAACTCGCATCATTGTTTGCATGAACATCTCCTGGATTCAGAACTGATAACCGATGCCGGCGTAGTAACCCCAGCCGTTGGAACGGGCGCGGAAATTACCGTCGCCGAAGTTCAACTCACTGCCGTCCTCCCAGTTGCCGCCGTTGTGGAAATAACGCCCCACCAGCGTGAAGCGCAAATGTGTGAACGAGTACAACAAGACATTGGTCGCCACCGTGGCGTTGGCAGTGCGTGCCGGATTGTCCTTGTGCATGTCGGAGCCGAAGTCGAAGTTGGTAAAGCCGATATAGGTCAGCGAGGCGCCGTTGCTGTAGCTGTCGATGGGGATGATGTACTTGAGTTGGGCGCGGTAGCCGTCCCAGGAATACTCATTGCTCGCACCGTAGTTTTCCCACTGGTAACGCCCATACAGGTTGGCCGACAGATTGACCCGCGAATGGGTGTCGATGTCGGTGCCGAAGCCGCTGTAGAGGGTGTTGGCGCGGTTCTCTTTGCGGCTGCCGTGGTCGTATATCCAGTCGAACGCTACGTACCATTCCTTGAATGGGCCGATGGCCAGGCTGCGGCCGGCGAGGTAGTCGATGGAGATGCGCGGTTCGTGCTCCATGAACACCGGCGAACCGTGGTCCCACACGCCTTTGTCATGGCTGTTGCCGATGTTGAAAATCTTTGGCACATCAATGTAGCCGTACAGCTCGAACGGGCCTTTGCGTCCGAAATACTCGTATTCCAGGTAGATATCGTCGGCCGGTTGAGGGCCGAAGCTGATGTCCTTGCTGCCGATCAGGGTCAGGTCCTGGTTATACCAATCCGACAGGTACGCCCCTTTTTTCGGCGGGCTGGCTTCGGGGCTGAGGGTTTCGCCTTGGGCGGACTCTTCGGCTGGCGTCGATTGTGCCAGAGCACTTTGGCTGAGAAGTCCGGTAACGCCGGCCAGTAGCAAGGAAACAGCAAACGTGCGCGAAAATGGGGCGCGAAGAAGGGATGCGCTGTGCATTCAAAGTCCTTTTTTACGGATCAAGGCCCGGGTCTGCGGGCCTGTAAGGTTTTGTGACGAAAATGCCGGGATTGACGGCTCGCAAACGTTTGCATAAGCCGTACCAATTCTTTCTTGAACGTTGAAAATCCCCAGTGGGAGCGCGCTCGCTCTGCCTGCAGACTGGCTTGCGCAGGCGCACGCATTCCAAATATAGGGGCGGGCTCGCTCGCGATGGGCTCCTGCGATTCACCGCACAAATCCGTCATCCCACGCTCTGCTAGAATCCGCCCCATTCCCTGCCAGAGACTTCCCCATGAGCGAGCCGATTCGTTTGACCCAATACAGCCATGGCGCCGGTTGCGGCTGCAAGATTTCCCCGCAGGTGCTGGAGGTGATCCTGGCCGGCAGCGGCGCGCAGAACCTCGACCCGAAACTGTGGGTCGGCAACGCCTCGCGTGATGACGCGGCGGTGTATGAGATCGATGCCGAGCGCGGTGTGGTGTCGACCACTGACTTTTTCATGCCGATTGTCGATGACCCGTTCGACTTCGGCCGCATTGCCGCCACCAACGCGATCAGCGACATCTATGCGATGGGCGGTGATCCGCTGATGGCGATTGCGATCCTCGGCTGGCCGGTCAATGTGCTGGCGCCGGAAGTGGCGCGGGAAGTGATTCGTGGCGGCCGTGCAGTGTGCGACGAGGCGGGGATTACGCTGGCGGGCGGGCATTCGATCGATGCGCCGGAGCCGATCTTCGGTCTGGCGGTCACCGGTCTTGTCGAAAAGCGCCACATGAAACGCAATGACACCGCCACGGCCGGCTGCCTGCTGTACCTGACCAAACCGCTGGGCATCGGCATCCTCACCACCGCTGAAAAGAAGGGCAAGTTGCGCGCCGCCGATGTCGGTGTGGCCCGCGACTGGATGTGCACTTTGAACAAACCCGGCAGCCGTTTCGGCAAACTCGCCGGTGTCACCGCGATGACCGACGTCACGGGGTTCGGCCTGCTCGGGCATCTGGTGGAAATGGCCGATGGCAGCCAGCTCACGGCGCGCATCGCCTATGACCGTGTGCCACGCCTGGACAGCGTCGAGTATTACCTTGATCAGGGTTGTGTGCCCGGCGGCACGTTGCGCAACTTCGACAGCTATTCGAGCAAGGTCGGCCGCGTGCAGGAACTGCACAAGCGTGTGCTGTGCGACCCGCAAACCAGCGGGGGCCTGCTGATTGCCGTAACGCCTGAAGGCAATGACGAGTTCCTCGCCGTCGCCGCCGAACTGGGCCTGAACCTTGCGCCAATCGGCGAACTGGTTGAGCGACAGACCACCGCAGTCGAGGTGATTTGATGCTCCGCGACTGCACCGATTACCGCGACATTTTCCTCAACGACCGACCGCTGATGGACGCCCGCGCGCCGATTGAATTTGCCCACGGCGCGTTCCCCGGTGTGGTCAATCTGCCGCTGATGAACGACATCGAGCGGCAGAGAATCGGCACCTGCTACAAACAGCAGGGTCAGCAAGCGGCCATCGAACTGGGCCATCAACTGGTGTCCGGTGCGGTGAAGGCCGAGCGCATTCAGGCCTGGGCCGACTTCGCCCGGGCCCATCCTGATGGTTATCTCTATTGTTTTCGAGGAGGCTTGCGTTCGCAGATCACCCAGCAGTGGTTGCGTGACGAGGCCGGCATCGACTATCCACGCGTCGGTGGTGGCTACAAGGCGATGCGCGGTTTTCTGATCAACACCCTTGAGCAAGCCATCGCGCAATGTGATTTCGTCTTGCTGGGCGGCATGACCGGCACGGGTAAAACCGAAGTGCTGGTGCAGTTGCGCAATGGGCTGGACCTGGAAGGATACGCCAACCATCGCGGCTCCAGTTTTGGTAAACGTGCCACCGGGCAGCCGTCGAATATCGATTTTGAAAACCGTCTGTCAATCGACATCCTCAAGAAGCGTGAGACTGGCATCGAGCAGTTTGTGCTGGAGGACGAAAGCCGGGTGGTCGGCAGTTGTGCGTTGCCGCTGCCGCTGTATCAAGGCATGCAGCAGTACCCGATGGTCTGGCTGGAAGACAGTTTTGAGGATCGTGTCGAGCGGATTCTGCGTGACTATGTGGTGGACCTGTCAGCTGAATTTTCGGCGGTGCATGGCGAAGATGGATTCGTGCTGTTTTCGCAGCGGCTGCTGGAAAGCCTGAACAACGTGCAGAAGCGTTTGGGGGGCGAACGTCATCAACGCATGTTGACGTTGATGGAAGAGGCGCTGGCCGAGCAGGCCCGCAGTGGCGCGGTGGATCTGCATCGCGGCTGGATCGAGGGGCTGCTGCGTGAGTATTACGACCCGATGTATGTGTTTCAGCGGGAGAAGAAGGGCGGGCGGATCGAGTTTGCCGGGGAGCGGGCGGCGGTTCTTGAGTATCTGCGTGAGCGGGTGAGTCAGAAAAATTGATGTTGGTTTGAATGGCCTCTTCGCGAGCAAGCGCCGGATCAGACGACATCGCCATCAGGTGGGACAGGTTTGCTTGCCATGATCCAGCCCCTGCTTGTAGCTGTGGCTCTGCAAACTGGCCTTGCCGTTGTGCCAGGTCAGTGTCAGCACGTACAGCGAATCGAAATCACTGGAGGCCCAATCATCGGTGATGGTCTGTTTCTCGCCCAGCGCTTTGCCGGCCACCTTGTTGATCAGCTCCGGCAGATAGCCATGGGACCAGGCGGTGTAGATCGTCGAGTTGTGATACTTGTCTTCGAGCAGTTCGCGGGCCAGGTCGCTGGTGTCATTGGCCGAAAACTCGATGTTCACGGGCAGGCCGAGTTTGATCGCAGCGGGGCTGATGGTCATCAGCGGACGAATGTAGCTGTAGGCGTTGTCCAGCTCACCTTCCTCGACATTGCGCGTCGGATTGGCGGCGAACACATAATTGGCCTTGCCGAACTTTTCCGGCAGCAGCGTCGATAGATCGATGGCGCGATTGAGGCCCTGGCAGTTGAGCTGACCGAGACCGCCCTCGGGTTTTTCCGCGTGGCGCAAAAACACCAGCGTCTGGGTACCGTCGACCGGTTGTGCGCGGCTCTCACTGGACTCAAGTGACAGAATCAATGCACTGACTGCCAGCAGCGAGGGCAGGGCCACATAAGCGCGTTGTTTGAAGCGCTTGGCGAAACTCAGCAGGTTCGTCATGAAATAAAAGGTTCTTCAGCATATTCGGTTAAGGCTGACAAACCTCTGCACCTCGGGCTCCCAGCACCGGGTGTTTTCCATGTCGTGAACGGCGTCCCTTTCAATAAAGGCATAGCTCAGAGTCCCCTGAGGCCGGTTTGGTTCGATCCTGGCTTTTGCACGCTAGCCGCAGGATGTGACGATTGATGCATTATGATCGGGTCTCTTTTGTGACTGGATGCTTCCCATGACCGATCTGTCCGCGTTCCCGATCACCCAGAAATGGCCGGCGCAGTACCCCGACTGGATTCAGCTCTATTCCTTGCCTACCCCCAACGGCGTCAAAGTCTCGATCATGCTTGAAGAGATCGGCCTGCCGTATGAGCCGCACCGCGTCGGTTTCGACAGCAACGATCAGTTGTCCGCCGAGTTCCTGTCGCTGAACCCGAACAACAAGATCCCGGCGATTCTCGATCCCCACGGCCCGCAGGACCAACCGCTGCCGCTGTTCGAGTCCGGCGCGATCCTGATTTATCTGGCTGACAAGAGCGGTCAGCTCCTGGCCCAGGAAGGCGCCCTGCGCTACGAAACCATCCAGTGGCTGATGTTCCAGATGGGCGGCATTGGCCCGATGTTTGGCCAGCTCGGTTTCTTCAATAAATTCGCCGGCAGGGATTACGAGGACAAACGTCCGCGTGATCGCTACGTGGATGAAAGCAAACGCCTGCTCAACGTGCTCGACAAGCGCCTGGAAGGCCGCGACTGGATCATGGGCGAGCGCTACACCATCGCTGATATCGCCACGTTCCCGTGGGTGCGTAATTTGATTGGTTTCTACGAGGCGGGTGATTTGGTTGGTATTCAGAATTTCCCGAATGTCACCCGTGTGCTGGAGCGATTTGTGGCGCGGCCGGCGGTGGTGCGTGGCTTGAGCATTCCTCAATAAGGACGGTGTATGCGTTCATTCGATTTCAAGCAAGTCGATGTTTTCAGCCAGAGAGCGCTTAAAGGCAATCCGCTGGCGGTGGTTTTTGGCGCCGACGCTCTGAGCGATCAGTGCATGGCCGCATTTGCCTCCTGGACCAATTTGAGTGAAACCACCTTCATTCTTGAACCGCAAGATCCGCGCGCCGATTATCGGGTGCGGATCTTCACGACCCTGAGCGAATTGCCGTTTGCCGGTCATCCGACACTCGGCACCTGCCATGCCTGGCTGGAAGCAGGTGGGGTGCCCAAAGGCAATGACATCATTCAGGAGTGCGGCGTCGGGCTGGTACGGATACGCCGCGAGGGCGCAGAACTCGCGTTTCTCGCCCCGCCATTGCTAAGGTCGGGCCCCGTCGAGGCCGAAGTCATGGCGCGGGTGCAGCGGGGGCTGGGGCTTAGCGGCGACGCCATTGTCCACGCGCAATGGGTGGACAACGGCGCTGGGTGGTTGGCGGTGATGCTCAAGGACCGGCAGCAGGTGCTGACTCTGCAACCGGACCATTCACAGATGCAAGGGTTGGCGGTAGGCGTCATAGCGCCGTGGAATCCTGAGCGTGACGGCGATGAGGCCCAGTTCGAGGTCCGTGCGTTTATTTGCGGTGATGGGATGCCGGAGGACCCGGCCACCGGCAGCTTGAATGCCGGGATTGCCCAATGGTTACTGGGCGAGGGCATGGCGCCAGACGCTTATACGGTCAGTCAGGGCTTGAGCATGGGCCGGGCAGGGCGGATTCGGATCAGCCGACTTGGCGATGAAATCTGGGTTGGCGGGTCTGTGGTGACGTGCATTGCAGGACAGCTGACGCTCTGACCGCAAAATGCATCGGGGGGGAAGCCAGCGATTATTGCGTACGCGGTAATGCACTCTTGATTGATCCAGGTTTGTACCGCGCCCCCCGCAAGGCATAAGCTTCGCCCCCTACGACTTTCGTCTCATCTGCAGGTTTCAGGAAAGCCCCATGTCCAGTCAGTTCCCCGAAGCACGTCCCCGCCGTCTGCGCCGCAATGCGAGCCTGCGCAGTCTGTTCCAGGAAACCGAGTTCAGCCTGAACGATCTGGTGCTGCCGATTTTCGTCGAGGAAGAAATCGACGACTTCGTGCCGATCAAGAGCATGCCGGGGGTGATGCGTATCCCCGAACGCAAACTGGCCGGCGAGATCGAGCGTTATGCCCGCGCCGGCATCAAGTCGGTGATGACCTTCGGTGTGTCCCATCATCTGGATGGCAACGGCAGCGACACCTGGCGCGAAAACGGTCTGGTCTCGCGCATGTCGCGCATCGCCAAGGATGCCGTGCCGGAAATGATCGTGATGTCCGACACCTGCTTCTGCGAATACACCGATCACGGCCACTGCGGCGTGATGCACAACCATGAAGTGGATAACGACCAGACCTTGGTCAACCTCGGCAAACAGGCCGTGGCGGCGGCCCGTGCCGGCGCTGATGTGATTGCGCCGTCGGCGGCAATGGACGGCCAGGTGCGGGCGATTCGTCAGGCGCTCGACGCGGCCGGTTTCACGCAGATTCCGATCATGGCCTATTCGACCAAGTTCGCTTCGGCGCTTTACGGCCCGTTCCGCGAGGCCGGTGGCAGCGCGCTCAAGGGCGACCGCAAAAGCTATCAAATGAACCCGATGAACCGCCGCGAAGCCCTGCGCGAATCGCTGCTGGACGAACAGGAAGGCGCCGATGCGCTGATGGTCAAACCGGCCGGTGCGTATCTGGACATCATCCGCGACATCCGTGAAGCCTCGAACCTGCCGCTGTCGGCGTATCAGGTCAGCGGTGAGTACGCGATGATCAAGTTCGGCGCTCAGGCGGGCGCGATTGATGAAGATCGCGTGGTGCGCGAAAGCCTCGGCGCGATCAAACGTGCCGGTGCGGATCTGATCTTCACTTACTTTGCGATGGACCTGGCCCTGGCCGGCATCTGACAAACACCATCAATCCAGACGGTGGGAGCGGGCTTGCTCGCGAAGGCGTCGTACCAGGCAACTATTGGTTGCTGATACACCGCTTTCGCGAGCAAGCCCGCTCCCACATTGATGTCAGGTGCAGGCGAAAAATGGTCTGATCCCGTGATCGTGGAAATAGCGTTCGATCACTTTCGGATCAGCGCTGTTATCGGCAATCGCCACGTAGGTGTCCGGGCGCAGCAGATAGAAGCCGTTACGCGCCAACCCCGCCGTTTCAAACGCCGGGCGCCAGTCGAGCACATGCAGCGGCAGATGATGTTCGTGGCACCAGGCAATCATTTCGTCGCTGGTGTCGCCGTACACATGCACCTGCCAGCACGGCTGCCTCAGCGGCTCGTAATTATCCCCCTCACCGTCATGGGCCCACGGCAAGCGATCACCGCCGTGAACGTGGCCGGCCACGCCTTGGCTGAGCGGCATGCCACGGTAGTTGAGGGTGACTTGCGACACAGTGCGAAAGAGGAACTCGCGGCTCGTTTCGAATGAGGCCAGTTTCGGGATCAGAAACGGTGCCAGCCGTGTGCGCAGCAGGTCGGCCATGCGCCCCTCGGCGGTGACGAAGCTGAAGACTTTGTCGGTGGTCGATACCAACCGCCGGGCGAAGGCGATGCGTTCCGTTTCGTAAGTATCGAGCAGTCTGGCCTCGGCAGCGCCGCTGAGCACGGCGGCGAGTTTCCACGCCAGATTGATCGCATCGCCAATACCGGTGTTCATGCCCTGACCGCCCGCCGGGCTGTGGACGTGCGCGGCATCGCCGAGCAGAAAGGCGCGGCCGCTGCGAAAGTGCTCCGCCACGCGGTGATGCACGCGGTAGGTGGAGAACCAGTGGACATCTTCGATTTGGACTTTCAAATGTTCGATGGCGCGGCGGCTGACGTCGGAAAACGCCAGGGTTTCGGCGCGCTGCGCACGTTCGTCGCGCACCGTCCCGATCAACCGCGCCCGCCCTTCGCCCGCCAACGGGAAGACCGCGAGAAAATCCGCTTCATCCAGATCCAGGTGCAGCTCGCCATTCATCGCCGGGCCGCTGGCCTTGACGTCCGCGACGTAGAAAATCTGCTGATAGGTGCCACCGGGAAAGCCCGTGTCGAGGGTGTTGCGCACCACGGAACGGGCGCCATCACATCCCGCCAGATAACAGGCCTGGCAGATTTCCTGCTCGCCATCGGGCAGGCGCAAATGCGCGGTGAGGCCGTCACCCGTTTCCTCGAAGCGCTCAAGTTCGGTATGACGCTCGACCACGACGCCGTAGTCTTCGAGACGCTCGATCAACAGCCGTTCGTGTTCGTCCTGCGGGAAGATTTCGACGAAGGCGTAGGGCGTCAGACCTTCGCCGATGCGGTTGAGCGGTAGCTGCGCAACGGGTTTGCCATTGACCCAGAAATTTGCCGCCGCCACTCGGTGGCCGTTGCGTACGAGGGTGTCGGCCAGGTCCAGTTGCCGGTACAGCTCCAGGGTTCGCGCCTGTACCGCCAGTGCGCGGGAGGTGGTGCCCGGGGCTGAAGTCTTGTCGATGATGCGCACGCGCACGCCCAGTTTGCTCAGCCACAGGGCCAGCACCAGGCCGGTGGGGCCGGCGCCGATGATCAGGATGTCGCTGCGGTTCATGGGCCTGTCCTCCGTTTGCTGTGGAGCAAGTATGGATCAGAAGGAGAGGGTGGCCAGTTGATCAGCCAGACGGAAAAAAGCCCCGCAACCGTGACGTTGCGAGGCCTCTTTCGGGCTACGACGTTGCTTAGAAGTCGATCGTGCCCGACAACTTCGCCACTCGCGGTTCACCTTGCGTCAGATAACCGCCCTGAGCTGATGCCCAGTATTTCTTGTTCGCCAGATTCTCCACGCCCAGACGCAAGGTCACGTCTTTTTCCGAGACCTTGAAGGCGTAACGCGCGCCGGCGTCGAAGCGGTTCCAGGTCGGCAGGCTGAGGTTGTTCGCCGCGTCGGCGTATTGGCCGCCGGTGCGCAGCATCCGCGCATTCAGCGCAACGCCTTGCAGGCCGGGTACATCCCAGTCCACGCCCGCGTTGAACTGGAAGGTCGGCACGCCGATGGCACGGTTGCCGTCGTTGGCGCCGTTGAGGGTGTTCTTCAGTTCGGTGTCCATCAAGGTCAGGCCGCTGATCAGGCGCAGGCCGTTGATCGGCTCGCCGAACACGTTGATTTCCACACCTTTGTTGATCTGCTCGCCTTCACGCACGTAAGTGCAGGTGCTGGCGCTGTCGATTTCACAGTAGCCGTCGCTCGGTTGCTCGATGCGGTATACACCCAGGCTCGCGCCGTAGGTGCCCATGTCGACTTTCACCCCGGCCTCGGTCTGCTTGGAACGGGCCGGTGCGTAGACTTCGTTGCCATTGGTCACGCGAAAGCCGCCGGAGCTGGTCGGCGAGGTCGGGCCCTGGGCCAGACCTTCGATGTGGTTGGCGTAAAACGACACATGCTCCCACGGCTTGAACACGATGCCGTACACCGGCGTGGTGATCGATTCGTCGTAGCTCGACGAGCGCGGGCCGCTGCCATAGCTGGCGTAACCGTAACCCTGCACGACCAGTTGCTGACGACGCAGGCCCGCGGTGATCAACAGGCGATCATCGAAGAAACCGAGGGTGTCGGAGATCGCGAGGCTGCGGTTGAAGGTCTTGCCGACGATGCCCGGGTCGTTCACGTCGCCACCGGCAAAGTTGCCCACCGGCGATGGGGTTTGCACCGGGTGATAGATATTGTTGCTGTAGCGGGTCAGGTCGAAATCATAGGCACTGCGCTGCTCGGCCCAGATCCCGGTCAGGCCGAAGTTGAGCTTATGGCTGACCGGACCCGTATTGAATTTACCGTTGAGGCCGGCCATGACGCTGGTGTTGTCTTCATCGTGGGGAATGAACGAGCCGGTGGTGAACGAGGCGCCGCTGTTGCCGACCAGGGTGGTCGAGTTGTAGCGCCCGACTTCACGGGTGTGCTTGGCGCCGCCGGCCGCGTAGGCGGTCCAGTTGTCGTTCAGGTCGTACTCGGCGCGGAGCATGCCGAAGGTGTCTTCGATGTCGGTGTAGCCCCACTTCGGCGCGTAGTTGGTGTCGGCCGAGGGTGCGTCCGGAATGTGCGTGGCAGTGCCGAGGTTGACCGAGCTGCGGCCACCGTTGACGCGCTCTTTCTGGTAAGCGAAATCACCGGAAATCCGCAGGGCATCACCACGGTAATCCAGGCCAATGGCGAACAGTTTGGAGCGCTGGTTCTGGTGATCGATAGCGGTATCGCCTTCGCGCTGGGACAGATTGATCCTTGCGCCGAAACGGTTGTCTTCACCAAAACGCTGGCCAATATCGAAGTGATGACCGATGCGCCCTTCGCTATTGATGTCGGTGGTGTAGCGACGCAACGGCACGTCACCGGCGCGCTTGGGTTGCAGGTTGACACCACCGCCGATGCCCGAGCCGGTCGGGGTTACGCCATTGATAAAGGCGTTCGGGCCCTTGAACACTTCCACGCGCTCCAGAGCATCGGTGGAAATGATCTGCCGTGGCAGCACGCCGTACAGGCCGTTATAGGAAATATCGTCACTGTTGAGCGGTAGGCCGCGGATCATGAAAACCTGCGCCTGGTTGCCGTAGCCCGAGGCCTGGCGCACGGAGGAATCGTTGAGCAGCACATCGGCGACGTTTTCGGCCTGCTGATCCTGGATCAGTTGCTCGGTGTAGGACGCGGCGCTGAAGGGTACGTCCATCATGTCCTGATTGCCCAACACGCCCAATTGGCCGCCGCGAGCGACCTGACCACCGGCGTAGGCGGGGGGCAGGGCATCTGGCGCTGGGGCCTGAGCGTTGATGTTGACGTTGTCGAGCACCAGTTGTTTGTTATCGCCTTCGGCGGCGTGAGCGGTGACAGTCAGGGAGCACAGCAGGGCGAGAAGCGTCGGACGAAAGGGAGCAGCGAGTCGAGCTGAAGCGGGCATGTTTCGTACCTGGAGGCGCACGGCCAGTGAGAAAAATAAGGGCTGCGCGCAACTCCTTGCGCAAATGCGACTCCAGGTGCAAATGATAGGTTTTCTCAGTAACGTATTGCAATCAGTTTGTCATCACCTTGAGCTGCCGAAGGGATTGTGTATGGTTAACCCGCCTCAACGGACTGGATGATGGAGCCGCATGCACACCCCTCGATTACTGATCACCCTCGCCGCCCTGTTCGTACTTGGCGGTTGCGCCAGTCAGCGCAGCGGCGAGCCCGCCCCGCGTCCTCCCGCCGAAGTGAAGGCCGAGATCGTGCGGCTGATGCCGGTCAAAATCGCCGATCGCCAAGGCTGGGCCACCGATATCTACGCCGCGTTCGCCGCGCAACACATCAGCCCGACCACGCAGCATCTGTGCTCGGTGCTGGCCGTTGCCGAACAGGAGTCAACCTTTCAGGCTGACCCTACTGTGCCGGGCCTGGGCAAAATCGCCCGCGACGAAATCGACCGTCGTGCCGGCAACATTCATATCCCCGGCTTGTTGGTCAGCGGCGCCCTGCAAGTGCGCTCTCCCAATGGCAAAAGCTACAGCGAGCGCTTGAATGCGGCGCGTAGCGAGAAGGAGTTGAGCGCGATTTTCGACGACTTCATCGGCATGGTGCCCATGGGCAGCACGCTGTTTGGCGGCTTCAACCCGGTGCACACCGGCGGGCCGATGCAGGTCAGCATCGAATTCGCCGAGCAGCATGCCAAGGATTACCCGTACCCGGTGGCCGGCACGATCCGCCATGAAGTGTTCAGTCGTCGCGGCGGTATGTATTTCGGTATCGCCCATTTGCTCGGCTACCCCGTCAGTTATCGCGAACCGCTGTACCGCTTCGCCGACTTCAACGCCGGTTGGTACGCCAGCCGCAATGCCGCGTTTCAGAACGCCGTCAGCCGCGCTTCGGGCATCCCGTTGGCACTGGATGGCGACCTGATTCGCTATGACTCGATCATGCCCGGCAGCACCGAACTGGCCGTGCGCACCCTGGGCAAGTCGTTGGGCATGCGTAATCCGACCATTCGCGATCAATTGGAAAAGGGCAAAACCCTGGCATTCGAAGAGACCAGGCTTTATCAGCGTGTATTCGAGTTGGCCGAGAAAACCGAGGGTAAAGCACTGCCGCGTGCGGTGTTGCCGGGGATCGTGCTGCAGAGCCCGAAAATCACCCGCAAACTGACCACCGCCTGGTTTGCCAAGCGGGTGGACGAACGCTACAAACGCTGTATGGCCAAGGCTGGCTGATCGTTGCAGACATAAAAAACCCGGCTGATGGGCGCCGGGTTTTTCTGGTTTGTTGCGATGACGCCATTCATTCAAGCGTTGCGCAGTTCGTTCAGACGATCAGCACCACCTTCAGCGACGGTGTTGCCGTGCAGGCGATCCGAGCCATCAGCGGCGACGGTGTTGCCTTGCAGACGATCCGAACCGTCAGCGGCGACGGTGTTGCCTTGCAAGCGATCCGAGCCGTCAGCGGCGACGGTGTTGCCTTGCAAGCGATCCGAGCCGTCAGCGGCGACGGTGTTGCCTTGCAGGCGATCCGAGCCGTCAGCGGCAACGGCGTTCTGGTACAGACGATCCGAACCATCAGCGGCGATCATCGTGTGCGCTGGAGTTGCGGCAAAAGCGTTAATTGCGAAAACCGAGAAAGCGATGCTGAGAAGCGTTTGGCGTTTCATGATGGTGTGCTCCGGGGTGTTATTGGTTGGTGTGGAGCAGATGTTACGCCGGAGATTTTTTATGAGAACTTCATTGCCGTGATTGTGAACATCGATGCCGATGATGATTGCCAGAACCCGCAGCTTAGCGCTTCACAACACCTTCACTGCGCGCCCGATCGCCTGAATCGGCCCGGTCGGTTTGCCAATCGGCGAACCGTTGGCGCCTTCCAGCGTCAGCTCGAACAGCTGATTGGGTTGCAGCGGGGGCAGCTTGTCCAGCGGCACTTTCAATGCCTGTCCCGGTTTGACCAGGCCCAGTGACACCGGTCCTTGCCAGCCGTCAGCCTTGGTCCAGAATTCCAGGGCCTTGTCCGCCGGCACCTCCACCACGCCCAGCGGAATCAACTGAATCTCCCGCGAATTACTGGCCTGAATCACCCAGCCCGGGGCCTTGTCCTGCGGTGCGACCAGTACCACCAGATAACTCGGCTTCGGCGTGGTCTGGGTCAGCAGGATCGAGCCGAGCAGCAATGTCGCGGCCATTCCGGCAGCCGTCAGTCCACGCCACAGCGGCAGCAGATTCCACCATGAGGTTTTCACCGAGGCATGTATTTTGGGTGTGAGCCGTTCAACACTGCGCTCAATCCGTGGCCAGAGTTGTGGTGACGGCTGTTGCGGCGCGGCGAGCTCGGTCAGGTCCAGCAGGCGTCGTTCCCAGGCCTCCACCGCGGCACGCAGTTCGGGGTCGGTCGGCAGGCGTCGTTGAACCTTGGCGCGATCTTCCGCCGGGAGCGTGCCCAGCACATATTCACTGGCCAGTTCATCGCGTTCCTGTGCCGATTCAGTGGTCATCCCATGCACTCCCGCAAAGCGTTGAGGCTGCGTTTGATCCATGCTTTGACGGTGCCCAGCGGCGTATTGAGACGCGTGGAAATCTGCGCATGGCTGTAGCCGTCGACATAGGCGTGAAGGATGCAGCTTCGGCGTTGTGGATCGAGCTGTTCCAGGCAGCGGTGAACGCGCGCCGAATGCGCCTGGGCATCGAAGCCGTCATCGTCGTGCGTGGCCATTTCATGATCTTCACTGAACGGCGTTTCCCGGGCCTGATTGCGCAATAGATTCAGCGCCAGGTGCCGGGTCACGGTGAACATCCAGCCACGCGCCGAACCGCGCGCCGGATCGAATCCCGCCGCACCGTTCCAGATTTTGATGAACGCCTCATGGACAATGTCCTCCGCCAGCGCCGTATCGCGCACCAGCCGCTTGGCCACACCCAGCAGGCGCGGGCCCTCCTGCACATACAAATCGCGCAGGGCCGCTCTCTCGCCGCGGGCACAGGCAGCGAGACGGGCTTGGTAATCGAATTCGGATTCGGGTAAGGACATGCAATGCAATCTAGCTCACATTTAACTTCAGCACACAGAGCCCTTTGGCAGCGGCCTTGCCCGCGATGGCGTTGTGTCAGTCGGCATCACTGTCACGGTTACACCGCTTTGGCGAGCAAGCCCGCTCCCACAGGTTTTGCGCTGAGCCTGTGACTTCAGTTCGCCGCCCAGAAAATGTAATCGGCCTGATACTTCACCACTTCCTGCTGGCCCTTGTTGGCTGCCGTGCACTCGCTGCTCGGTGCCACGCCACCCTTGAGCGCAACGCGCTGGATGTAACTCACGCCGCTCATGGCGCCTTTGCCTTCGGCCGGGTTGGCCTTGACCAGTTGATAGGGCAGGTTGCCCGCGCCCGATGGCGCCACAGCCAGTTGCGTGCCGGTGATTTTCGAACCGTCTTTAGCCTGCCAGGTAGCCGGTGGGCCATAGTAGGTGCCCACCTGCTTGCCGCTGCGATCATTGAGCACCGCTTTCGGCCCGACGAAGGTCCACTCGGTCTGCCCGGCCATATTGGGTTTGTCGCGGCACTCGTAGGTGACCTCGCCGACACCGGTGGTTTCCATCGCGATCTTGTGGCCGGCCGGCACTTTGATGGTGTCGGGGTAACTGCTTTGGGCGAAGGCCGTCGAGGTGGCTGCAAGCAAACCGGTGAAGCAAATCAGCTGTGTGGTGTTCATCAGTGTTTTCTCCGAAAGGGGTAGATCGCTGGCAGCCAACAGTGGCTGTTACAGGGACTACCCGTGGCGGAGTCGATTGGATGCAGTGCCTGGATAATATTTTTAAGGCATCGCAATTTCCCTTGTGGGAGCGGGCTTGCTCGCGAAGGCGATGGGTCAATCACAGCTCATATAACAGGCACACCGCTTTCGCGAGCAAGCCCGCTCCCACAGGGTTCTTCTTCAGGCTTGAGGCCGGAGGCTTTCAGCAGTTCCTGGGTATAGGGGTGCTGCGGCGCCGCAAAGATCTTTCGCGAAGCACCTTGTTCAACGACTTTGCCATCCTTGATCACTATCAAGTCATGGGCCAGGGCATGCACCACCGCCAGATCATGGCTGATGAACAAATACGTCAGCCCGTGCTTGATCTGCAATTGCCGCAGTAACTCCACTACCTGCTTCTGCACCGTGCGATCGAGCGCCGAGGTCGGTTCATCGAGCAGAATCAGCGCCGGTTCCAGCACCAATGCCCGGGCGATGGAAATGCGTTGGCGCTGGCCGCCGGAAAACTCGTGGGGATAGCGATGACGACTTTGCGGATCAAGCCCGACTTCCTCCAGTACGCGAATCACCGCTGTCTCTCGCTCAGCCTCGGTGCCGATGCCATGGGTCAACAAGCCCTCGGCAATGATCTGCTGCACCGACATGCGCGGGCTTAGGCTGCCGAACGGGTCTTGGAACACCACCTGAATCTGCCGGCGCAACGGGCGCATCAAACGCTGATTGAGCAGGCTCAGTTGCTTGTTGCCGAAACGGATATTGCCCTGCGATTCCACCAACCGCAGGATCGCCTGACCCAGCGTCGATTTGCCCGAGCCGGACTCGCCGACAATCCCCAGGGTCTTGCCCCGTTGCAGGCTGAAACTGACGCCATCGACCGCTTTGATGTAGTCCTGCTGACGGCTGAACAGCGCTTTGGGCAGTGGGAACCAGACTTTCAGGTCATCCACCTCCAGCAAGTTGTGATCGTATTGACTCGGCACGGGTGCGCCGCTCGGTTCCGCCTCGATCAACAAGCGGCTGTAAGGATGCTGTGGGGCGCGAAACAGGGTTTCGCAATCGGCCTGTTCGACGATCTCGCCGTGACGCATCACGCACACCCGCTGAGCGATGCGCCGGACCAGATTGAGGTCGTGACTGATCACCAGCAGCGACATCCCGAGTCGCTGTTGCAACTCGATCAGCAGCTCAAGAATCTTCTGCTGCACGGTGACGTCGAGCGCGGTGGTCGGTTCGTCGGCGATTAACAGTTCTGGCTCGTTGGCCAGCGCCATGGCGATCATCACCCGCTGCCGCTGGCCGCCGGAGAGTTGGTGCGGATAGGCTTTCAAACGCTGCAAAGGTTGGCGAATGCCGACCAGTTCCAGTAACTCCAAGGTGCGAGCGCGGGCGGCGCGGCCCTTCAGCCCCTTGTGGATTTCCAGCACTTCGCTGACCTGTTTTTGCACGGTGTGCAACGGGTTCAGGGAAGTCATCGGCTCCTGGAAAATCATCGCAATCCGGTTGCCGCGCAAGCCGCGCATCTGTTGCTCGCTGGCGTGCAGCAAGTCCACGCCGTTGTAGCGGATGCTGCCCGTGCTGCTGACGGTTTTACCCGGCAGCAAGCGCAGGATCGAATGCGCCGTCACCGACTTGCCCGAGCCCGATTCGCCGACCAGGGCCAAACACTCGCCACGGCGAATGTCCAGGTTCAAACCGTGCACCACTGCCTGCCCGGCGAAGGCGACACGCAGGTCGCGGATCTCGATCAAATGGTCGTTCATGTCAGCTCCGCTGATCAGGATTGTGGGTCGAATGCATCACGGCAAGCCTCACCAATAAACACCAGCAACGACAGAATCAGCGCCAACGCGAAAAACGCCGTCAGCCCCAGCCATGGCGCTTGCAGATTGCGCTTGGCCTGGCCGATCAACTCGCCTAGCGACGCGGTGCCCGGCGGCATGCCGAAACCGAGAAAATCCAGCGCCGTGAGGGTGGCGATAGCGCCGGTCAGAATGAACGGCAGGTAAGTGAGGGTGGAGGTCATCGCATTGGGCAGGATGTGCCGGCGCATCAGTTCGCTGTCGGTCAGGCCCAAGGCTCGCGCTGCTTTGACGTATTCCAGATTGCGCCCACGGAGAAACTCGGCGCGCACCACGTCGACCAGCGCCAGCCACGAGAACAGCGCCATGATCCCCAGCAGCCACCAGAAGCTTGGCGAAACGAAGCCAGACAAAATGATCAGCAGGTACAGCACCGGCAACCCTGACCAGATTTCCAGAATCCGTTGCCCAAGCAAGTCGACCCAGCCGCCGTAGTAACCCTGCAACGCCCCGGCCACGATGCCGATCAATGCGCTGATGCCGGTGAGGATCAACGCAAACAGGATCGAGATCCGCGTGCCGAAAATCACTCGCGCCAACACGTCCCGCGCCTGATCGTCGGTGCCCAGCCAATTGCTCGTCGAAGGCGGGCTCGGTGCCGGTTCGGTGAGGTCGTAATTGACCGTGTCGTCACTGAACGGGATCGGCGGGAACAGCATCCAGCCGCCCTGATCCTCGATCAGTTTGTGTACGTAGGCGCTGGCATAGTCCGGCTGGAACGGCAGCTCGCCGCCGAAATCGGTTTCCAGGTAATCACTGAGGATGGGGAAGTAATAGGCGTCGTGGTAGCGGATCACCAACGGTTTGTCGTTGGCGATCAACTCGCCACCCAGGCAGATCAGGCACAGACCGATGAACAGCCACAGTGACCAGCACCCGCGCCGGTTGGCCTTGAATTGAGCGACACGGCGCTGGCCCAGAGGAGAGAGAGCGAACATCAGGCAGTCCTCGCCGAGAAGTCGATGCGCGGGTCGAGCAGGGTGTAGCAGAGGTCGCCGATCAACTTGATCAGCAGGCCGAACAGGGTGAACAGAAACAGCGCGCCGAACACCACCGGATAGTCCCGCGACACCGCCGCCTCGTAACTCATGCGCCCGAGGCCGTCGAGGTTGAAGAGGGTTTCGATCAGCAAGGAACCGGCGAAGAACACCTCGATCAGTGCCGACGGCACCCCGGCGACCACCAGCAGCATGGCGTTGCGAAACACATGGCCGTAAAGCACGCGCCGTTCGGTCAAACCCTTGGCCCGCGCCGTGATGACGTACTGGCGGCTGATCTCGTTGAGGAAGCTGTTCTTGGTCAGGATCGTCAGTGTGGCGAAGCCGCCGATCACCAATGCGGTCACCGGCAACACCAGGTGCCAGAGGTAGTCGCCGACCTTGCCCAGCGTGCTGAGGCTGTCGAAGTCATCCGAGAACAGCCCTTGCACCGGGAACCAGTTGACGTAGCTGCCGCCGGCAAACACCACGATCAGCAGAATCGCGAACAGAAACGCCGGCATCGCATAGCCGATGATGATCGCCGTGCTGCTCCAGACATCGAAGGCGCTGCCGTTCTTGACCGCTTTGCCGATACCCAGCGGGATCGAGATCAGATAGGTGATCAGCGTCGCCCACAAGCCGAGGGACAGCGACACCGGCAGTTTCTGAATGATCAGGTCGGTAACCTTGGCGCCACGAAAAAAACTGCTGCCCAGATCCAGTTGCGCGTAGTTTTTCAGCATCAGCCACAGGCGTTCATGCAGCGGTTTGTCGAAGCCGTAGTGGTGCTTGATTTCTTCGATCAGCGCCGGGTCCAGACCGCGACTGCTGCGCCCGGCGCCGCCAATTGCCGCGACCTCGCCACCACCGCCCATGCTGTGCCCGCCAAAGCCTTGCAGGCGGGCGATGGCTTGCTCCACCGGGCCACCCGGCGCGGCCTGCACGATGAGGAAATTGACCACCAGAATGCACAGCAACGTCGGGATGATCAGCAGCAGGCGTCGACTCAGATAGCGCAGCATGTCACTGGCCCCCCGCACGTTGTGCGTGCATCTGTTGCGTGGTCAACGGCTTGGCCGAGACTTCCCACCAGGTGTTGAGGCCTTCGTCATACGCCGGTTGCACCGGCGGCATGCCGAAACGGTTCTGGTACACCGTCGGCGTGCCCTTGGAGTAGTAGTTGGGAATCATGTAGTAACCCCATTGCAGCACCCGGTCGAGGGCGCGGGCGTAATGCACCATGGCGTCGCGGGTGTTGGCCTGCACCAGGCCGTCGATCAACTGATCAACCGCCGGGTTGGCCAACACCATCGAATTGGAACTGCCGACTTGCGTGGCACTTTGCGAGGCGTAGAGGCTGTACAACTCGCGGCCGGGAGAGACGATCGGATCGCCGCTGCGCGGGAAACTGGTGACGATCATGTCGTAGTCCCGGGCGTTGAGTCGATTGACGTACTGCGCCGAATCGATCCGGCGCAGATTGAGGGTGATGCCGATCTGCGCGAGGGTGCGTTTGAACGGCAGCAACATGCGGTCGAAACCGCCCTGACCGTCGAGAAAGGTGAACGCCAGCGGCTCACCGTTGGCGTTGACCAACCGATTGTTTTTCGCCGTCCAGCCGGCCTCGGCCAGCAGCTTCAGCGCCTGCAATTGCTTGTCACGGATATAGCCGCTGCCATCGGTTTCCGGCGCCTTGTAGACCTCGGTAAATACTTCGTCGGGGATCTGCCCGCGCAGCGGTTCGAGGATTTTCAGCTCCTCGGCGTCAGGCAGCGCGGTGGCGGCCATTTCGCTTTTGGGCCAGTAGCTGTTCTGACGCACGTAGAAGCCGCGCATCATCTGCTTGTTGGTCCACTCGAAATCCCACAACAGGCTGATCGCCTGACGCACCCGGCGATCCTGGAAAATCGGGTTTTGCAGGTTGAACACGAAGCCCTGCGCCGCCGTCGGTTTTTCCGGGGCGAGGATTGACTGTTGCAGGCGCCCATCGCGCAGCGCCGGGCTGTCGTAGCCGACCACATAACCGGAGGATGAAAACTCGCGGTTGTAGTCGAATGCGCCGGCCTGCAGCAGTTGGCGGGCGACGTCGGTGTCGCCGTAGAAATTCACCGTAAGGGTGTCGAAGTTGTACATCCCGCGACTGACCGGCAGGTCTTTGCCCCACCAGTTCGGGTCGCGCTCGAAACTGATGCTGCGCCCGGCGTCGACCTTGCTGACCCGGTACGGGCCGCTGCCCAGCGGGGGCTCGAAACCGCCGCCATTGGCGAAGTCGCGGGTTTTCCACCAGTGTTCGGGCACCACGCGCATCGTCGCCAGATCCAGCGCCAGCGTGCGATTCAGATTGTTCTTGAAGGTGAAACGCACCTGCTTTGGGCCTTCGATCAACACGTCCTGCACGTCGGCGTATTGCTGGCGATAACTCAGGCTGCCCTTGGTCATCAGCAGGTTGAAGGTGTAGCGCACGTCTTCGGCGGTGATCGGCGTGCCGTCGGCGAAGCGTGCCTTGGGGTTCAGGGTGAAACGCACCCAGAGTCCTGCGCGATCGCGCTCCATCTGCTGCGCGACCAGGCCGTAGACGGTGTAGGGCTCGTCCAGCGAACGGAACGCCAGCGGCGAATACACCCAGTCGTTGACCTGCACCACAGAAATGCCCTGATCGGCATACGGGGTGATGTAGTTGTATTGGCCAATCTCCATCGACGCGCGGCTGAGTGAGCCACCCTTGGGCGCGTGGGGATCGACGAAATCGAAATGCTGAAAACCCGCCGGGTATTTCGGCGCTTCGCCGTACACCGTCATCGCATAGCTGCCGACGGCCAGCGCAGGTGCCGCGTTGCACAGCAGCGTGCTGCCGAGCAGCAGAGCGGCCATGTTGCGCATGAAAGTCATGAAGTCACTCCTTAATTCCTGAATGCACACAGATCAATCTGTGGGAAGGGGCTGCTCCCGAAGGCGATGGATCAGTGAAGGGGGTGTTGACTGACACATCGCCTTCGGGAGCAAGCCCCCTCCCACAGGGGAGACATCTGGTGTTTGCGGTTAGAAGTGGTAAGTCATGCGCGCGAACAGCGTGCGGCCCAGCGGGTCGGTGTAGCGGGGGTCATAGCCGCTCTGGAAGTTGTAAGCCTGGTTGGAGAACGGTGGGTTGCGGTCGAACATGTTTTTCATCCCCGCGTCCACGTCCAGCACCTTGTCGAAGGTGTAGCCGGCCGACAGATCCCACACCGAATACGACGCGACCCGCGCGTGGGTATCGCGGTCGTAGTCGTTGTAGCCGGTGGTGAAGCGGTTGGTCAGCGACGCCCGTGCCGCGCCGAAGGTCCAGCTGCCGGTCAGGTTGTGCTTCCAGCGCGCAACCACGCCGTCACCCTGGAAGTCGCCGACCTTGTCGGTGAACGGACCTTTGATGGTGCTCTGGAAGTCGTATTCGTCGACGTAGGTGCCCTGCAGCCCGAGACCGAACTGGCCGTACGGGGTATTCGGGAAACGATAATCGAGCGACACATCGATGCCGTTGGTTTCGACGATGCCCAGGTTGGCGTTGCCGGTGACGATGTAGTTGAGCGTGCCGTCGGCGTTGCGCACGAAGCGGTCGGAGTAGCTGCCGGCCTGATCAAACACGGTGGACTCCGGGAATGGCTGGATCTGATTGGAGATGTGAATCCACCAGAAATCCAGGCCCACGGAAAGGTTGCTCATTGGCTGATAAACGAAGCCCAGTGTCACGTTGCGTGCCTTCTCCGGGGCCAGATCCTCGTTGCCGCCGATCTGGTTGAGGAACTGCTGACCGCAATCGCGCCCGCCGTTGCCGCCCGGTTGCACCACGCCGCCGGTACACAGCACCGGATCGTTGTAGTAGCCCTGGGTGTACGTGATGCTGCGCGGTGAATACAGCTCGTAAAGCGACGGCGCACGGAAGCCTTCGCTGTACGCGCCACGCACCACCAGTTCTTTGAGCGGCTGGTAGCGGAACGAGTATTTCGGGTTGGTGGTGCTGCCGAAGTCGCTGTATTTGTCGTGGCGTACGGCGGCGGACAGTTCGAGGCTGTCGAGCACCGGTACGTTGATTTCCGCGTAGGCGGCTTTCACGCTGCGGTCGCCTTCGACGCTGCCGGCCGGGTCGATACCCAGGCTCTGAATGTCGCCGGCAAACTGCTCGAAGTCCTGATGGAATTTCTCTTTGCGGTACTCGCCGCCCAACGCCAGACCGGATGGACCGGCACCGAACCAGTCACCGATTTCGCGGCTGATCCGACCGTCGAAACCGGCGACCCGGCCAACAGCGGTGGAGTAGGCACCGTGGTAGGCAGCGTTGTCGATGTACTGCTGACCGGCAGCCGATTGCGGGCCGAACGGATTGAGCAGGCCGCTGGCCAGACCATCGATCATGGCTTGATCGCTGACATAACCGCTGGTGACGCTGGAAACGATTTTGTTCTGGTTGTACGAGGCGCCGACGTTGTAATCCCAGCCGCCGACCAGACCGTCGAAGCTCAGCAAGAAGCGCTGGCTGGTGTTCTGGTCTTTCGACTCACGCGGGCCGGCGGCGGTTTCGCGCCAGTTCACATCCACGGGTTGGGTGGGGTCGAGGGCGAACCCGGTGGGGCCTGGCGTGATGCCGTTGCCGGGGTAGTAGGGCGATGAGGCATCCAGGCTCAGGCCGGTCAGTGGCGCGGGACCGACCGCCGTGGCGTTGTTGTTGCGCGACCAGAAGTACTCGAGGTTGACGTTGTGGTCGTCCGCCAGTTTGCCGGTGGTCTTGCCGAAGAAAGATGTCTTCTCGGTTTGTGGCACCAGGTCGATGTATTCACGGGTGCTGAAGCGGCACACGCCATCGCGCGCCACCAGGTTAGGCCCGTTGCAATTGCTGCTGGCCAACGGGTTGGTGGCGTTGCCGTTCTGGCTGTAGTTGCCGGGGAACGCGGTGCCGGAGGTCTGATCCAGGCCGCGCCCGGGCACGTAGTCGCGGGCGAAGGAGCGGTCATTGGCGTCGAGGTTCTGCTGCTTGTTGTAATTGAACACACCGAGCACGTTGAAGCGGTCTTCTTCCAGGTCACCGAAGCCCCAACTGGCGCTCATGTCCTTGGTCGCACCGCCGCCACTGTGGGTCGGGGTTTCGCCGCCGAGGGTGAGTTGGCCGTCAGTCAGGGATTTTTTGGTGATGAAGTTGATCACGCCGCCGATGGCGTCGGTGCCGTAGAGCGCCGAGGCGCCGTCGCGCAGCACTTCCACGCGCTCGATCGCGGCAAACGGGATCATGTTCAGGTCCACCGCGCCGCCGGCGGAGTTGGTGCCTGACAACGCGTTGTTGGCCAGGCGTCGACCGTTGAGCAGCACCAGGGTTTTGTTGGCGCCGATGCCACGCATGTCGGCGAACGAAGCGCCACCGGTGGCGGCGCCAACCGAGCCGGCACTGTTGTTGATCGACTGGCTGCCGGTGATGCGCTGCACCAGTTCGGCGGTGGTGGTCACGCCCTGTTTGCGCAGCTCATCGGCCTTGAGAATAGTGATCGGTACCGCCGTTTCGGCATCGACCCGGCGAATCGCCGAACCGGTCACTTCGACCCGTTGCAGTTGCGTGGTCGGCGCAACGACCGCGGCGGCTGCCGGAACAGCCGCATTCTCGTCCTCGGCCGCTTGCACGGTCCCGGCGCCCATCCCCATGGCCACCAGATACAGCGGAACAAAACGGTGGCGAGAAATCGTGGCCACCAATGGTTTGAGCGTGAAGCGTGGAGTGTTCATCAGCATGGTTGTTTCCGACTTTATCAGACGTTATCGAATTGGCCTTGTGAGCCCCTCATTGCTCCGCTTTCGGTGATACCTCGTGCGGAAAACCACTTTCTTCAAGCAAGCCGATCCCCTCCGAAAGGCGCGTTGCGTTTTTCGGTCGGCGGGTTGCGACGGGATTCGATCAGCGGTATCGGGCGCGTTTCTCAAGGCGCGCCCGGTACCGCACTCAGTGGGTGGTCATCACCGATATTTTGCTGATGCCCGAGCGTTCGATGGACGCCATGGCCTTGGCCACCTGCCCATAGTTGACCGCGGAATCGGCCTGAAGCTGAACGCGCACATCGGCATCCTTGGCCTTGACCTCCTTGAGGCTGGCCTCCAGGGATTCCGGGGCCAGTTCGGTCTTGGCCAGATAAAACTTGCCGTCCTGATCGACGCTGACCACCACTGGGTCTTTTTTCTCAGCGGGGGCGACGGCGTCGGTTTTTGGCAGGTTGACCTTGATCGCGTTGGTCATCAGCGGCGCGGTGACGATGAACACCACCAGCAACACGAGCATCACGTCCACCAGCGGCGTGACGTTCATTTCGCTGAGCACTTCATCGCTGTCTTGAGTGGAGAAGGACATTAGCTGGCCTCCCGCACGGCGGCTGTGGTTTTGCTGGCAATGGCCTGACGGTTGACGGAAAACGCACTGCGCGAGGCGAGGGCGTCGAAGTCATGGGCGAAGTCGTCCATGTCGGCCGAGGCGAGTTTGAGTCGACGCAGGAAGAAGTTGTAAATCAGCACTGCCGGCACGGCGACGGCGATCCCCACGCCCGTGGCGATCAATGCATGGCCGATAGGGCCGGCGACGGCTTCAAGGCTGGCCGAACCGGTCTCGCCGATGCTTTTCAGCGCTTCCATGATTCCCCATACGGTGCCGAACAGGCCAATGAAGGGCGCCGTGCTACCGATACTGGCGAGGATCGCCTGACCGTTTTCCAGCGAGCGGCGTTCTTTCTGGATCTGCTGGCGCAGGTTGCGTTCCAGGCGATCCGACCGGTTGATGGTGTGCGCCAGTTGCTGAGTGGTACGCGGCGATTCTTCGACCAACAACGCTTCGAACCCGCTGCTGGCGATGCGCGCCAGGGCGCCGGGGTATTGGCTGGCATGTTCGGCGGCGGTGAGCAGGTCCGGCGCGCCCCAGAAGGCTTTGCTGAACTGTTTGTTCTGCGTTTTCTGGCGCAGGTATTGCGCCGACTTGACCAGCAGGATCGCCCAACTGACCACGGAAAACAGCACCAGGCCCCAGAGCACACCGGGGACAATCATCGAAGACAAATCGTTCATGGTTACACCTCGCTTGCGTTATTCGGTTGTGCGTTGATTGAGCGTTCTGTTATTGCGGCAATTTGAAATCGATGGTCTGTGTGGCGAAGCCGTCTATCGGCGTGTCACCGCGCTTGGCTGGAATGAATTTCCAGTTCTTCACCGCGGCGACGGCGGCGTCATCCAATTGCGGCTTGCCACTGGACTTGGTCACCGTCACCGAGCCGGCGCGACCGCTGGCCAGCACCTGAATGCGCAGCACCACGCGGCCCTCCCAGTTACGCCGCAGCGCCAGGGACGGGTATTGCGGCGGTGGGTTGCCGAGGCTGGCAAGGCCGGAAATGGCGGCCGATTCCTTGACCGGGCCCGGCGCGGCGGCCGGAGCCGGTGGCGCACTCGGGGTGGCAGGGGCGGCCGGGGCGGCTGGTTGCGCCGGGGCGGGCGGAGCTTTTGGCGGCTCGACTTTCTTCACCGGTTTGGGTTTTTGCACCGGTTTCGGTTTTTCGATGGGCTTGGGCTTCTCCACCGGTTTGGGGGGCGGCTTGACCGCGTCTTCGTCTTCCACCGGTTGCTCGGGTTCGGGTGGCGGTGGTGGCGGCGGTGGGGGCGGCTCGGGCGTAGGCGGTGCCGGTGGCGTCGGGCTGGTCAGCTCGACGGTCATTTCCGGGATCTGCGGTGGCGTCGGCAGTGGCTCGGGTCGGCTCTGTTGAAGAAACCACCAGGCGCCGCCGTGTATCAATGCCGACACGGCAACCAGCAACACCATCTGCTGTTTGTTCAAACCGCCGGGTTGCGACGTGTTGGCTTTGAAGGCCGGCCTGCCCGAAGCCGGCGGGATCGGCGTTTCCCGTAACGGTCCCGGCAGGGTTCTGTGCTTTACCGCATCGTTCATTAAAGCTCCCTCGGGTGGATGAAGGGCAATAAGGTGCCGTCCGAACATTGGCGTCATGTTCGAGTGGGTGGGTGTAACTTTCTTTTGGGTGTGCGTAAGCCGATAGTTGAACTATCTATTGAACAAAGCTTGCGTACAGTTACCGGCGTGGCGCTATCGAGTTCGCATGTTCATCATCCATTCCCCGGTGTTCTTCTTTGTCGGTTTGAGCTGTTGTGCATCTTCGTATTTGCAACCGTTGTGCCAGATGTTGCTGAAATGTAGCGTGAGTATTTCATCGCTGTTACCCATGTCGCATTTATATAAGTTTTATGGGCGGCCGGGTTTTTCTCCGGCGCATGAATCTCCACAACTCCGTATTCCGGGGCTTTTTTGCAGGCGAGTCAGACCGTGCGCTGTATCGCACCGGTTGGCGAGATAGAGCGGTCGCGTTCTGGTCAGTCGGGGCACTTGATGGTGCGAGGCGGACTGATTTGGTGCGGGTCAATGTTTTAGCGGGTCACAGGCCATGTTCCTTGTTTTTGTTTAAATGAAGTCGATGTTTAAAGTGTTGCTTAGTTAAGGTTGGAAGAGCGTTTTTGGTGCATTTGAAGTGCTGGAAGTTATTGTTCGACAATCGGCTGCTGCAGCATTTAAGCATCGCAGGTACAGTCACTTCATGCGTTGTATTTAAATAATAAATAACACGCCGCCGTCGGCGCGTAACTCCGCGCCGAACACAATGCGTGGTCGCTTGGGTCAGGTAATAAAGTAAATGTTGTGCCCGTCTGGAGTGTTCAGGTGAACACGTCTTTGGGCCGATCGCGGTAAACGGGCAGTGACGCGGCAGAGCGATTGAAGATTCACGCGGTGAACTCCTTGTTGCCAGCTCGGATACACGAACTTTTGGTTCGGTATCGCACCTTACAAGAACGCGGATAGCGTTCGATGATTGCTCTTGGTGCGGGATGGGCACCGTCAGCGCTGTTTTGCGAGGCTTGAATTCGCAAGTGGCGAGTGCATGGGAAAAGCGTGCCAATCAGGACACAAAGGCAAGAATATTTCTACATCAGGGCCGTGGGCATCTACCCTTGAGTCTGATGTGTTGGGTTGGCCTTGAGCAGGAGAGTGTATGTATCAACTCTACGGACACCGCAACTCTGGCGCAGCCGCCATCGAAGCGGCGCTGGAACTGTGCCAGATTGCTTATCGCTTCATTGATATCGAAGCCAGCGCCGAAGCCGCCGAGGCGTTGGCGCAACTCAATCCACTGAAACAGATCCCGACCCTGCAACTGCCCGATGGCCGTGCGATCACCGAGAGCGCGGCGATTCTGATTCATCTGGGCCTGACCTTTCCCAAGTCTGGATTGCTGCCCGCCAAGGCTGACGCTCGCGATCAGGCCATTCGCGGCCTGGTGTATATCGTCAGCAATTGCTACGCGGCGGTCGGAGTCGTTGACTACCCCGAGCGCTGGCTGGTGATGCCTGACGAAGCGGCGCGGCAGAATCTGATGGCTGGCGCCCGCGAGCGCTTGCACTGGAGTTGGGAAGTGTTCGCCGACCAGTTCTCCGCCGAGTTGTACCTGGACGACGAAATACCGGGAGCGCTGGATGTGTTGGCGGCAGTGGTGACGCGCTGGGCGGGCAGCCGCGAGCATTTGCGCCAGACGCGCCCGGGGTTTTATGCCTGGCTACAGCGCATTGATCGGCATCCGGTGCTGGCACCGGTGTTTGCCCGGCATTGGCCTTCCTGAACAGCGAGGGTCCAAAGTGGGAGCGGGCATTGTGTTGCATTGGAGATCACTCCCCGCGAATGTACTGCTCCAGCTGTTTGATCAGCTCGGCCTGTTCGGCAATCGCCTCTTTCACCAGGTCACCAATCGACAGCAGCCCGATCAGTTTGCCGTCTTGCACCACCGGCAAGTGACGCAGGCGTTTGTCGGACATGATGCTCAGGCACGTGTCGACAGTCTGGTGAGTGTCCACCGTGATCACCGGCGAGACCATGATGTCGCGCACGGGCGTGCCCACCGATGAGCGGCCATGCAGCACCAGTTTGCGCGCGTAATCGCGTTCACTGATGATGCCCAGCACCTCATCGTTCTCCACCACCAGCAAGGCGCCGACGTTTTTCTCGGCCATCTTCATCAGCGCTTCGAGCACCATGTGATCAGGTTTGATCTGGTGTACTTCCTGATTTTTCTGATCTTTGAGCTTGAGCAGTTGGGCGACGGTCTTCATGGCAGTTACTCAGGTGTTGTCGTTGTTATCCAAGCATCGTAGACACTGGCGCTCAGGGCAAGGTGGCAAAGCGGCAGATAGCACGCAAAAAACGTCATTTGACGGTTTTTTCAGCGTTTGTCGGACATTTATCACAAGGGCCATGCCGTGCAATGCCGCGTAGAATGCCCCAGTGTTTCAATTTCTGAGGTTGCAGTGGTGGATTTACAGCAGGGCTTCGTCCTGACCCGGCATTGGCGCGATACCCCGGCCGGCACCGAAGTCGAGTTCTGGCTGGCGACCGATGCCGGGCCGCGCCGTGTGCGCCTTCCTCATCAGCCGTCAGTCGCGTTTATCCCCGCCGAGCAGCGCGAAGCCGCCGAACGTTTGCTGCATGACGAAAAGAATGTGGAACTGCGCCCGCTGGCCCTGCAGGATTTCGAACATCGTCCGGTACTGGGTCTGTATTGCCAGCAGCACGGCCAGTTGATGCGCCTGGAAACGGCGCTCAACCGCGCCGGCGTCGATGTCTTCGAGGCCGATGTGCGCCCACCGGAACGCTTTCTCATGGAACGCTTCATCACCGCCCCGGTGTGGTTCAACGGCACGCCCGATGCTGACGGCACGCTGCTCAACGCCCACCTCAAACCCGCCCCCGAATACCGGCCGAAACTGCGCCTGGTCTCGCTGGACATCGAAACCACCGAAACCGGCGAGCTGTATTCCATCGCCCTGGAAGGCTGCGGCGAGCGTCAGGTGTACATGCTCGGCACGGCGAACGGTGACGCCAGCATCGTCGACTTCGACCTCCAGTACTGCGACTCGCGTACGGTCATCTTGAAAGAACTCAATGACTGGTTCGCCCGCCACGACCCCGACGCAATCATCGGCTGGAACGTGGTGCAGTTCGACCTGCGCATCCTTCACGAACACGCGCGACGCCTCGGCGTACCGCTGAAGCTCGGCCGGGGCGGCGAGGAAATGCAGTGGCGCGAGCACGGCAGCCGCCATCATTATTTCGCCTCGGCAGCGGGGCGGCTGATCATTGATGGCATCGAATCCCTGCGCTCGGCGACCTGGAGTTTTCCTTCGTTCAGCCTGGAAAACGTCGCTCAGACATTGCTCGGCGAAGGCAAGTCCATCGACAACCCGTACCAACGCATGGACGAAATCAACCGCATGTTCGCCGAGGACAAACCGGCGCTGGCCAAATACAACCTTAAAGACTGCGAACTGGTCACGCGGATTTTCGCCAAGACCCAACTGCTGACCTTCTTGCTGGAGCGCGCCAGCGTGACCGGCCTGCCGGCGGATCGCAGCGGCGGCTCGGTGGCGGCGTTCACGCATTTGTACATGCCGTTGATGCACCGCCAAGGGTTTGTGGCGCCGAACCTGGGCACCAATGCGCCGCAAGCCAGCCCTGGCGGTTTTGTCATGGAGTCGCAGCCGGGGCTGTATGAGTCGGTGCTGGTGCTCGACTACAAAAGCCTTTATCCCTCGATCATCCGCACGTTTCTGATTGACCCGGTGGGGCTGATCGAAGGCTTGCAACATCCTGACGACGCCGACTCGGTGCCGGGTTTTCGTGGCGCCCGTTTCTCGCGCACCCGGCATTGCCTGCCGGCCATCGTCTCGCGTGTGGCTGAGGGGCGTGAGACTGCCAAACGCGAGCACAACGCGCCGTTGTCGCAGGCACTGAAGATCATCATGAACGCCTTCTACGGCGTGCTCGGCTCCAGCGGTTGCCGGTTCTTCGATACGCGGCTGGCGTCGTCGATCACCCTGCGCGGCCATGAAATCATGCTGCGTACACGCAAGCTGATCGAAGACCAGGGCCACGCGGTGATCTATGGCGACACCGACTCCACGTTTGTCTGGCTGCGTCGCCCCCACGGGCAGGAAGAGGCGGCAAGCATCGGGCAAGCGCTGGTCAAGCATGTCAACGACTGGTGGCGCGAGCACGTGCGTGACGAATACGGGCTGCAAAGCGCCCTCGAATTGCAGTTCGAGGTTCACTACAAACGCTTCCTGATGCCGACCATTCGTGGCGCGGAGGAGGGCAGCAAGAAGCGCTACGCCGGCCTGGTGAGCCGTGCCGACGGCAGCGAAGAAATGGTCTACAAAGGCCTTGAAACCGTGCGCACCGACTGGTCGCCGCTGGCCCGGCAATTTCAGCAGGAACTCTACGAGCGCATCTTCCAGCGCAAGCCGTATCAGGATTATGTGCGCGACTACGTGCGTAAAACCCTGGCCGGCGAATTCGATGATCGACTGGTCTACCGCAAGCGCCTGCGCCGCACCCTCGACGATTACGAGCGCAACGTACCGCCCCATGTGCGCGCCGCGCGGCTGGCCGATGATTACAACGCCCGGCACGGTCGGCCACGGCAATACCAGAACGGTGGCTGGATCAGTTACGTGATCACCCTGGCCGGGCCCGAACCGCTGGAAGTGCGCCGCGCCGCCATCGACTACGACCACTACATCAGCCGGCAACTGCAACCGGTGGCGGATGCGATTCTGCCGTTTGTCGACGACGATTTTTCAACCCTGATCGGGGGGCAACTGGGCCTGTTTTGAGTCCAGCAGTTGCAGCGTCCAGTCATCGAGGATGCCGTGGAAGTAGCGTTCCAGCGCCTGGTTGAACAGGCTGTCTTCAGCGGCGAACTGGGCAAACAGCGTCATCGAGGAGTGAAATTTCAAGTCATCGGGATGGCCGAAAATCTCCGCAATCGAACGCTGGCGCACATTCAGCACGAGCTGCGTACAAGTACGCAGCCGCGCGCCGAGCATCGGGTGCTCGAGATACGCTCGCGCTTCTTCGGCGGTATCGATGGCGAAGCGCCGGGACATCTCACTGCCGCCCAAGCCTGCGAACTGCGGGAAGACAAACCACATCCAGTGGCTGCGCTTGCGGCCCTCAACGAGTTCGCGCTGGACCCGATCAAACACCGGGTCCTGGGCCTGGACGAAACGTTGCAGGTTGAACGGGTCGTTCTGATCTGTGCTTCTCATCGCAAAGCTCTCGCCGGTCGGCGGTGGCTCAGACCATGGCCAGCCGCTGCTTGCGCTTAGGCGCGTGAAACGCCTGGTCCAGCGCTGCCAGATCCCCGGCATCGAGTTGCAGTTGCGCCGCTTGTGCATTGAGTTGCACATGTTCCGGCCGCACCGCTTTAGGGATCGCTACCACGCCATCCTGACGCACAATCCACGCCAGCGAAACCTGCGCCGGGGTCACGTTGTGACGAGCGGCAATCTGCTTCAGTACCGGTTCTGCCAGCATCGCGCCGCCCTGACCGATCGGACAGTAGGCCATCAGCGGCATGTGTTGCTGTTGGCACCGGGGCAACAGGTCGAATTCGACGCCACGCGCTTGCAGGTTGTAGAGCACCTGATTGGTGGCGCACGCCGGATTGGCTAACTCTTGGAGGTCATCGACGTCAAAATTCGACACGCCCCAACGGCCGATCTTGCCGTCTTCGCGCAGGCGCTCGAAGGCTTCGACGGTTTCTTCCAGTGGATACTGGCCGCGCCAATGCAACAGATAGAGGTCGATGTAATCAGTGTCGAGCCGGCGCAGACTGCGCTCGCAGGCATGCGGAATGCCCTGGCGGCTGGCGTTGTGCGGGTAGACCTTGCTCACCAGAAACACCTGATCGCGAATACCGGCAATGGCTTCACCTACAACACTTTCGGCACCGCCCTCGGCATACATTTCGGCAGTGTCGATCAAGGTCATGCCCAGTTCAACGCCACTGCGCAGAGCCGCCACTTCATGCTTGTGTGCCGAGCGGTCTTCGCCCATGCGCCAGGTGCCCTGGCCAATCACCGGAACCTGCACGCCAGCCAATTCGAGGGTACGCATTCAAATCTCCTTTCTGAAAGGGTCGATACCTGTAGTGGGCAGCAGAATAGCCCAGCGGTTGCGTCCGGTTCCAGAAAGGAGAAGGGGGGATTACTTCGCGGAAAACTTCAATACCACGCTCTGCGTGTAGGCCTGCCCGGGATCCAGTCGCGTACTCGGGAAGTTCGCTTGGTTCGGCGAATCCGGGTAGTGCTGCGTCTCCAGGGTAAACGCGCCCCAATGCGGATAGACCTTGCCACCTTTGCCTTTGACCGTGCCGTCGAGGAAGTTGCTGGTGTAGAACTGCACGCCCGGTTCGCTGGTGAACAACTGCAAGTGCCGACCGGACTGCGCATCACTGACCTCAGCAGCGACTTTGCTCACGTCGCCCTGGGTATCCAGCGCCCAGTTGAAATCGAAGCCGCCCTGTTTGGGTTCCGCGAATTTGAGTTGCGGGTGATCAGCCTTGATGTGCGCTCCGATTGCCGTGGGCTGGGTGAAGTCCATCGGCGTGCCGGCCACTGGCGCCAGTTCGCCTGTCGGGATCAGCTTGGCGGTGACCGGGGTGTAATGGCTGGCATGCAGCGTCGCGACCTGCTTGAGGATGTCGCCATTGCCGGCGCCCGCGAGATTGAAGTAGCTGTGGTTGGTCAGGTTGAGTACGGTCGGTTTGTCGGTGCTGGCCTTGTAGTCGATGCGCAGTTCGTTGCTGTCGGTCAGGCGATAGGTCACTTCGGTGGTGAGGTTGCCGGGGAAGCCCATTTCACCGTCCGCCGACAGATAGGTGAGGGTCACGCCGACCGAATCCTTGTCTTTGGTTTCCTGCGCTTTCCAGACCTTCTTGTCGAAACCCTGAGGGCCGCCATGCAAGGCATTGGACTTGTCGTTTTGCGGCACTTGAAAGCGCTTGCCGTCGAGTTCAAACGCGCCGTCGGCCAGGCGATTGCCGAAGCGGCCGATGGTCGCGCCGAAGTAGGCGGTGCCTTTTTGGTAGCCCTGCACATCGTCGAAGCCCAGCACGACATCGTCGAATTTGCCGTGTTTGTCGGCCACCAACAGCGATTGCAGGGTCGCGCCGTAAGTGATGACGGTGGCTTGCATGCCATGGCTGTTGCGCAGGATGTATTGCTCGACGGGTGTACCGTCGTTGGTTTTGCCGAAGGCTTTATGTTCGGCGCTGAGGCCCGCCGCGTTGGCTGAGAGGGTGGCGATCATCAGGGACAGTCCGAGGCCGGAGAGCAGGTGACGGGATTGAAGCATGGTTGACCTTCCTTTTGTTGTTGTTTTCAGAATGTGGTAATAGTCATGCTATTTATGCTGCGAATGGGAATTTATAGCGGATTAAACGGTTATTGCAAAAATAAAGTCGGACTAAATTGTTATCCATGTCGCGCCGAAGGTCAGGAAACGCTGCCGGTATTGCACTTTTTCGCAATCAGCGGCTCTATCCATGGCCAGGATGCGGTGACTCCCGCCGCACAGGAATGTGCCTGTTCGAGAACTCATGCCGAGAGCTTTTCACCCCATCGTCCATTTTTTTCGTCGCCCGTGCCTGTTGCTGGCCTGTCTGTCGTCGCTGTTAGTCAGCGGTTGCACGCATCAGGACGGCAATGGCTTCATCGCTCAGATTCGCAACGGTCAACCGCAGGAGTTTCTGCAGACCAGCGTCGACCGCATGGCCACTTTGGCGATGCGCGACAACCTCAACAGCCTTTATCGCCTGATGGGCAAGCTGTACCTGCGCAACCCGGACGAGCTGCGCAAATCCGGTTTCCTCAACATCAACATCGCCGTGAAACAGGTACGCCTGGCCATTGAGCAGCAACAACCGTTGCCGGTGCTGGGTGGCCGAAAAGATCTGGCAGCGCTCAGTTATGCGATGAGCCCTGAGTTTCTCGGCGACCGCGTCGGCGCGTTCATCTATGCCATTGGCAGCATGCTGGTCACCGCGCACAACAATCGGGTCGAGTTCTACATGACCGATGCGATCAACCCGACCTTCGTCCACAACGCGGCGCGCAACATCGAAAAGGCCACGTGGATTCTGTCCCAGCGCCAGAACAAGGAAGGCCAGCCACTGCTGTTCTCCAACGAAATTTCGGAGGAGGGCAGCAACCTGAGCTTTGCCACCGAGTTCGGCAAAATCGTGGCGCGCCTCGATTTGCTCACACAGATGCTCGACGAGCGCTATCGGCGTATCGGCCTGAATTACGCCCAGAGTCTGCTGTTCCTGAATTTTTTGCCGGTGCAATAAGTCGTGTCGGGTCGCGTGAAGGTCGGGCTATTTGTATACAATCCTTCGCCATGTTTGCCTCAAAAGGAGCTGCACCTGTCATGACCGACCCTGCAAGCGCCGACTTCACCTGCGTCGACCGCACCGCCCGTGCCGACAAATTGCCTTATGCCGCGTTGCTGGCATTCGCCATGACCGGCTTCATTGCCATCCTCACCGAAACCCTGCCGGCTGGGTTATTGCCGCAAATCGGCGCCGGGCTGAACGTCAGTGAAGTGCTCGCCGGGCAACTGGTGACGCTGTATGCGCTGGGCTCGATTGTCGCGGCGATTCCGCTCACCGTCGCCACGCGCGGCTGGCCACGACGGCGGGTGCTGTTGATGACGGTGGGTGGGTTTTTGGTGTTCAACACCATCACCACCTTCTCCAGCCATTACGGGCTGACCCTGGCTTCGCGCTTTCTCGCCGGAATGGCGGCGGGGCTGTCGTGGGGGATCATGGCCGGTTACGCGCGCGGGATCGTGCCGGTGCAGCAACAGGGGCGGGCGCTGGCGATTGCCATGCTCGGCACGCCGGTGGCCTTGTCGCTGGGCACGCCGGCGGGCACCTGGCTGGGAAATCTGATTGGCTGGCGCGCCTCGTTCGGGATCATGTCGGCGCTGGCACTGGTGCTGGCGGCGTGGATCGTCATCGCCGTGCCGGACCGTCCGGGGCAGGTCAGTGCCGAACGCCTGCCTTTGCTCCAATCCCTGCGCCTGCCGGGGGTGCGGCCGGTGCTGTTCGTGGTGCTGACATGGATGCTGGGGCACAACATTCTCTACACCTACATCTCGCCGTTTCTGATGCAGGCCGGCCTGGCCGAGCGGGTTGATCTGGTGCTGTTGGTGTTTGGCCTGTGTTCGCTGGGGGGGATCTGGATCATCGGCCTGCTGGTGGATCGCTGGCTGCGCTGGCTGACGCTGATCAGCCTGGCGGTGTTTGCCGTGACGGCGCTGGTGTTGGCCATCGCATCCCCGTCGCAGTGGCTGATTTACGCCTGCATGGCCGTGTGGGGCCTGTCGTTTGGTGGCTCGGCGACGTTGTTGCTGACGGCAGCGGCGGATTCGGCCGGCGATCATGTTGACGTGGTGCAAGCGATGCTCACCACCTCATGGAACATAGCGATTGCCGGTGGCGGATTGTTTGGCGGATTGCTGCTGGATCGGGCAGGGGCGATGTCGTTCCCGTGGGCATTGCTGATCCTTTCGCTGATCGCATTGGCCACGGTGTGGATCAACAGCCATCACAGTTTCAAACCGGGTCGGCGGGTGCATTGATCTTTTAATCACCCCATCACCCTGTGGAAGCGGTGTAGCTGAAAGGCATAACGATAGACCGCATCGATATAGGTGGTTATAAGAAAAATCGCTATGCTGCGGCCATATTTTCCTGTCGTTTTTCTGGACGTCTTCATGGAATTGGCAAGTTTCGGCCTGGTGATCGCCGGGTTGGTGGTGGGTTTTATCGTCGGCATGACCGGTGTCGGCGGCGGTTCCTTGATGACCCCGATTCTGCTGTGGTTCGGCATCAACCCGGCGACGGCGGTGGGCACGGACCTGCTGTACGCGGCCATCACCAAATCCAGCGGCGTCCTCGTTCACAAAAAGAACAAGAACATCGACTGGGCCATCACCGGTTGGCTGACCCTGGGCAGCGTGCCGGCGGTGGTGTTGACCTTGTGGTTCCTCAGCACCTTGCACACCGCGCCGGATGCGATGAACGCCATCATCAAACAAGCCTTGGGTTTTGTGTTGTTCGCCACGGCACTGGCGATTTTCTTCAAGAAGCGCTTGCTGGATTTCGCCCATAAACGTGCCGGCGGCAACTACAACCCGAGCGGCTCGCGGCTGAATGTGATGACCGTGATCACCGGTTTGATCCTCGGCACCATGGTCGCCCTGACCTCGATCGGCGCCGGCGCCCTGGGCACTGTCGCGCTGTTTATCCTCTACCCACTGCTGCCGACCCGCCGTCTGGTCGGCACCGAAATCGCCCACGCCGTGCCGCTGACCCTCGTCGCAGGCCTAGGCCACGCGAGCATGGGCAACATGGATTGGGGCGTGCTGGGCTTTTTGCTGGTGGGTTCGCTGCCGGGCATCTGGCTTGGCAGCCACCTGACCGGACGCATCTCCGATGAAGTCTTGCGCCCGTGCCTGGCGACGATGCTGTTGCTGATCGGTTACAAACTGGCGTTTTGATCCTTGATATGAGCGAAACCAGCCTGCATTGCGATGGCCGCATCGCCATTACTGTCGAACCCCGCGAAATGCGCATGAGCCATTGGCTGTATGCGCCGCTTGTGGTTGATCAGCAGCGTCAGCAGGTGTTGCTGGATCTGAGCGACAGCTTATGGGATCTGATCGGCACGGCGGACGAGACAGCCAGTGGCATCGACTTGCTCCTGCGCAAATATCCCGGTGATCAGCCCTCCGTGACGTTGAGTATTGATATCGACCGTGGCGTGCTCAAACTTGCCGATTGCCCGGTCGATGCGACGCAACTGCTGGCCGCTCTCGACACAGCGCTCTGCTGAACGGAGTTCAAGGCCCCGCCTGGAGACGGTTTGCATGCGGTTGACCTCCATTTCGTGGGCAGTACCGCCACCCTGACGCGCGCCTGAACGGTAATCAAATCGTCGTTACGATTGCACGGGTTCGGTTGCGCAATGCCGGTCCTGACCTAAGCTTCTGACAAGGCGAAACATATTTGCCAGACACACCCGGAACAATCGCCACGATGCGCAATCAGTAGAGCGTGGATATCAAAAGGAGATGCGCATGCTCATCAGGTCACTGACCCTGACACTCTTGCTGGCGATTGCCGGCCCCTTGTTCGCCGCTGACAACGATTCGCCGATTGCCGCAGACATGGGGCGCGCCCGGCCGCTGATCGTGATCGCCAAAAGCACCGTCGACCCGGTGTGGGTGAGCCTGAAAAAGTCGCTTGAGGACCCTGCCAACAAAAAAGGCGTCGCCGACCGCAACATCAAGGTTTACACCATCCTCAACATGTCAGGTCAACTCGACGGCAAGGACATGGGCCAGCAAGACACCATGGCGCTGCTGCGCTCGCTGAAGCTGGGTGCCGGGGCCTATCCGAAAGTGTTCCTGGTGGGCAAGGACGGCGAAACCAAGCTTTCGGCGTCGGGGGATGAGGCGAAATCGGTGGACCTGAAGAAGATCTTCGAGACTATCGACGCCATGCCAATGGCTGAGAAGGAAGCGGCCGCCGCAGCCGCCCAAGCGCCGGCCGCCAGCGAGCCTGAACCGGCCAAAGGTGCGAAAGGTGCCAAGCCAAGCAAGCCAGTCAAACCGAGCAAGCCGCCGCAAATGCCGGATGATTGATGGCATGGCCTGAATCAAAAAAATGGGCGACCGCTGCAGGTCGCCCATTTTTATTGCATGGCGTTTACACAAAACGTTTTGGAGAGGGATAAATCCCCTCTCCACAGATTTTGCATCAGTCAGTCAGAGCACTGAAAATCTCATGCGCAATCTTCACCCGTTCCGCATTCGGGTAATTCTTGTTCGCCAGAATCACGATGCCAAGATCCTTCGACGGCACAAACGCCACATACGCGCCAAAACCACCGGTCGCGCCGGTTTTGTTGTAGAGCACATTGGCCGGTTCAGGCTGTGGCGGGGTCAGCCATTTGACCTTGTGCGCCTCCATCGCCATCGGCGTCGAGTTGCCGTTCTGCAATTGAGCCAGGCTGATCGGGTAGGCATAACGCTCCCAGCCCAGGCCTTGGGTCATGTCGCCAACGGTGTAGTAACCGGTATGGGTCGCGGCGATGGCTTTTTGCAGCGGCGCTTCAAGGCTGGCCGGTTTCAGGTTGGCCTCGACATAGCGCAGCATGTCCGCCGCACTGGTTTTGATGCCGTAGGCTTCGGAATCCAGTGCGCCCGGGCTGACCCGAACCGGTTGGTCTTTCTTGTCGTAACCCTGAGCGTAGAGCTTGGCTTCGGACGCCGGCACTTGGATGTAGGTGTGCTTGAGGCCCAGTTGCGGTAGCAGGGTTTCACTCATGGCCTGATCAAACGGCAGGCCCAGACTTTTCGCCGTCAGATAGCCGAACAACCCAAGGCTTGGATTGGAATACAGGCGATGGCTGCCTGCCGGATAAACCGGTTTCCACTGTTGGTAGTAGCCGAGCATCTTGTCAGCCGAGTCCGAATCGGTGGGGAATTGCAGCGGCAACCCGCCAGCGCTGTAAGTGCCCAGTTGCAACACGCTGATGTTGTCGAAAGCGCTGCCTTTCAACTCCGGCCAAAGCTTGCTGGCCTTGGTCGACAGATCCAGTTTGCCCGTGGCCTGCGCGTAACCGGCGAGTGTCGCAGTGAAGGTTTTGCTCACCGATCCGACTTCGAACAGGGTGTTTTCGCTGACCTTCTGCCCGGTGTCTTTGGCGGCGACGCCGTAGTTAAAGTAATGCGCTTTGCCGTTGATGGTGAGGGCAACGGCCAGACCGGGGATGTTCTGCTGCTGCATGACGGGCGTGACGGCACCTTTGACCAGTGCTTGCAGTTGTTCGTCGGTTTGCGGCGCGGCCAGGCAGGCCGTGGCGCCAAAGAAAAGGCCGAAAGTACTGTAGGAAAAGAGTTTGGTCGAGTTGATTGAACGCATAAATGATCCACTCTCCGTGAGTGTTGATTGTTGTATCCCGCTACACTGCGGGCGATTTCCCGTCGGGCTACTGATAAGCGCCGCCAATTTAGGCACACCGAAGGCAATCGACAAACGACGAAATTTCGCATGAGCCATTAGAAAAATTTGGGGCAGGGCATGATTCGACCGCAATTGCCGCTCAACGCGTTACGCGCTTTCGAGGCTTCAGCACGTCATTTGAGCTTCACCCGCGCGGCTGTGGAACTGTGCGTGACCCAAGCGGCCGTCAGTCATCAGGTCAAAAGCCTTGAGGCGCAGCTTAATGTAACCCTGTTCAAACGCCTGCCTCGTGGGCTGATGCTGACCAGTGAAGGCGAAACCTTGTTGCCGGTGTTGAGCACCTCATTCGATCACATCGCGCAGATTCTCGAACGCCTCGCCGGGGGGCAGTATCGCGAAGTGTTGACCGTCGGCGCGGTGGGGACGTTCGCTGTGGGCTGGCTGTTGCCGAGGCTGACGGACTTTCGGGCGAAACATCCGCTCATAGATTTACGGCTGTCGACGAACAACAATCGCGTGGACGTCGCTGCCGAAGGGCTGGATTACGCAGTCCGGTTTGGCGCCGGGGCGTGGCACGGTATTGAGGCGGCCCGCTTGCTCGATGCACCGCTGTCGGTGTTGTGTGTGCCGGAAATCGCCCGACAATTGCATGCGCCGGGGGATCTCTTGCAGCAGACGTTACTGCGTTCCTACCGAACGGATGAATGGTCGGAATGGTTTCAAACGGCGGGTCTGGCGACTCAGGCGGCGCCGCCGCAGAGCATTGTGTTCGATTCGTCCCTGGCGATGATGGAAGCGGCGTTGCAGGGCTGTGGGGTGGCGTTGGCGCCGCCCCTGATGTTCGCCCGGCAATTGGCGGCAGAGGCGATTTGTCAGCCGTTTGCGATCGAGATCACCACGGGGAGTTATTGGCTGACGCGATTGCAATCACGACCAGAGACCGCGGCGATGCTGGCGTTCAAGGACTGGTTGCTACAACTCTCAGGTCAGCCCTGAACCCTTGAGGGCTTGCTCGCTCCCACCTTTGGCGTGAGGCGGGCTTGAAAATCAGCGCAGCAGACACGGCCGCTTGTTATCGAATGTCCATCCCGGAATCAGGAACTGCATGGCCACGCTGTCATCCCGCGCACCCAGGCCCATGCCTCTATAGCGTTCGTGGGCCTTGGCCACTTGATCCATGTCCAGTTCCACACCCAGCCCGGGTTTCTTCGGCACCTGCACGCAGCCGTCGACAATCTGTAGCGGTGCCTTGGTCAGTCGCTGGCCGTCCTGCCAGATCCAGTGGGTGTCGATGGCGGTGATTTCACCCGGTGCTGCCGCCGCCACATGGGTGAACATGGCCAGCGAAATATCAAAGTGATTGTTGGAGTGCGAGCCCCAGGTCAGGCCCCACTCATGGCACATCTGCGCCACGCGTACCGAGCCTTGCATGGTCCAGAAATGCGGGTCAGCCAACGGGATGTCGACCGATTGCAACTGGATCGCATGGCCCATCTCGCGCCAGTCGGTGGCAATCATGTTGGTGGCGGTTTTAAGCCCGGTGGCGCGGCGAAACTCGGCCATCACTTCCCGGCCCGAATAGCCATTTTCCGCTCCGCACGGGTCTTCGGCATAGGCCAGAACGTGATGCTGATCGCGGCACAAACGGATCGCTTCCTTGAGCGACCACGCACCGTTCGGGTCAAGGGTGATCCGTGCCTCGGGGAAGCGCTCGGCCAGCGCTGTCACCGCTTCTATTTCCGCGTCACCGCTGAGCACACCGCCCTTGAGTTTGAAGTCCTTGAAGCCGTATCTGGCATGGGCCGCTTCGGCCAGACGCACCACCGATTCAGCGGTCATGGCTTTCTCGTGACGCACACGGAACCAGTCGTTATCGGCGTCCGGTTCGCTGCGATAGGCAAGGTCGGTTTCGTGCTGATCGCCGACGTAGAACAGGTAGCCGAGCATCTTCACTTCTTCACGTTGCTGACCTTCGCCGAGCAGCGCTGCGACCGGTACGTCGAGGTGTTGGCCGAGCAGGTCGAGCAGGGCGGCTTCCAGGCCGGTGACCGCGTGGATGGTGATGCGCAGGTCGAAAGTTTGCAGGCCCCGGCCGCCGGCATCGCGGTCGGCAAAGGTCTGGCGCACCTGATTGAGGATCTTCTGATACGTACCGATAGGGCTGCCGATCACCAGGCTGCGCGCGTCTTCCAGTGTCTGGCGAATGCGTTCGCCACCGGGTACTTCGCCCACGCCGGTGTGGCCGGCGTTGTCTTTGAGAATGACGATGTTGCGGGTGAAAAACGGCCCATGGGCGCCGCTCAGGTTGAGCAGCATGCCGTCGTGGCCGGCCACCGGGATGACTTGCATATCAGTGATGACCGGGGCTTTGGCGGTGTCGTTTACGTTCATTGTTTTATCCTTGAAAACAGAAAGTCAGGCGTGCTTCGGCGTGGTATCGGCCACGGCGGCAACACTGGCGGGTTTCGCTGAGGTGCGGGCGAAGAACACGATGATCGCGGCGATGATCGAGGTCGCGGCCAACCCATAGAGGCCGCCCTGAATCGAGCCGGTGTGTTGTTCCAGCAGGCCGAACGTGGTCGGCGCGACGAAGCCGCCGAGGTTGCCCACTGAATTGATCAGCGCAATCACCGGCGCGGCAATCCGCGCATCCAGATAGGCCTGGGGAATCGGCCAGAAGAGGGACGAGGCGGATTTGAAACCCAGCGCTGCAAAACAGATCGCGACGAAGGCGAAGACCGGCCCGCCGGTGGTGGACATGAACATCCCCGCCGCAGCGATCAACAGTGCCGTGGCGACCCATGCCTGCTGGTGCTTCCACTTGGCGCAGAGGGACGCGAAGGCATACATGCCGACAATCGACAGCAGCCACGGAATCGAGTTGAACAGCCCGACCTGGAGGTCGCTCATCTCGCCCATTTTCTTGATGATGCTCGGCAACCAGAAAGTCGCGGCGTAGATCGTCAGTTGAATGAAGAAGTAGATCAGGCAGAACAGAATGATCTGCCGGTCCTTGAGCAGTGTGCCCATCGATGGACGCAGGGGCGTGGCCGCTTCGCGGGCCTTCTGTTCGTCGTCAATGGCGGTGACCAATGCGTCCTGCTCGGCGCGGGTCAGCCATTTGGCGTCATGGGGCTTGGCGTCGAGCCAGAACCAGACGAACACGCACAGGCACACCGAAAACATCCCCTCAATGAAGTACATCCATTGCCAGCCGTGCATGCCCAGCCCGTTGATTTGCAGGAGCAGACCGGACAGCGGGCCGGAGATCAGCGAGGCGAGCGCCGAACCGCTGAGGAAGATCGCAATCGCTTTGCCGCGTTCGACACCCGGTAGCCAGCGGGTGAAGTAGTAGATCACCCCGGGAAAGAACCCGGCCTCAGCCACGCCGAGCAAAAAACGCAAAATGTAGAAATGGGTTTCGGTCTGGATGAATGCCATGCCGGCGGCGACCAGGCCCCAGGTGAGCATGATCCGGGTCAGCCAGATTCGCGCGCCGACTTTCTGCAGCAGCATGTTGGAGGGGACTTCGAACAGCGCATAGCCGATGAAAAACAGGCCGGCGCCGAAGCCGTAAGCGGCTGCACCAATGCCCAGGTCGTGCTCCATGTGGGTGCGGACAAATCCGATGTTCACCCGGTCAATGTAATTGACGATGAACATGATCACGAAGAGCGGCAGGACGTGGCGTTTGACTTTCGAGATGGCGGACGAAAGCGTTGAGTCGACGCTTTCGCTCATCCCCGAGACGGAGGTTTTCACTTGGTTTGCTCCCACTGATTATTTTTATGCGGGTAGGGCTGGGTACGGCGTTGTTGATAGACATCATACAACTACGATTTTTTGTCCTACAAGTGGGCAGGGATGATTTTATTGCTCTGGATGACAGGGTTTTTATGCTTTTCTGGATTTTAACCCTGTTTTTGTTACTTTTTTTGCAGTGGCGATTTCATGGGGACGCGATCAAAATTGCGTGAAGTCGATAGCGAACCCGGCAGATTATTAATAGATATTGAGTGTTGTCATACAAGTAGATGGGTTTTTCAGCGCTAGAATCAATCCCGTCATAGGCCTGTGCAGTGCTACGATCCGCCCGTCCGCTCACTGGAACCGACCATGCAAGAAGACCTCGACGCCCCTGCCCGCAAACGTGCGCACAACCTGGCCCATGATCTGGTGGAGAAGCTCACCCAGAGCATCCTGCACGGACAAATGTCGCCCGGCGACAAGCTGCCATCGGAGAACGCCATCGTTCAGGAACATGGTGTGAGTCGCACGGTGGTGCGCGAGGCGATCTCCAGATTGCAGGCCTCGGGATGGGTCGAAACGCGCCACGGCATTGGTACGTTCGTGATCGAGCGTGCGCCGGAACAGGGATTGCGGCTCAATGTCGACACGGCACTCGGTGTGCGCAGCATGCTTGAGTTGCGCATGGGGCTGGAATCGCAAGCGGCGGCATTGGCGGCGCAACGGCGTACCGAGCAGCAGTTGCTGCAGATGCGCAAAGCGCTGGATGACTATCAGCGCCAACTCGCCAATAACGACAGTTGTGTCGAGGCCGACCGGCGCTTTCACCTGCTGATCGCCGAGGCCACTGGCAATGTCTGCTTCAGTGAGATCATGCAGCACTTGGGCAGCGCGATGATTCCGCGTCATCGGCTGAATGCGGCCGAGCGTGGGGCGGCGGATCTGAGCAAACTCGGGCAGTTGGCGAATCTGGAGCACGAGGCAATTCTGAACGCGATCAAGCGTCAGGATGCGGACGCTGCGCGTGCCGCGATGTGGCTGCACCTGACCAATAGCCGGGATCGGTTTTGCGCGCAGGGTTGATTGCCGCAGGCTGCGGGCCTCTTCGCGAGCAAGCCCACAGGGATTCTTGCAAGGCATAGAGGCCGTGTGGGAGCGGGCTTGCTCGCGAAGGCGGCCTCAGCCTCAATTCACATCGCGCATCAACAACCCAAAGTGCAAGTCCACCGTATCCGGAATCGGCACATACACCGTGTGCCCATCCCCCGGTGCGACCTCGATCGCCTGCCCTTTGAGGTTTTGCAGTTCATGCAGATCAAAATGAAAATTGCCCTTGGGCGTCATCAGTTCCAGATGATCACCCAGAGCGAAACGGTTCTTCACCTTGACCTGCGCCAGACGATCACGCCGCTCGCCGGTCAACTCCCCAACAAACTGCTGACGCTGCGACACCGAACTGCCGTTCTGATAATTCTGGTATTCGTCATGCACATGCCGGCGCAGGAAACCTTCGGTGTAGCCGCGCTGGGCCAGTGACTCCAGATCGGTCATCAGGCTGCGATCGAACTCACGGCCGGCCACTGCATCGTCAATTGCCCGGCGATATACCTGGGTGGTGCGGGCGCAATAGAAGTGCGATTTGGTTCGGCCTTCGATCTTCAATGAATGCACGCCCATGCGTGTCAGGCGCTCGACGTGCTGCACCGCGCGCAGGTCCTTGGCATTCATGATGTAAGTGCCGTGCTCGTCTTCGAAAGCGGGCATCAACTCATCCGGACGGTTGGCTTCCTGCAACAGGAACACTTGATCGGTCGGGGTGCCAATGCCCAGCGTCGGTTCGGGCTGGAAGGTCTGCACGATCTCGCCGAGCTGATTCTCGGAGGCCTCTTGCGCCGAATATTTCCAGCGGCAAGCGTTGGTGCAAGTGCCCTGATTGGCGTCGCGTTTGTTCATGTAACCCGACAGCAGGCAACGGCCGGAATAAGCCATGCACAGCGCGCCGTGAACGAAAACTTCCAGCTCCATGCCGGGCACTTGCTCGCGAATCTCGCCAATTTCCTCCAGCGACAATTCCCGCGAGAGGATGATCCGGCTCAGCCCCTGCTGTTGCCAGAACTCAACGCTCGCCCAGTTCACGGTGTTGGCCTGTACCGACAAGTGAATCGGCATCTGCGGGAAATGCCGACGCACCAGCATGATCAGCCCGGGGTCAGACATGATCAGTGCGTCCGGTGCCATTTCAATCACCGGCGCCAGGTCCTTGAGAAAGGTCTTGAGCTTGGCGTTGTGCGGCGCGATGTTGACCACCACGTAGAAGCGCTTGCCCTGTGCCTGAGCCTCACGAATGCCCAGCGCCAGATTGGCGTGGTCGAACTCGTTGTTGCGCACGCGCAGGCTGTAGCGCGGTTGGCCGGCATACACCGCATCGGCGCCGTAGGCGAAGGCGTAACGCATGTTTTTCAGGGTGCCGGCGGGAGCGAGCAGTTCCGGGGTGGTGAGGTCTGGCATCAGGGGCATGGCGGCATCGGTCGCAAAAGCGCGGCAGGGTAATGCGGATGAAATCGGGGTTTATTGATCTGGATCTACGTTTGGAGCTGTGAGGCTGCGCAGGCACCGCAGCGAGGCGCCATGAATAAAGATGGCACTCGCGCACGCCCCGGCTGACTAAGGTTTGGGGCGTGCATGACGCCTGACTGACATGGACCGGACATGAACGTAAAAAGTCTTCAATTCAAATCCCTGACGGCGCTGTTGGTGCTGGTCACGGTGGCCTTTATCTGGATTCTGCTGCCGTTTTATGGCGCGGTGTTCTGGGCGGTGATCCTGGGCATTCTGTTTGCGCCGATGCAACGCAAGTTGCAGGGGAAATTCGGCTGGCAGCGCAATGTCACCTCGCTGTGTACGTTGAGCATCTGTCTGGTGATCGCGATTCTGCCGGTGATCATCCTCAGTGTGTTGCTGGTGCAGGAAGGCGCGACGCTTTACAAGAATATCGAAAGCGGCGAGCTGGACATCGCGGCCTATCTGGCGCAGTTCAAACACAGCCTGCCGCAATACTTCCAGCATCTGCTCGACCGCTTTGGCATGGGTGAACTCAATGCCCTGCGCGAAAAAATCGTCAAAGCGGCGATGCAGGGCAGTCAGGTACTGGCGACCCAGGCCTTCAGTTTTGGCCAGGGCACGTTCGAGTTCGTGGTGAGTTTCTTCGTCATGCTGTACTTGCTGTTTTTCTTTCTGCGTGACGGTGCGGAGCTGGTGCGCAAGGTACGCATTGCGATTCCGCTGGAAGAGCATCAAAAGCGTCGTTTGCAACTGAAGTTCAACCGGGTCGTGCGGGCCACGGTAAAGGGCAATCTGGTCGTCGCGATCACGCAAGGCGCGTTGGGCGGAGCGATTTTCTGGTTTCTCGACATACCCAGCGCGTTGCTGTGGGCGGTGTTGATGGCGTTTCTATCGCTGTTGCCGGCGGTGGGAGCGGGGATTGTCTGGGCGCCGGTGGCGGTTTATTTCTTGCTCAGCGGGATGATCTGGCAGGGCGTGGTGCTGGGGTTATTCGGGGTGTTTGTGATCGGTCTGGTCGACAACGTGCTGCGGCCGGTCCTGGTGGGCAAGGACACTCGCATGCCGGACTACTTGATCCTGATTTCGACGCTGGGCGGTCTGGCAGTTTTCGGTCTGAACGGGTTTGTGATCGGGCCGTTGATTGCAGCGCTGTTCATGTCGAGCTGGGCGCTGTTCGTCGAGACCAAGCCCAAGGTGCAGCTACCCTAGGCTTGAAACGGGTTGCTGGCGATCTGTTGCGACAAGGCCTGCGCCGCTGGCAAGGATGTCAGTGGGCCGCTGATCGGCTCGCCGTCGCGCACCAGATACCAACAGGCGAGCAAGCCCGACTCTCTGAGTGGTGCGGGAACGGCGCTGCCGATGACCGACATGATTTGAACCTGAGCCATGACTGAAACCTCCATCAAACGATGGGGCCACCTTAGGCATTCGTGGTTCTCAGGGACAATCAACGCTTTTGATAGTGGACATTGATAACAGTGAGGGCTGCTTCAGTCGACAACCTGGTCGAGCATGTGCACCACTTCGCGCTCATTGAGCAGCCCCTTGTGCACAAGGTTCTCGGCCAGCAGCGAAAGAAACTTGGCGCAGCGGTGGCCTTCCAGGTGCTTGAGTTCGGTCAGCGCGCTGTACACCTTGCTTGAGGTGCACAGGCCGACGACGCGGTGCGGGTTTTGTGTAGGCATACAATCGTCCTTGTTGTTATCAACCTGTTGTTTACGGACGGATTCAGATTGCGGTTCCGTCATGACAAAAAGATGACCGTTTTATGGGGGCGCCCATGACGGTCAAGTCAATCATGCCGACTTTAGCTGTTGAAGCTGTCCTCACAGCGACCTTGGCGAGATTTTTTCAGACGCGGGCGACCGACGTGTCTAGTCCTGAAATAGGTTTACACCTATCTCACCCTAACGCCCGATGCACTGCATCGGGCGTTTTGTATTTTAAGGACAGGTGCGGGCGCTCTTGGTTGTAGATCAAGACCGCTTCCCGCACCATCTGCTCCGCTTGCTTCAGGTCGGTCGGCCGGTGGAGCAAGAGTTCCGTTTTCAAGATGCCGTTGACCCGCTC
>NZ_CAXAPN010000013.1:0-148668 GCF_963971015.1 Pseudomonas sp. RA_15y_Pfl2_54
CCAGTTGATGGCGCTAATGGGCTGAAAGGCCTTTTTTCGTCTGTTGCCCGCACAAAAACAAACGCCCCGAACAAGTCGGGGCGTTTTGTTGGGCCTTCATCAGTGTGTTTTCACACAGTCTGCGAAGGTCGCCTTTTTCAGTCAGACAAGCGTGATCAGAATTCGTGATCAGCGCTGTCCGGGTTCAGGTCGGTGATGCCCAGCTTGCCGGCTGCGGCTTCGATCGAACCGGTCTGCTTGACCAGCGAGGCGATGGCGTCGCGCACGATCTGGTTGCCAGCGGTATTACCGGCGGCGATCAATTGGTCGTAGTGCTCACCCTTGTTGGCGTGGTCGACCATGACCTGGATCTTGGCTTCGGTCGCAGCCAGATCGGCTTTCAACGCGGTGTCGGCAGCCGGGTCAGCCTTGGCCACCAGCGACGACAGGCTGGCGCCGGTCATTTTGGTGCCGTCAACACGGGTGTACTCGCCCAGGTAAACGTTACGAACGCCTTTGGCATCGTAGAAGTGCGAGTTGTGGGTGTTGTCGCTGAAGCAATCCTGTTCGTCTTCAGGGGAGTTGGCTTCCAGGGACACCTTCATGCGCTCGCCCGCCAGTTCGCCCAGGGACAGGCTGCCCATACCGAAGAGCATTTTGCGCAGGCCGTTTTCGCCGGGTTCGGCTTCCAGGGTGGCGCGGTAGTTGTCAGCCACGTTCGGCTTCCAGTTACCGACCATTTCTTCCAGGTCGCTGACCAGCAGTTGGGTCACGGACTTGAGGTAGGCACGACGACGATCGTTGTGACCGCCGGTAGCGCCAGCGCCTTCCAGGTAGTCGGAAGCCGGGCGGTTGCCCGCGCCAGGACCGGTACCGTTCAGGTCCTGGCCCCACAGCAGGAATTCGATGGCGTGGTAGCCGGTGGCAACGTTGGCCTCGGAACCGCCCAGCTCGTTCAGGCTGGCGAGTTTTTCCGGGGTGATGTCTTTCACGTCGACCTTGTCTTCGCCGACCTGCACTTCGGTGTTGGCGATGATGTTGGCGCTGGCGCCCGGATTACCCAGTGCGTGTTCGTAGGATTTGTCGACGTAGTCGATCAGACCCTCGTCCAGTGGCCAGGCGTTAACCTGACCTTCCCAGTCGTCGATGATGGTGTTGCCGAAGCGGAACACTTCACTCTGCAGATACGGAACGCGCGCGGCGACCCAGGCAGCCTTGGCGGCGTTCAGGGTGTCGGCGTTCGGCTTGGCAAGGAACGCATCGACGGCGGTTTGCAGGGTTTTCGCGGTGGATTCGGCATCGCTGTAAACGGCGAAGACCATGTCGGCGTAATGCGCGACCACAGCCTTGGCGGCGGCGTCGTCGATTTTAGCGGCGGCGGCAGGAGCAGTGGTGCTGGCGGCTGGAGTCGGCGTGGTCGGGGCGGCGGGCTTGTCTTTGCCTTCGCCGCAACCGGCGAGGGAAATGGCGATGGCCAGCAGACTGGCGGTAGCCAGAGGCATACGAATCATGGCGAACATCCTGCTTCGGTAGTTGAGTGGACTCGCGCTGGGAGCGCAAAACTGCGACATAATGCAAATCTTTCGCATTATCTGTAAAGGGATGTGCCTGGAAATATTTCTTATTCGTGTATTGAGATCAAACGATCGCAGCCTCTTGGCATTCTGCAGCTCTTGCAGGCGAATGGGATTCACGAGAGCTGCCGAAGACTGCGATCTTTTAAAGGATGGCCGCGTTGCTGCGTTGCGCCTGCTTGAGGTAGGCGCTCAACTCGCGCGCCGGTAGCGGTTTGCTGTAGTGGTAGCCCTGACCTTCGTGACAGCCTTCGGAAATGATGTACGACTCCTGCTCGGCGGTTTCCACGCCTTCGGCAATCACCTGCATGCCCAGGCTCTTGCCCAGTTGAATGATCGCGCGAACGATGGTCGCATCGTCATCGTCATCCAGCAGGTCCTGGACGAAGCTCTTGTCGATCTTGATCTTGTCCAGCGGCAGACTTTTCAAATAACTGAGCGATGAATAACCAGTGCCGAAGTCGTCGATGGCAATCAGCGCGCCGGAGCGGCGCAGGCTCAGCAAATGCTGGGCGGCGGTGCTGATGTCTTCCATCAGGCCGGTTTCGGTGACTTCCAGCTCCAGACTGCGCGGTGGCAAGCGGTACATCTGCAGCAGATTGTTAACCACCCGCGGCAATTCGGCGTGGTGCAGTTGCACGGTGGACAGGTTGACCGCCATGCGCAGGTCGACAAAGCCCTGATCGTGCCATTCGCGCAATTGCTTGCAGGCCTGATCGAGCACCCATTCTCCGATGGCGATGATCGTACCGTTCTGTTCGGCCAGCGGAATGAACAGGTCGGGCGGGACCAGACCGTGTTCAGGGTGTTGCCAGCGAATCAGCGCCTCGACGCCAACCACACGGTGATCGCGGTAGCTGATCTGCGGTTGATAGACGAGGTAGAACTGATCGCGCAGCAAGGCATCGCGCAGGTCTTTTTCCAGTTCGCGACGGCGACGCATCTCACTGTCGACGCTGGCGATGTAGAACTGATAACGATTGCGCGAGCGGGTCTTGGCCAGGGTCATGGTCTGTTCGGCCTTCTGCAACAGCTTTTCGGTGCTGTCGCCGTCCTCCGGGAACAGGGTGATGCCGATGGTCGCACGCAGGCGGATTTCCTGGTCGTCGAGGGCGAACGGCGCCTCCAGATCATCAAGAATGCTTTGTGCCAGCTCCGCCGCTTCATAAGGCTGTTCGATATCGGCCTGCACCAGGGCGAACTGGTCGCCACCCAAACGGGCGAGGGCACCGAGGCGGCCGCTGTGGGCGCGCAAGCGATCAGCCAACGCCAGCAACAACTGATCGCCGGTCTGGTAGCTGAACTGTTCGTTGATACCTTTGAAATCATCCAGCCCCACGCACAACACCGCGACGCGGCGTTGCAGTTTGCCGGCGTCGACGAGGATCTTGTCCAGTTGCTGCTGCAGTTGCTGACGGTTTGGCAGACCGGTGAGGAAATCGTATTGGGCCATGCGCAGCAGGCTGTTCTCGGCTTCGTGGCGCAGGTGGGTATTGCGTTCGATGGATTCGAGCAACTGGTTGGCGGTGTTGATCCAGACTCCCAGTTCGTTTTTCTCGTGGCCCTTGAGTTGCGGAATCTTGTGTTCGCTGGGGCGATCGGGGTTGATTTCGGTCAGATGCTCGATGATCCGCGACAGCGGTTTGGTCAGCAGCCAGTGATAGACCAGATAAAGCACCAGGCCCATGGCCAGGGCACGCAATACACCGGAAATGAAAATGATCACCGAACTGACGATAAAACTCTCGCCATAGGTCGCGGTGTCGAGGGTGATGCTCAAGTCGCCGTAGTACTCGCTGTAGGGACCGCGACCCACCAGTTGCGTGGTGAAGGTGCGCTCCTGACCCAGAATCAGGTCGGTCAGCCAGCGGCTGTTGGAATGCTGCAACTCACGGGATTTTTGCGCGAGCATCGCTTCATTGGGATGGCCGATGGAGGCCTGGCGCACGGCGTCGTCCTGGAACAGGCCTTCGATCACCTGCATGCCCATCTCCCGATCCAGGCTGTACACAGCCTGAGTGGAGGGGTCGCGGAACATGTCGAGGATCCGTTCGGCGTCACCGACAACGGCCTGGCGTGTTTTATAGGCATCGAAAACAATTTGCGCGCAGCTCAAGACCACGCCCACGATCAATGCCGACAGGAGCACGACCCGGAGCAACTTCACCGACAAGCTGTTCTTGAGTTCCAGCTTCAAAGGGTTATTCCTTGTTCCGTGCGGGTAGCGTCAAGTTGCCGTGAGTATTGGCAATCCGGTGTTGGCAGTCAAAGGGACAATCAGGTCCAGAAAAATTTGCCCAGGGCCTGGGCCGACAGGCTGCTGACTAGAGTATTAGTCCTATTTGTACTGTGTCGGTAGTTTTGGCCCTCAACTTGAGCGTTGCGGGACATTTTTTCCTTTTTTGATGTTAGCCCTCTGTGCAAGGTCGGCAAGTGGCGGCAGCCCGCATTAAATGTGAGAAAAGCGCTATCTCCTGCCTGAATCAAAGGCATAAAAATGTATGGTCAGCCCATCTCCTGCAACCTCATGGGCTGTTTTCGGTAAAGCTGGCTTGCGCTAATGTATCCGGGCTCATTGTGAGCGTTGCTGCAACAACGCTCGACCCTCGATGAGTAGCCGCTCCCGACTGTCCTGAAAAAACCCTCAGCCTCTAAAGCTGATTTTTATGCCAGGTTCTCAGGTACCTGCGCCAATGTGCTGAGCAATTGGCCGCGGTTGGTTTTCTTGCGCAATACCTGATGACCTTTGGCATCCTGGCCATGCAGGTGGAAACTGTGTTTGCCAATGTCGATACCGAGAAGCGTTATCGTATTCATGAGAGATCCTCCGCCGAAAACGAGAAAAGCCCTGCAAGCGTAAACCTGCAGGGCTTCTCGGTCAGGCTGACCATCTCATTAAACCCGGCATCAGCCGGGTTTCTTCTCTGGCGCGCAGCTTAAGCGGTGAAGGTTTTGCCTTCGAACTGCTCAGCGACGAACTTCCAGTTGACCAGGTTCCAGAACGCTTCGACGTACTTGGGACGAACGTTGCGGTAGTCGATGTAGTAAGCGTGTTCCCAAACGTCGCAAGTCAGCAGCGGGGTGTCGCCGCTGGTCAGCGGGTTGCCGGCGCCGATGGTGCTGGCCAGTGCCAGGGAACCGTCAGCCTTTTTCACCAGCCAGCCCCAGCCGGAACCGAAGGTGCCGATCGAGGTTTTGCTGAACTCTTCCTTGAACTTGTCGAACGAACCGAAGGCTGCGTTGATTGCATCAGCCAGCGCGCCGGTTGGTTGACCGCCGGCGTTTGGCGCCAGGCAGTTCCAGTAGAACGTGTGGTTCCAGACCTGAGCGGCGTTGTTGAAGATGCCGCCCGAGGAAGACTTGACGATTTCTTCCAGGGTCTTGCCTTCGAACTCGGTGCCCGGCACCAGGTTGTTCAGGTTCACGACATAGGTGTTGTGGTGCTTGTCGTGGTGAAATTCCAGGGTTTCCTTGGAAATGTGCGGCTGCAGGGCATCGTGTGCGTAAGGCAGCGGCGGCAATTCGAAAGCCATGATGATTCTCCTAATCAGGTCTGTTGCGGTGAGCGCAAGGCCGATCACGGGCGGCCAGAAATGCGACGACGAGTTTTTACTCTTTGCGGCGCAGGGTTCGGATCATAGCACCGGGGTTGCGGCTTAACCACGCAACAACTGTGTGGGATAGAGGTTCCAGAGCCTTTTGGAATAAATCACGGAGCGAGTATCAATTGTCCTGCCACCGCGAACATCATCACCGCCACCAGCAGATCGAGGATCCGCCACGTACTCGGCCGGGCCAGCCACGGCGCGAGCCATGCCGCCCCCAGCGCCAGCGTGAAAAACCACAGCAACGACGCACTGGCGGCGCCCACCACATAAGCGCCCGGCACCGATTGTTGGGCGCCAAGAGAGCCGATCAACAACACGGTATCCAGATAAACGTGCGGGTTGAGCAAGGTCACTGCCAAGGCGCTGAGCATCACTGCCCGCAGCGAGCGCACGGTCTGGTTTTCGCTCTGATCCAGGCGCTGTTTCGAGAACGCCCGGCGTAGCGCCTGGCTGCCGTACCAGATCAGGAACACCGCGCCACCCCAGCGCGCCACCGCCAGCAATGTCGGGTTTTGTGCCAGTACAGTGGCAAGGCCGAACACCCCGGCTGCCACCAGCAGCGCGTCGCAGGCAACGCAGAGTGCGGCGACCGGCAAGTGATGCTCACGACGCAGACTTTGTGCCAGCACAAAAGCATTCTGGGTGCCGATCGCCATGATCAGCCCCAACGCCACCAGCAACCCGTTCACATAGCTTTGCCACATAGAATTCACTCCGCGTTGGCTGCGAGATCGCGCAGCACGTGCATGGCGCGTTCGGCGTCGGCCTGACCGACAAACAGGTGATCGTGGTAGTAACCGGCGATCACGTTGCAACTGATCCCGGCCTTGCCCAGTGCGGTGGCGAATGCGGCAGTGAGGCCGACGGCTTCGAGCGCCGAGTGCACGTTGAGGGTGATCCACGCGGCCACGTAATCGAAACTGAAGCCGGCCTGTTCGGCCAGCGAGCGTTGCAGAATCACGGTCAGACCTTCTTGTTCACGAAAGCAGCCGACAATCTCCAGGCCAATTGGCAGTTGCCCGTCGGGCAAGGTGCAAAACACATAGTCGCCGGCGTTGAGCTGCGGGCTCATGCTGCGCAGCAGAGTCGAGAGTGAGGTTTCGCCAGCCATGGAAAGGTCCTTGAGAGAGAGTGCTTGCTGGCTATTCTCCAGTCGGACGCGTTATAAGAAAAACCAATAATGCTGATCGCTCATTAGGAAAAATGATGTTCGATTACAAATTGCTGTCTGCTTTGGCCGCCGTGGTCGAGCAAGCCGGATTCGAGCGCGCGGCGCAGGTGCTGGGCCTGTCGCAATCGGCGATCTCGCAGCGGATCAAACTGCTTGAGGCGCGGGTCGGCCAACCCGTGCTGGTGCGCGGTACGCCGCCGTCGCCGACCGAAATTGGCCGGCGCCTGCTCAACCATGTGCAACAGGTACGTTTGCTTGAACGTGATTTGCAGACCCTTGTGCCGGCGTTGGATGAAGAAGGTTTACCCGAGCGACTGCGCATTGCGATCAATGCCGACAGCCTCGCCACCTGGTGGGCTGAAGCCGTGGGGGATTTCTGTGCCGAACAGCATTTGTTGCTGGATCTGGTGGTGGAGGATCAGACCGTCGGCCTCAAACGCATGCGCGCCGGTGAAGTGGCGGCGTGTGTTTGCGCCAGCGAGCGGCCGGTGGCCGGCGCCCGCAGCGTCTTGCTCGGCGCCATGCGGTATCGCGCGCTGGCCAGCCCGGCGTTCATCGCCCGGCATTTCCCCGATGGCGTGCGTGCCGAACAACTGCCGCGCACCCCGGCGCTGGTGTTCGGCCCGGATGATTTTCTTCAGCATCGCTATCTCGCATCACTGGGTGTCGATGGGGGATTCGAGCACCATTTGTGCCCATCCTCTGAAGGTTTTATCCGCCTGACTGAAGCCGGGCTCGGTTGGGGGCTGGTGCCGGAACTGCAAGTGCGTGAGCAATTGCAACGCGGTGTACTGCGCGAACTGTTGCCAGATAAACCGATCGACGTGCCGCTCTACTGGCATCATTGGCGCAACGGCGGTCAGTTGCTGGGCTTGCTGACCGAGCAATTGGTGCGATCTTCGCCACAATGGCTGGTGCCGTTGGACTGACGGCCAGCGTCAAGACACACGAATCAGGCAAATCGAAAGACAGCGGAGCTTTACATGAAAATTCTGGTCACCGGCGCAAGCGGCTTCATTGGTGGACGCTTTGCGCGTTTCGCTCTGGAGCAGGGCCTGGATGTGCGGGTCAACGGCCGCCGGGCCGAGAGCGTCGAGCACCTGGTCCGCCGTGGCGCCGAGTTTGTCCCTGGTGATCTGACTGACCCGGATCTGGTGCGCGAACTCTGCACCGACGTCGAAGCGGTGGTGCATTGCGCCGGTGCCGTCGGGCTGTGGGGGCGCTATCAGGATTTTCATCAAGGTAACGTGCAGATCACTGAAAACGTTGTCGAGGCCTGCCTGAAGCGACGGGTTCGACGGCTGGTGCATTTGTCGTCACCGTCGATCTACTTCGATGGCCGCGACCACCTGAACCTGACCGAAGAACAAGTGCCAAAGCGCTTCAGGCATCACTACGCGGCGACCAAATATCTGGCCGAGCAAAAGGTTTTCGGCACGCAGGAATTCGGTCTGGAAACCATCGCCCTGCGCCCGCGCTTCGTCACCGGTGCCGGCGACATGAGCATCTTCCCGCGCCTGTTGAACATGCAGCGCAAGGGCCGTCTGGCGATCATTGGCAATGGCCTGAACAAGGTCGATTTCACCAGCGTGCAAAACCTCAACGAAGCCATGCTCAGCAGTTTGCTGGCCGCCGGTTCCGCGCTGGGCAAGGCCTACAACATCAGCAACGGTACGCCGGTGCCGCTGTGGGATGTGGTCAACTATGTGATGCGCAAAATGGAGATCCCAGAGGTCACCCGGTATCGCTCCTACGGGCTGGCCTACAGCGTGGCCGCGCTCAATGAAGGGGCGTGCAAGCTCTGGCCGGGACGTCCGGAGCCGACGCTGTCGCGGCTGGGGATGCAGGTGATGAACAAAAATTTCACCCTCGACATCAGTCGCGCCCGGCATTATCTGGACTACGATCCGAAAGTCAGTCTGTGGACCGCCCTCGACGAGTTCTGCGGTTGGTGGAAAGCTCAGGACATTCGTTGAAACGAATCGGCCGACCGGCAATGAACCGCACTACAGGTTGAGGGTCAATCCCTGCGGCTGTGGGGTTTATACTTCGCCCCCATCTGCCATCACCGCGTTTCACAAAGGTTGCCTCAATGTCCATGCGTAATGATGCCCACGACGATTTCGATGATGTACCGAGCCTGCGTGCCGACACTTTCGACGACGATGACATTCCGACCACCGCCCGCACCTCCGTGCACTCGCGTACACCGCCCGTGGTCAAGGTCAAAGCGGCAAGCACCGGGCCTTTGTGGGCGCTGGTTGGCGCATTGTTTTTCGCCTTCATCGGCCTTGCCTGGTGGAGTTTTCAGCAGATCTCGCTGATGGAGCAGCAACTGGTCGCAACCCAGGAAAGCTTCGCGCGCATCAGCGAAGAAGCGGCGGGGCGCCTGCAGGACATTTCCGGCAAGGTCGTCGCCAGTCAATCCAACGTCACCAGCGACAGCGAAGCGTTGAAGCTGCAGATCAAGCAACTGGAAGGCAAGTTGCTCGATCAGAGCAAACAGCAGCAGGGCGTTGCCGGCCAGACCAGTGAACTGGACAAGCGTCTGGCACAGATGAGCGCCCAGACCAGCGAGCAACAAAACGCCAACAGCCAGTTACAGGCACAGGTCAAAGCCCTGAGTACAGAGCTGACCACGCTGAAAAACGCCCCGGCCGATACCAGCAAGGTCGACGCCCAGCTCAAGGGTTTCGATGCGCAGCTCAAGAGCCTCGGCGCGGACATCGCCGCACTGAAGAAACAGGGCAATCCGAGCGCGGCAATTGATCGACTGGAGCAGGAAATCGTCGTTCTCAAAAGCGAACAGGACAACCGCCCGGCAGCACCGCAAGGTGCCGCCAATACCGCTGAGTTCGATGCGTTCCGTCGCCAGATGACCCGCAACATCAACACGCTTCAGGCGCAGATCCAGAACTTGCAGCAGCAGATCAATGCCCGGCCTTAAAGCTTGATCAAACGTGTGGCGAGTGGGCACGTTCCCTCGCCACAGCACGGTGTAATCTCCAGAAACCTTCTGAATGTCCCTGCATCATCCCAAGCCGTCTACGCTCTTGAAACACCAACAAGAACGAGGGATGCGCTATGGGTTTTTTGCATAAAGTGGCCTGGCTCGGCGTGATGCTCCTGGCCGGGTTCGGCCAGGCCAACGCCGCGACCACTGCCAAGGATGACAGCCAGGCCGCCATCGCCTTGCTGGAAAAAGCACTGGCCTACTACCACGACAACGGCGACAAGGCGTTCGCCGCGTTCAGTCGCCAGGGTGAGTTTGTCGACAAGGACCGCTATGTGTTTGTGGTCGACACCAAGGGCGTCATGCTCGCCAGCGGCGGGCCCTCGTCGGCGTTGATCGGCCGTGATGTGAGCGAGGTGCTCGGGCCGGATCTGCAGAAAGCCTTCAAAAATGCCTTGAAAGTGCCCGAGGGCAACGGCATCCAGCAAGCCGAGTACCGCTGGCAGAACTGGTCGGATGGCAAGGTCGAGCGCAAGCATGTGTTTTACCAGCGCATCGGCCAACGGATTCTGGCGGTCGGTTATTACCTGCCGCGGGCGTCGGCGGAGCAGGCGATGGCGTTGCTGAACAAGGCGGCTACCGATCTGGGCAAAGACGAGAAGGGCACATTGACGGCGATCAACTCGCTCAAGGGCGGCTATTTGCAGGATGACCTGTATGTGTTTGTCGTCGACCTCGATACCCGGCGCTATGTCGCCCACGGCACCAATCTGCGCTTGATCAATACCGACTTCAGCAAGGTCAAGGACCCGGAAGGCAAACCGGTGGGTGAGCCGATACTGGCGCTGATTGCCAAACAGGATGATGGCGAATACGAATACCGCTGGAAAAACCCGGTGACCGGCAAGGTCGAGGACAAGCATGCCTACCTGAAGAAGGTTGGCCATTTTCTGGTAGCGGTCGGTTACTACAGCCCTTGATCAGCCAGATCCTGTGGGAGCGGGCATGGCTGCTATTGGGTGCCGTGCTCTCTGCCGCGCAGCAAGTTGTTCGGCATCGCAATCGCCGCCGTCAGCCCCAGCAGCGACACCGCCGCACTGACCCACAGCAAATGCCGGAAGGTCACCGAAAGCTCCGCGCGCAAAGCGTTTCGAGCATCACCCGGCGCCGCGTTCAAACCATCAAGCAACACATTGCCCGAATGCCCCTCGCTCATCAGCGAACTGCTCGCCAGGTGGGCGAAACTGGAGTCCTGCAACAATGCCAGCAACAGCGCCGACATCAGCGCCACACCCACCGCGCCGCCGAGCGAGCGGAACAGGTTGGTGGTGCTGGTGGCCACGCCAATGTCGCGTTGCGCCACCGAGTTCTGCGTGCCTACCAGAGAGGTAGGGAACTGCATGCCGCCGGCAATCCCGCTGAGCAACATGAACACGCCGCTGAGCAGCGTGGCCTCTGGCGGACTGAAGGCCATGCCCAGGATCGAGATCGGCATCAACATCGCGCCGGTCAGAATCTGCGGTTTGTAACGACCGGTCACTGAGGTGCGACGCCCGGCAAAGTAGGCGCCGATCGGCAGCCCCATGGCCAAGGGCAGCAAGTGCAACGCGGCGCTGTCGGCCCCTGCACCGGTGACGCTTTGAAAACGCAGCGGCATCAGCACAATCAGCGAAATCGCCTGGAAACTGGTGAAGAAAATCGTGCACCAGCACAGCAGGGCGTTGCGGTTGGCGAACAGGTGCATCGGCAGCAAGGGCTCACGCGCGCGGCGTTCATGCCAGACAAACAGCGCCAGCACCAGCACCGCACACGCGAACAGCCCAAGCACTTCGCTGCTGCGCCACGAATGACCCTGACCGATCTGGGTGATGCCGAGCAACAGAGCGGTCAGGCCAATGATCATCAGCAATGTGCCGAGGTAATCGATGATCGGTTTGCGCTGCGGGATCGGCAGGCCGCGCAGGTTACGCCGCGCCACCCAATAAGCACCCAGGCCCAGCGGCAGGTTGATCAGAAACACCCAGCGCCACGACAGGTACTCGGTCATGTAGCCGCCCAACACCGGCCCGGCGACGCTGGCCACCGCGTACATGCTGCTGAAGTAACCCTGATAGCGTCCGCGTTCGCGTGGCGGCACGATGTCGCCGATGATCGCCTGACTGACCGAAATCATCCCGCCGGCCCCGATGCCCTGGAGAATCCGCGCCAGCACCAGTTGCTCCATGCTTTGCGCCATGCCGCAAAACAATGAGGCGAGGGTGAACAGGCCCATGCCGAACAGCATCAGTTTGCGCCGGCCATACAAATCACCGAGCTTGCCGTAGATCGGCACCGCCACGGTCATCGCCACCATGTACCCGGAAATCACCCAGGCCAACAGGTTGACGTCTTTGAATTGGGCGGAAATGGCCGGCATCGACACGGCGACGATGGTCTGATCCAGTGCGCCAAGAAAGATCGCCATCATCAGCGCGACCAGCACGCTGCGAATGGCCGGTTTGGGCGTTTCGGGATGATTGAGATGGGGCACGAACAACACCTGCGGGCAGTGAGAGTCCCGCAAATGGCCAGGCGAGCGGGGAGGCTCGCCAGTGTAAGTCGGTAGGAAGCTATTCGATAGCCTCGTAAGGAAGTCCGACGTAATTTTCTGCAATGGTTTTTCGCCCTGCTTGCGAGCTGACAAAGTAGTCCAGTTCCGAGGCGCTGATGCGCTGGCTGAAATCATCGTGATCGTCGAAGCGATGCAGCATCGACGTCATCCACCAGGAAAACCGCTCGGCCTTCCACACCCGACGCAGGCAGATTTCGGAATATTTCTCGAGCAGGTCGACGCGTTCTTCGCGATAGACCTTCAGCAGAATATTGAACAGTGTGCTGACATCGCTGGCGGCCAGATTCAAGCCCTTGGCGCCGGTAGGCGGGACGATGTGCGCGGCATCGCCGACCAGAAACATCCGTCCGTATTGCATCGGTTCGACCACAAAACTGCGCAACGGCGCGATGCTTTTCTCGATCGACGGCCCAGTGACCAGGTTTTCTGCAAGCGCCACGGGCAGACGGGACTTCAGTTCATCCCAGAAGCGCTGATCGCTCCAGTCATCGACGTTTTCATCCGCCGGCACTTGCAGGTAATAACGGGTGCGAGTTGCCGAACGCATGCTGCACAGTGCGAAGCCGCGTTCGTGCCGGGCGTAGACCAGTTCTTCATGCACCGGTGGCGTGTCGGCCAGAATTCCCAGCCAGCCAAACGGATAAACCCGTTCGAAGACCTTCAGGCTGTCAGCCGGAATCGACTGCCGGGCGACGCCGTGGAAACCGTCGCAACCGGCGATGTAGTCGCAGTCGACGCGCCAGGTTTCGCCGTCCTTTTCAAAGGTGACAAAGGCTTCGTCGGTTTTCATGCCGTGAGGAACGACATCGATCGCCTGATAAATCGTCGGTGCGCCCGCGTCCCGACGAGCGGCCATCAGGTCGCGGGTGACTTCGGTCTGGCCGTAGATCATCACGGTTTTGCCGCCGGTCAACGCGTGCAGATCGATGTGCACCTGGCGCCCGTCCAGCGCCAGATCGAAACCGCCGTGAACCAGACCTTCGGCGTCCATCCGTTGACTCACGCCCGCCTGGCGCAACAGCTCTACCATGCCTTGTTCAAGCACGCCGGCGCGGATTCTGCCGAGTACATAATCGGGTGTCTGGCGTTCGAGGATGAGGGTGTCGATGCCAGCGTTGTGCAGCAACTGGCCGAGGAGCAATCCGGATGGACCGGCGCCGATGATGGCGACTTGGGTTTTCAGCGTTTTCATTGTTTTTATGACTCGCAAGCTTCACACGGCCAAGACCGTTGAATGATTTTTATGGATCGAGTGCTTGCATTTTTCCCTTGCGGGTCTGTCAATTGAAGGTGAAAACTGAGCCGATACCTGTACATTCTGCCAATCGGTGCGATTATCGCCCACAACCCCGAGGCCTGGATTGAAGTGATGAACAAGCCTGAGCTGCCTTCGATTCCGGTGTTCAAGCTCTACGGTGAAAGCCTGGACTGGCCAACCCCTGACTTGCTGCACTGTGAAACCATTTCTTCACGCAGTCGCGAACATCAATGGGAAATCAAACCCCACCGCCACGCCGATTTGTGCCAATTGCTCTTCGTCTTCAAAGGTCAGGCAGAGCTTGAAATCGAAGGTCAGCGCACACAACTGCACACGCCCGCGATTCAGGTGCTGCCACCGCTGTCGGTGCACGGCTTCCGTTTTTCCGAGGACGTCGAAGGATTTATCGTCACCCTCGCCACGCCGCTGATCCATCATTTGCAGGCGCAACTGGGCGATTCGGTAAACGCTCTGGCCCTGGCTGAAAGCTATTCGGCGGGCAAGGACGGCGATTACCTGAACAGCCTGTTTACTGCGCTGCAGGCCGAGTACAACGGCCACCAACCGGCGCGGGAAATGCTCATGCATTCGCTGGTCAGCGTGATTATGGTCTGGGTCAGTCGTCAGGCGATCGTGCGCCATAACGCCAGCCAGCGGCCGCAGCGCCAGCGTGAATACCTCAACGGTTTTATTCAATTGGTGGAAGAGACGTATCGCCAGCATGTGAAGGTCGAAGACCTGGCGCATCGGTTGGGGATTTCGGTGTCACACCTTAATGGCACTTGCCGTGAACTGGCGGGGCAGCCGGCGTTGCAGATCATGCACGAGCGCCAGTTACTGGAAGCCAAGCGCTTGCTGACGTACACCAGCATGACGATTTACGAGATGTCGGAGTTGTTGGGGTTTTCCGATCCGACCAACTTCACGCGCCTGTTCCGGCGCCGGGTGGGGATTTCGCCAAAGGCTTTCCGCGACCGCCTGAAGGCCGAGCAGTAAACCTGTAAACACCTCAATCCCTCTGTGGGAGCAGGCCGCGTTTGCGCGTTGTTACATCAACGCAACGCATTCAGCGTGGCATTGTGTGGAATGCAGTGCTCCAGGTTGCAACTGGCGTATTCGCGAGGCAGTTGTCGCAGTTGCTCGACCCGCCAGGCTGCAGTGCCGTACAACGCCAGTGTGGCGGCGCAGGTGATGAAAATCGCGAGGTATCTTCTTGTTTTGATGTTCATGGTGTCTGACCTCTGAACGTATACCCTTGGGTACTACTTTGAGCATAGGTCAGCGGTGACGACTTGCCAGCGTCAGCGTTTGCGCATCTAGCGTGACATTCAGAGCCGTTATGACCGGGGTTACAGGTCGATATCCCACGTCGGGTTTTCTGGGAATCTGAGTACCAGAAAATCCAGCATGCTGCGCAGCGCCGCCGGCATGTGCTTGCGTGAGGCATAGACCGCGTAGATGTTCATCTGCCGCGGTTCGGCGTGGGGCAACAAGCGAATCAACTCTCCGGCATGAATATGCACCCCGGCCTGATAGGTCGGCAGCATCGCCACCCCCGCGCCGGCCAGCGTCGCGCGCAACAATGTGCTGGCCTCGTTGGCGCTGATGTTGCCCTGTACCGGCACCGACACCGGTTCGCCATCCTCTTGGAAATGCCACAGGCTCTTGCCGAAATACGAGTGGGTCAGGCAGTTGTGTTGACTCAACTCTTCCACCCGTTGCGGCGCCGGATGTTCCTGAAGATACGCGGGAGCCGCGCAGACCACCGAACGGCAAACGGTCAGGCGCCGGGCAATCAGGTTCGGGTCCAGATCATTGCTGGTGCGGATCGCCAGATCGATACGCTCATCCACCAGATTCACCGTGCGGTCGAGCATCTGCATATCGATGCTGACACCGGGGTAGCGCTTGACGTAGGCGGCCATCGCGTCGGCCAGTTGTGCCTGGCCGAACGAGGTGCTGACGCTGATCCGCAGCAACCCGCGCGGTGCATCGTGGGGCTCGCTGACAGCGGCCTGCATGTCAGTCGACAGCTCGATCATCTGCCGGCAGCGCGGCAGGATTTCACTGCCGGCGGCGGTCAGGCTCAACTTGCGCGTGGTGCGGTGCATCAGGCGTGCGCCGACCCAGTCCTCCAGTTCCGCCAGATAACGTGAAACCACCGGGCGTGAAAGGTCCAGATGATCGGCCGCCGCTGACTGGCTGCCCAGATCCACCACTGTGACGAACACCCGCATTGCTTGGAGACGATCCATGATTTGCCCGCTTTCAGAAACAAACTATGTCCAAGCATCGCATTTTTTGTACTGACTCATGCAACTAAGCTCTGTCCCATCGCCAGACACGGCATTCGGACACCGGAGCAACAGATGATCGGTTTCACCACTCTCAAACGCGTTTTGCTTGCCACTGCCACCCTCGGTTTCGCCGCGCATGCCGCTGCTGCCAACCTGACCCTCGATGTCTACAATCCTGGCACCCAAGCCATTTTCCCGGTGACTTCGGTACTGGTCAGTGGCGAAAAGGACGCGATCCTGGTCGACGCGCAGTTTGGTAAATCCCAGGCCGAGCAAGTCGTCGAAAAGATCCGCGCCAGCGGTAAAAAACTCACCACCATTTACATCAGCCACGGTGATCCGGATTACTACTTCGGCCTCGATACCCTGACCAAAGCCTTTCCTGACGCCAAGGTGCTGGCTTCGCAGCCGACTGTCGATCACATCAATCAAACCGTCGCCGGCAAACTCGCGTTCTGGGGGCCGAAAATGGGCGCCGACGTACCGGCCAAAACCATTGTGCCGGGCGTGCTCAAGGGCGACAGCCTGATGCTGGAAGGGCAGAAATTGCAGGTGATCGGGCTGGACGGCAAGCAACCGGATCGCAGCTTTGTGTGGATTCCGTCGCTCAAGGCTGTGGTCGGTGGTGTGGTTGTCGCCGAGAACATCCACGTCTGGATGGCCGACACCCAGACCGCGCAATCCCACGCCGACTGGCTGCAGACCCTGCATTCGATTCAAACCCTGAAGCCGAAAATCGTGGTGCCGGGTCACTACCTCGGTGACAGCAGCCGTTCGTTGGCCAGCGTGAAATTCACCGCCGACTACATTAAGGCTTTCGACACAGAAACCGCCAAGGCCAAAGACTCCACCGCATTGATCGCCGCGATGAAAAAGCGCTACCCGAAACTGGGTGAAGAAAGCTCGCTGGCGCTGAGCGCCAAAGTCGCCAAGGGTGAGATGCAGTGGTAACCCGATTCTGAAAACGCAGCACTCTCAAGCCAACTGGAGAATGTCATGAGCAAGATCGCAATCATTGGTGCCACCGGTCGTGCCGGTAGCCAATTGCTGGAAGAAGCCCTGCGCCGCGGCCACAGCGTCACCGCCATCGCTCGCGATACCTCGAAGATCGGCGCCCGTGCGGGTGTGGCCAGCCAGAATGTCGATGTGCTGGATTCGGCGGCGCTGCAAGATGCCGTTGCCGGTCACGACGTGGTGATCACCGCCGCGCACTTCACCACGGTGCCGGCCAGCGCGATTGTCGGGCCGGTGAAGCAGGCGGGGGTGAAGCGTCTGCTGGTGGTTGGCGGTGCCGGTTCGCTATTGCTGCCGGACGACACGCGGGTGATCGACAGCGCTGGTTTTCCGGCAGAGTACAAAGTCGAAGCCAGCGCTGGTGCCGCGTTTCTGGATGCGCTGCGTCAGGAGACGGAACTGGACTGGACGTTCCTGTCGCCGTCGGCGGAGTTTGTCGAAGGTGAGCGCACCGGCACATTCCGGGTCGGCAAGGATCACTTGCTGGTGAGTGCCGAAGGTCGCAGCTGGATCACGTTTGCCGATTACGCGATTGCGCTGATCGACGAAGTTGAGGCGCCGAAGCATTCGCGTCAGCGGTTTACGGTCGGTTACTAAGCAACAGCGCAGAACAAATGTGAGAGCGGGCTTGCTCGCGAAGAGGGAGTATCAGTCAACCTGATGGGTGACCGATACACCGCTTTCGCGAACAAGCCCGCTTGTACATTCGATTAGGGTGTTCAGCGGGTGTGGGCCTGCTCCACCAGCCAGATCATCAGTTCTTCCAGCTTCGGTGATGGCTCCCCGCCTTGCGGCAACACCACGTAATACGCCAGCCCCGTCTTCACCTTCAGCTCGAACGGCATCACCAGTCGTCCGGCACGCAAGTCATCGCCGATCAGCGACCAATCCCCGATCGCCACACCCGTCCCGTGGGACGCCATCGACATTGCCTGATCCAGCGTCTCGAAATGCTGGCCCATGTTCACATTGCTCAATTGCAGATGGGCGGCCGTCAACCACACGGTCCAGTCCTGAGTGTCTGCGGTCGGATGCAGCAGCAGATGTTGTTGCAGATCGGACGGTGCGGATAACGCCGGCGGGCCTTTCAACAACGCGGGCGAACAGACCGGTGTCAGTTGCTCATCAAACAGATGCAGGGCTGTGGAGGAGTTGTCCGGCGGCGCTCCGTAAATCACCGCCGCATCGAATGGCTCGCGCTGGAAGTCCACGCCATGGGCCAGCGTGGTGGTCAGTTTGACCGGCACGTCAGGGCGTTCCCTCTGCCATTGCAGCAGACGCGGTACCAGCCAGCGCATCACGCAACTTGGCGCCTTGATTTGCAGGGTTTGGCGCTTGAGACCGATCTGCTCGGTACCTTCGCTGATCAGGCCGAAGATTTTCTCCACCCGTGGCAGCCATTCGCGACCTTCACTCGTCAGCGCCAGGCCACGCGCCTGACGAATGAACAGCTCATAACCCAGATGATCCTCAAGCCCGGCGATCTGTCGGCTCACGGCCCCCTGGGTGATGTGCAACTGCTCGGCCGCCCGGGTGAAGTTGCAGCACTGCGCGGTGATCAGAAAGGTGTGCAGGGCGGGCAGGGGAGGCAATCGCTTCATTGGGATCCAAGGTATGACGTGAGGACATGGCTAGTATGACTTTTAATCGATTGTTGCCGCTACCTGCTGCCCGTTCAATGAGCCCATTCCACGGCCCGCTCCCACCCAGGGCCCTGTGTTTCAACTGAATATAAAGGGCAATCGACATGGCGACGTGTGGCGAAGTACTGGTCAAGTTACTCGAGGATTACGGGGTCGAGCAGGTGTTTGGCATTCCCGGGGTACACACCGTGGAGCTGTATCGCGGGCTGGCCCGTTCGAGCATCAACCACGTCACGCCACGGCATGAGCAGGGCGCCGGGTTCATGGCCGACGGCTATGCGCGCACCAGTGGCAAACCGGGCGTGTGCTTCATCATCACCGGCCCCGGCATGACCAACATCACCACGGCGATGGGCCAGGCTTACGCCGATTCGATACCGATGCTGGTGATCTCCAGCGTGCAGTCGCGCAGCCAGTTGGGAGGCGGGCGTGGCAAGCTCCACGAGTTGCCGAACCAGGGCGCATTGGTCGCGGGCGTCGCGGCGTTCTCCCACACGCTGATGTCGGCCGCTGAGTTGCCGGTGGTGCTGGCGCGCGCCTTTGCGCTGTTTCAGGCCGGGCGACCGCGTCCGGTGCATATCGAAATCCCGTTGGACGTGCTGGTTGAGGAGGCTGATGACTTGCTCCTCAGCGTCCCGGTCAACATCGACCGGGCCGGCGCTGCGCCGGCCGCCGTGAGCCGCATGACCGAGTTGCTGGCCGGCGCCCAGCGTCCGTTGATTCTTGCTGGAGGCGGTGCCATTGATGCTGCCGCTGAACTCACCGAACTGGCCGAGTTGCTCGACGCGCCCGTGGCACTGACCATCAACGCCAAAGGCATGCTGGCGTCCAGTCATCCGCTGTTGATTGGCTCGACGCAAAGCCTGGTTGCCACTCGTGCACTGGTCGCCGATGCCGATGTGGTGCTGGCGATCGGCACCGAACTGGCCGAGACCGATTACGACGTCACGTTCGCCGGCGGTTTTGAGATTCCCGGCAAGCTGCTGCGCGTTGATATCGATGCTGATCAGACGGTGCGCAACTACCCGCCGCATCTCGCGTTGGTCGCCGATTCGCGCAACGCGGCACAGGCGCTGCTCAGTGCGTTGTCGCACAAACCATTGGCCGAGCGCCGCAACGATTGGGGCCAGATGCGTGCGGCACGTCTGCGTGATGATCTGGCCGCGACCTGGGATGCACCGACCCAGGCCCAGACGCGTTTCCTCGAAACGGTCCTGGACGAATTGCCGGACGCGGTGTTCGTCGGCGACTCCACGCAACCGGTGTACACCGGCAACCTGACCTTCAACCCGGAGCGTCCACGCCGCTGGTTCAACTCGTCGACCGGTTACGGCACCCTCGGTTACGCTTTGCCGGCAGCCATCGGTGCGTGGCTTGGCGGCCACTGCGACAACGGTGCGCGCCCGCCAGTGGTGTGCCTGATCGGCGACGGCGGTTTGCAATTTACCCTGCCGGAACTGGCCAGCGCCGTCGAAGCGCGCACGCCAGTGATCGTCTTGCTGTGGAATAACCAGGGTTACGAAGAAATCAAAAAATACATGGTCAACCGCGCCATCGAACCGGTCGGCGTCGACATCTACGCCCCGGACTTCATTGGTGTGGCCAAGGCGTTGGGTTGCGCGGCCGAGGCGATCAGCTCGGTTGAGCAATTGCGTGGTGCGCTGCGCGCCGCGACGGATCGTCAGGGGCCGAGCGTGATCGAAATCGACCAGCATCAATGGATGCAGGCGGTGGCCAAATGATGAGTTTTCCAACCACACTCGACGGCCTCTACATCAACGGCCAATGGTCGGCCGGTCGCGAGCATTTGCGCGTGATCAACCCGGCCACCGAAGCGCTGCTGACCACGGTCAATGGCGGTGATGAGCGGGCCGTCGATCACGCGGTGACCGTGGCCGCCGAAGCCTTCAAGGATTGGTCGACCACCACGGGGGCCGAACGCGGCGCGATCCTGCGCAACATCGCCAACGGCGTGCGCAATGGCCGCGAGGACTTGATGAAGTTGCAATCGAGCAACAACGGCAAACCGCAATTCGAAGCGGGCATCGATGTCGACGACGTGATCGCCACCTTCGAGTATTACGCGGAACTGGCCGAGGGCCTCGACGCGCAACAAGACACGGAGGTGCCGCTGCCCAGCGATGATTTCAGCGCACGTCTGCGCCGCGAACCGTGCGGTGTGGTCGGGCTGATCGTGCCGTGGAATTTTCCCATGGTCACCACCGCATGGAAGCTCGCCCCGGCCCTGGCCGCCGGTTGCTGTGTGGTGCTCAAACCGTCGGAAGTCACGCCGTTGCCCGAGTTGGAACTGGCGGCAATCATCGCTGAATCGGGCCTGCCCAAAGGCGTCTTCAACGTGGTCTGCGGTACCGGTATGGCCGTGGGGGCGCCGCTGTCGGCGGATCCGCGTATCGCCAGGATTTCCTTCACCGGTAGCAACGCTGTCGGTGTGCAAGTGATGCAGCGCGCCGCCGAGAGTGTGAAGGGCGTGAGCCTGGAACTGGGCGGTAAATCTTCGCTGCTGGTGCTCGAAGACGCTGATCTTGATTTGGCGGTGGAACTGGCCTGTGGCGGCGGTTTCTTCAACGCCGGGCAGATGTGCTCGGCCACCAGCCGGGTGTTGGTTGCCGATGAATTGGCGGACGCGTTTCTCGTGCGCCTGAAGGCCCGCGCGGAAAAAATCCGCGTAGCCGAACCGTTCGATCCGGACGTGGAAATGGGCGCACTGGTCAATCAGGCGCAGTATCAGCGTGTGCTCGGCCACATCGACCGTGGGTTGAGTGCCGGGGCGAAGCTGGTGTGCGGTGGTAACCGTCCGGCGGATCTGCCGCGCGGCTATTTTTTACAGCCGACGATCTTCACTGACGTGCCCCTCGACAGTGCGCTGTGGTGCGAAGAGATTTTCGGCCCGGTGCTGTGCGTGCGCCGTTTCAGCAGCGAAGCCGAGGCGATTGCCCTGGCCAACGACAGCCAGTTCGGGCTGGTCGCCAGTGTGGTGACGCGTAACGCCGAGACCGCCGACCGGGTCGCCAACGCTCTGCAGGCGGGGCTTGTGTGGCTCAACGCGCCGCAGGTGATCTTCCCGCAGACGGCGTGGGGCGGTTACAAGCAGAGCAGCATCGGCCGCGAATTGGGGCCGTGGGGCTTGTCGGCGTTTCAGGAAATCAAGCATGTGATCCGGGCGCTCTGAAATTGAGTGGCCCGGACTGACGCCATCGCTAGCAGGCTAGCTTCCACAGGGGGTTAGTAGTGAACACAGATGTTGTGGACACCACCACTGTGGGAGCCAGCCTGCTGGCGATGAGGGCAGCGAACACAGTAAAAAGTCTGGATCAGACCGACTGCCGCAACCGCGCCAGATCCCGCAACGGCGGCGCGCCGAACAAACGGCTGTACTCGCGGCTGAACTGTGAGGGGCTTTCATACCCCACGCGATACCCTGCCGCCGACGCTTCCAGCCCTTCGGCCAGCATCAGACGCCGCGCCTCTTGCAGGCGCAATTGCTTCTGATACTGCAGCGGGCTCATCGCCGTCATCGCTTTGAAACGATGATGCAGTGTCGACACGCTGAGGTTCACTTCCTTGGCCAGATCGTCAATGCGCAGCGGTTGCTCGAAGTTGCCGTTAAGCCATTTGATGGCCTGGCTGATGCGGTGGCTCTGACTGTTGGCAATCGCGATTTCATACAGTCGATGGCCCTGCGGGCTGCGCAGCAGGCGATAGAGAATCTCCCGACGGATCAGCGGCGCGAGCATGGCGATGTCTTTCGGCGCATCCAGCAAACGGGCCAGACGCAGCACCGCGTCGAGCATCGCACTGTCGATTTTTTCAACGTACAAACCGCGTCCGGTCGGCCGGGTCGGTACACCGAGCGGGCCGGCGTCGGCGATCAGTGCGGTGATCTCAGCCGGGTCGATGTCCAGACGCACGGCGAGGATCGGATCTTGCGGCGACACGTTGACCACGCGCCCGCTCAGCGGCATCGAGACCGAGACCACCAGATAATTGAGCGGATCGTAATTGAAGAACTCGTCGACCAGTCGCACCTCTTTGCGACCCTGAGCCATGATGCACAGGGCGGGTTGTGCCAGCACCGGGGCGAAGTCGTGGGACTTTGTGTGGCGCGACATGAACAGCGAACCGATGGCCGTGGCGTAACTGCCATCGTCCGTGGTGTTGCGGCGAATGATCGCCGCCAGTTCAGCGCGTTGCTTTTCCATGTCGGCGTCGAGTGGGGCTTGAATCGGATCGAATGACGTCATGCACGGCATCCTCGGCAAGGGATGTGGAGTGGAGCAGAGCATATGTTTGTGCAAGCGTGAACGGTAGACACATTCTGCGAAATGCTTGCCTGATTCTGCGCGGTGTTGCTCATGTTCCCGCCCATAGCGGGACGCAGAGCCTGGAACTTGCTTGAAACGCATGTGACAGCCATGTGACGAGGTTTTGCAGACGGTTGCAGCGACAACGCGCAGTCTCGCAGGATTGTGCAACGCGACGGCAGGAATCGACTAACGGCCCCTGGCGCTCGCCCCTTAATCTTGGATCCTGTCGCAGCCCGTCCCCGGCTGCCACGCGACTCCCTGGGAGGGTTGAACATGTCCAAGCAGATTCCCGTCAGTCATATGGCCTTGGTTCGAGCGCGCGCCGGGCGCTCGGCGGAACTCGGTGTGCGCCTGAGCGCATTGATCGAACCGTCCCGCGCCGCGCCCGGTTGCCTGAGCTTTGCCTTGCAGCATTCGCAGTGTGATCCCGAGTTGTGGATGGTCTGCGGTTTCTGGAGCAATCAGCAGACGATGACCGCGTATTTCAGCAGCCCGTCGATGGAAATCTTCGCCGAGCTGGTGCAGGAGCTCGTGGTCAACAGTCTGGATTTCCACACCTTCAAGGATGTCTCGCCAGCCCAGGCCCTCGGCCAATGTTCGGCACCGGTACACAAACTCGCCGGTTGAGGGTTTAATGTCCGGCTTAATTGACTGAGCCAGGACTTGCGACATGGCACGTAAAGAGTTCGAACACTTCGAAGCAGTTTCCGCAGTCGTCCCCGTCGAACTGGGTGGCAACAAGGGTTATTACGCGGCAATCGCGGTCAAGGCCCTGGTGGATGGCGGTGCACCGCGCTTTCACAAATTGCTGGATGATCAGGTGTTTCCCGGCGCCATCGCCGCCGATGACGCTGCCATCAATGAGCTGGATCGCCTCAAGGGCGTCACTGAAGACGCCGAGTTGATCTGGTAATCCGTTACTTGGCGGCCCCCGGTCGCCACATCTTGAACAGGGCTTCAGGCCCCAGCTGGAAATAATCCGCCGGCCCGCCGCCGCGCAGAATCGGTTCTGCCGCGGCGGTGTCGTAGATCCCATCCTTCAACAGCCACTTGGCGATATGCACGGCGACCACTTCGCCCAGAATCAGCCAGCTCGGCACTGTCTCGCCATCGGCACGTTGCAACTGAATGATCTGCGTGACCTTGCACTCGAAGGACACCGGGCTTTCGGCGACGCGGGGCACGGAAATCACCTTTGACGCGACTGTCGTCAGGCCTGCCAATTCAAACTCGTTGACCTCAGGTGCAACCATCGCGCAGCTCTGGTTCATCTGCTCGGCCAGCGGGCGGGTGGCGAGGTTCCAGACGAATTCGCCGGTCTGTTCCATGTTGTTCAGGCTGTCTTTGCGTCCGACGCTGGAGAAACCAATGATTGGCGGAATGTAGTTGAAGGCGTTGAAGAAGCTGTAGGGCGCCAGATTCAACTGGCCGTTGGCATCCTGCGAAGAAATCCAGCCGATAGGGCGCGGGCCGACGATGGCATTGAACGGATCGTGGGGCAGACCGTGGCCGTGGGCGGGTTCGTAGAAATGGATGTCATCGGGCATGGCTTGGGATCCTGGAGTGCATTGGGTAGGGGCAATAGTGCAAGCCGGGTGATGCAATTTCCAGACAAATGCAAATCTTGTGGAGTGGGTTTGTTTGCGAAGAGGTCGTGTCAGTTGCCATCAGTATCGACTGAACGGACGCCTTCGCGAGCAAGCCCGCTCCCACAGGGTTTTTGTGTGGAACCCTACATTTTGTTTGCCCCAGAAATGACTAAGCCCGGCCGAAGCCGGGCTGTGCGCTGGTTAATGAATTATCAGCTGATCGAAGCTGATTGGGTGCGGTCGTAGCCATCTTGAGCGACGGTGGCGGAGCCGGTGCGGTCGTAGCCGTCTTGAGCGACGGTGGCGGAGCCGGTGCGGTCGTAGCCGTCTTGAGCGACGATGGCGGAGCCGGTGCGGTCGTAGCCGTCGGCGGCAATGGCCGAGCCGGTGCGATCAAAACCGTCGGCTGCGAAGGTGTTGGCGGCCAGTACGGACAGGGTCAGGGCGAGGATCAGTTTGGTTTTCATGTTCGTTACTCCAGATTCGTTGGGGGTGTGTCTTGCATGGGTTGAATGCTACGCCAATAAATCTGATTAAAAAGCGCAAAATAATGCTAAAAACAATCGATTAATTTGATGTTAAGGGCGGCGCATTTAAATCGCTTACGTCTTCGCAGCAAACGACACGCAGGTCATCGATCAGGTGTTGGCAGGATGCAGCGCCAGGATTAATCAGCGATTAATCGCTGTTTTGCCGTTTGTGACAGATTTTTCATGAATTCCCGACCGCTTTTTCACCGCTGCAACGCCAGTCTGCCCACGGCCAGAAAATCAAGAACCGGCCGTCACACAATGGAGCGTTACCCGCGATGAATAAACTGCCTCAAATCACCCTGGCTTTCTGGATCATGAAAATCTGCGCGACGACCCTGGGGGAAACCGCGGGGGATTTGCTGTCGATGACCCTCAATGTCGGCTACGCGATCAGCTCGTTGATTCTGATCAGCGTGTTCGTCCTGACGCTGATCACGCAATTGATGGCCAAGACCTACAAGCCGCTGCTTTACTGGATCGTGATTTTGTCCACCAGCACCGCCGGCACCACCATGTCCGACTTCATGGACCGCACGCTGGATTTGGGTTACGCCACCGGTTCGATGATCCTGATCGCGATTCTGTTGGCGATCTTCTCGGCGTGGCGACTGAGCGGTGACTCGCTCAATGTCAGCAAGGTGCAGACCTTGCGTGGCGAGATGTTCTATTGGATGGCGATTCTGTTTTCCAACACCCTGGGCACCGCGCTTGGGGATTACCTGGCCGACGATTCGGGGCTTGGTTTTGCCGGCGGCGCATTGCTGATCGGCTCGACCATTGCTGTGGTGGTGCTGCTCAAGTACTTCACGAAGATTTCGACAGTGTTGTTGTTCTGGGTGGCGTTCGTATTGACGCGGCCGTTTGGCGCAACGCTGGGCGACTTGATGACCAAGTCTCATGAGAAGGGTGGGCTGGACTTCGGCACCATTGGTTCGTCGGCGGTGCTGGCGGGGATTCTGCTGGCGATGATCGTGGGGGCTTCTTATGCGCAGAAACGTTATGGCACACAACACGCTACTGCCGAGTTGACTTGATACCGAGTTACCCCTTCGCTGGCAAGCCAGCGAAGGGACCCGCACAGCCACCGTTGCAGTGGCTGTGAAACCCGATCAGTCCGTCACGATCCGCGAATGCTTCTGGGTGTCTCTCATGGTGATGTACACCAGCAATGACACGGCGATGCACGCGGTGACGTACCAGTAATAACCGCTTTCCATGCCAATGCTCTTGAACCACAGCGCGATGTATTCGGCAGTACCGCCGAAGATCGAGACGGTCAGTGCGTACGGCAGGCCGACGCCCAGCGCACGGATTTCAGTCGGGAACAATTCCGCTTTCACCACGGCGTTGATCGAGGTGTAGCCGCTGACGATGATCAGCGCTGCCATGATCAGGAAGAACGCGCCCCACCAGGTTTGAATGGTGTGCAGGGTCATCAGGATCGGCACGGTGAAGATCGTACCGAGCACGCCGAAGGCGATCAGGATCGGACGACGACCGATCTTGTCCGACAGGCCACCGATGATCGGTTGCAGGCACATGAACAGGAACAGCGTGGCCGCGGAAATGGTGGTCGAGTCGGAGATGCTCATGCCGACGGTGTTCACCAGGTACTTCTGCATGTAGGTGGTGTAGGTGTAGAACGCCAGTGTGCCGCCCATGGTCAGGCCGACCACGGTCAACAGCTCTTTGGGGTGACGCATCAAGGTGCGCATGGCGCTTTCCTTGGCTTTTTCTTTTTTGGTGAACGACTCGGTTTCTTCCATGCCGCGACGCAGGTACAGCGCAACGACTGCGCACAGCGCGCCGATAGCGAACGGAATACGCCAGCCCCACGCGTACAACTGCTCGGTGGTCAGGGTCTGTTGCAGCACGATCAACACGCCCAGCGCGATGAGCTGGCCGGAGATCAGGGTCACGTACTGGAAGCTTGAGAAGAAACCGCGACGTTCCTTGGTCGCCATCTCCGACAGGTAGGTGGCCGAGGTGCCGTATTCGCCGCCGACCGACAGGCCCTGCAGCAGACGGGCAAACACCAGCAGGATCGGTGCACCGATGCCAATGGTTTCGTAATTGGGGCTCAGGGCGATCAGCAAGGAGCCAAAGCACATCAGGTAAACCGAAGCCATCAGGGCTTTCTTGCGCCCGACTTTGTCGGCGTACAGGCCCATCAGCCAGCCACCGATCGGGCGCATCAGGAAGCCCACGGCGAAGATCGCGGCGGTGTTCATCAGTTGCGCGGTGGAAGAGCCCGCGGGGAAAAAGGTCTTGGCGAAGTACAGCGAGAAGGCGGCATAGACGTACCAGTCGTACCACTCGACCATGTTGCCGACGGAACCGCTGAAGATCGACTTGATCCGGCTGGCGGTGGTTCGTTCTTTGACCGGCACGGCAGCCGACCCAAGAGGCAGGGCGTTGGAGTTATCCATTGAAGGATCCTTCGTTTAATTGTTTTTGTGGAGCGCGTAGAAACGCAGCCTGCTGGGGCTATAGCAGGAGCTGTGCCAACGGGGAGAGGGCCGGTTTAGAGGGGGTGGCGGTTTTTTTTGAGCGGAAATCCGCTTATGGCTGGTGGGTGGTGAGCGGAAAATTGCTCATTGAGGTGGGCAGGTCTTTATTGCCTGTGCCGGCCTCTTCACGGGCAAGCCACGCTTGCACCGGACAGACCGTGTGAACACTGCCGACCACTGTGGGAGCGGGCTTGCTCGCGAAGTGGCCCGAATCGGCACCGCAACATTCAACTGCCTGGAACAAACATCTCCCGACTCAACCCATGGCGCTGCATCTTTTCATTGAACGTGCGGCGCGGCAGTTGCAGCTCTTCGAGCACCGCTTTCACATCGCCCTTGTGCCGGGTCAGCGCGGCGCGCAAGCACTGCGCTTCAAACGCCTCCTGCTGCGCTGCCAGCGACTGCCCCGGATCAATTCCCGGTGCCGGCTCATCCAGCCCCAGCACCTGACGTTCAGCAACGTTGGCCAGTTCGCGCACGTTGCCCGGCCAGTCGTGGCTGAGCAGATGACTCAACTGCGCACCACTCAAGGATGCAAAGGTTCGGCCCAGACGCAGAGCGGCATTCTGGGCGAAGGTCTCGAACAGCAAGGGAATGTCTTCGCGGCGATCTCGCAACGGTGGCAGGCGCAACTCGGCAATGTTCAGGCGATACGCCAGGTCTTCGCGAAAACGTCCGGCCCGGGCTTCATCGAGCAAGTCGGGTTTGGTCGCCGCGACGATCCGTAAATCCACCCGAATACTCTGGTTCGAGCCCAGGCGCTCAAGCTTCTGCTCTTGCAACACCCGCAGCAACTTCACCTGCTGAGCCAGCGGCATGCTTTCGATTTCATCGAGAAACAGCGTGCCGCCATCGGCGTATTCGAGCTTGCCGATGCGCTTGCCGGACGCCCCGGTAAACGCACCGCTTTCATGGCCGAACAGTTCGGCCTCGAACAATTGCTCCGGGATCGCCGCGCAGTTGAGCGCCACGAATGGTTTGTCCGCACGCGGGCCGAAATCGTGCAGACAACGCGCCACCAACTCTTTGCCGCTGCCGGTTTCGCCACGGATCAGCACGTTGACCGGCAACGCTGCCAGATCCAGTACCTGCCGGCGTAGCGTCTGCAACCCACGGGACACGCCGAGTAACGTCGCATCGAGTTTGGCGCGGTTGTCGGCCTGCTCGTGCAGGGCACGGTTTTCCAGGATTAACCGGCGTTTTTCCAAGGCCCGGCGCAGGCTGCCGAGCAATGTTTCCGGGCTGAACGGTTTTTCCAGAAAGTCGTAGGCGCCGTCGCGCATCGCTTCGACCGCCATCGGCACATCGCCGTGACCGGTGAGCAGAATCACCGGTAAGTCGGCATCGCGGCGCTGCACCTCGGCCAGCAGTTCCAGACCACTGAGACCGGGCATGCGCACATCGCTGAGGACCACTCCGGGAAAGTGCGCGGGCAGTGCGGCGAGGCATTCTTCGGCGCGGCTGAACAGTTGCACCTCAAAGCCCGACAGGCTCAACCACTGCTCGACTGCGCTGCGAATGCTGCTTTCGTCATCGACCACCATTACCGAATTGAGCATCAGATACGTGCCTCCAGATCGATCGGCACAGACAGGGTGAACACCGCACCGGTCTCGCCATTTTCCACACTCAAACGTCCACCGGACTCATGGACGATGGCGAAAGATACCGCCAGGCCCAGACCCAGACCGTCGCCCACCGGTTTGGTGGTGAAGAACGGATCGAATACCTGGTTCAGATGCTCTGCGGCAATGCCGCCACCATTGTCGCTGACGCTCAGTTGCCACAGTTGCTCATCGGCCTGCAGGCGTATTTCCAGACGCTTGCACGGTTTGCCTTGCATCGCATCGAGTGCATTGCGCAACAGGTTGATCAGCACTTGTTCCAAACGGATCGCATCACCGCGTACCCACGCCGGACGAGTCAGGTGCAGCACCAGACTGACCTGTTCGTCGCGCAGCCGCGCATCGAGCAGTTGCAGGGACTGATCAACCACCGTCGCCAGATCCAGGCGCTCGCGCAAACCGCCGGGGCTTTTTCTGGCGAAGGTTTTCAGGTGGCCGGTGAGGGCGGCCATGCGCGTGAGCATATCGTCTACCGGTTTGAGTGCCTTATAGGCGTCATCGACCCGACCATGGTCGAGCAGCAGGCGCAGCGTCGCCAGTTGCATGCGCTGAGCGGTCAGCGGTTGATTGATTTCGTGGGCGAGCGCGGCGGACATCTGGCCCAATGCCGCGAGTTTGGCCGATTGCACCAGACCGTCCTGTGCGGTGCGCAACTCGCGAGTGCGTTCCTCGACCAGTTGCTCCAGCTCTTCACGGTTGCGCTGGCGGATTTTCGACAGGCGCCAGCGCTGGTTGAGAAACAGCAGCAGAAACACCAGCGCCAGCCACACGCCGGCAGCGGCGAGCCCGGCGTTGCGCAGGTCTTCGAACGCCACTTGCGGGCGACGCAAAAGGTGCAGCGTCCAGCCTTCGGCGGCCAGCGGCAGCGATTCCCACAAATAATCTGCTGTGCCTTGCGGGCCTTCGACCCGGCGCAGTTCGCTGTTGTCATCGAAAAGGCGCAGCGACAGATGGGTCAGTTGCACCAGCGACTGTTTGTCGTACTGACGGGTGGCCTTGATCTCGGCCAGATCGCTGGCGCTCAACGGTCGCAACGAGCGATAGCGCCAGCCGGGCTGGTTGGCGATGAAAATGATGCCGCGTGCATCGCTGACCAATAGCGTGTCGTTGCCCTGGCTCCATTCGCGTTCAAGTTCGGGGAATTCCAGCTTGACCACCATCGCCCCCAGGAACTCATTGTTATCGCCGAGTACCGCGCTGGAGAGGAAGTAGCCGGGAATCCCGCTGGTCACGCCCACCGCGTAAAAACGCCCGGTGCCTTGGGTGCGGGTCTGGCTGAAGTAGGGGCGGAAACCGTAATTGTGGCCGACGTAACTGCTCGGCAAGCGCCAGTTGCTCGCCGCTACGGCGAGGCCCGTGTGATCAAGCAGTTCAAGGGTCGAGGATTGCGCCGCGCCGTTGATCTTTTCCAGCTTGAGATTCAGCGCCGCCTGCTCGTCGGCATCGACCGGCCCGGCCAGCGCCGAACGTAATTGCGGATCAAGCGCCAGCACAGCGGGCAGGGCGCGGTAGCGGTCGATCAGGGTGTGCAGGGAATTGGCGTACAACGCCAGTTGCTGGTTGGCGCGGGCGGCGTCTTCCTCCAGCGCCTGGCGTTCGGCGTGGCGGATCGCAAGCATGGCGGCAAGCGCTGCGCCGGCAATGATCAGCAGGGTATACAACGACAGACGCAAGGTACGGGAAGTCGGCAGCATGCTGGGCGAAGGGTCGGCAGGACGGGCGGGCACGATAGCATGCGCCCACGTGGCGAAGCGCGATGTTCGCGCGAACCTCGTCGCTCAGACAGCGGTTTCCCGCGCCTGGCGTCGAAGCTGGAGATTCAACCTCGGTTTGGGAACGGGTCTGGGTCTCGGTTCTTCAGCGATTGATTGTTCCAGTTGCTGCAGACGTTCGGTAACCTCTTCGGCTTCGCTACGCGCGTTGAGTACTGTCTGAGCTGTTTCCTTTATCCTGTCGATGGCATCGAACGGGTCGACTCCGGTCCTCGCCAGCTTCATGACTTGACGTTGTTTTTCGTCATCCAGTGAGTCCAGCTGTTTGTAGAACCTTTGCTGAATATCCTCAGAGTAGGCATTGAGGTTATTGGTGAAGGTTTTGATGCCGTCGATCAGGGCGGCGCCGCCATTGACCAGGTCCTTTACTGTTTCGACCCCGTTTGAAACAGTCTCGCCGAGTGTATTCAGGCCATCCTTGAGTTCTTGAGTGTGTAGCGTTTGCGCCAACTTCAGACCTTTCTTGAAGAAGTGGTAGCGTAACAAAGGCATCGCCACGGCTCCGACAACCGCACCGACTGCCAGGCCGATGGCATTCCCGGCACCCGGTACGACGCTGCCCAAGAGCCCGACTACCGTACCTCCCGCAGCTATTCCCTTGAAGACCGATTTTATGCCGTGTTTTGACTTGAGGAAGGTGCCGAAAGTCATACTTGCACGCAGTTCGTTGATGTCGGCGTTTTCCGGAACAAGCCCGTCGAATTCAGTCGCCAGATTATGTATCTGGTTCGCCGCTGTCTGAGCCTTGTCCAGCATCCCGAGAAAGTCGCCAAGCAATTCGAATACGGCTTTTTTTCCGCCGGTCCTGTCGACGTACAGGAGTGGATTGTTGCCAACCATGGCGTACAGGTTCAGGCCATCGACATCGCCATTCGGGTCGGCGCTTATCCAGCGCTGTAACCACGGCGAGTAGTAGCGCTCGCCGTAGTAGTACAAGCCACTGACATCCATCTCCTTGCCCGAATAACGGATGAATTTGTAGCCCACTTCGACGGCGTGGCGTGCGGCCATCCACGCTGTGGCACCGAACGGGTAGTAACCCTCCTGGCTGATCAGGTCGCCCTGTTGATCAAGCTCCATCACGCAGGAGCCGAGATGATCTTCGAGGTTGTAACGCACTTGGTCATTGGCGATTTCATCGGGTGGTTTTTTCGCCCAATGCAGGCAACGCGCACTGCCTACCGAGATGATGTGCAGTTCTTCGCAGTTGTCCTTGTTGCGGATTTCCAGGCCCGGCAGGTAGCGCACCTGATGAAAGTGCACAGTCCTGTCGGTGTACGTTTCATGGCGTTTGAACACCCTCACGCCCTGGCTGTAACGGTAGTGTTCGGCATCGTCATCAGTGCCGTCTCGGGCAATCAGCGTCACGCGTTGCAGTTCATCCCGTGCATTCCAGTGCATGGCCTGTCCCGGTTGCAGGTTCTGCTGGTTGCCGTGGCGGTCGAACAGTGTGCCGAAGTCAGGCTCCGGATCATCCGGTTTCCAGCGCACGCCGCGATTGCTGACTGAATCAATGCGCATCTGCACGGTGCGGTTGGCGCCGGCCCGTACATGCACCAGTTTCACCAGATTGCCGCCGGTGTCGTAAGTGTAGGTCTGGGTGTAGTTGAGGCGGTTGTTAGGGTCGGTGGGCGTTGGCAGGCCGGGAATGTCCGAGAGCGGGCCGTCGTCGTAACCGCTGGCGCTGACCAGTCGGTACAACGAGTCGTAGCTGAAATCACGGTGACCGTCGACCAGTTGGTTGGCGAAATAGACCGGCTGGAAGGCGTGGTCTTCGATGCGGGTAATGTTGCCGACGGGGTCGTAGAAATATTCGAGGTCTTGCAGCACTGCGCCGGTGTCTTTGCGACTGGACTGAGTGTGCAGACGACTGTCTGCCGGGTCGTACGTCCAGCGACTGAGGACAAGATTACCGGCCTGCTGCTCGATGATCTGGTCGGCGGCGTTGTACTGCGCATCAAGCAACACGGGCTGCCATTGGCTCTGGCCGCTGATCAACAGTTGTACCTGCCGAAGGTGCCCGGCCAAGCCGTAGCGCGAGCGTCGCCGATGGCCGCCGGCGTCGGTCTGCTCGAGCAGCGCGCCGAGCGGGCTGAACACATGGTGAGTGGTGAACGGCTCACCGTCGTGGAACGTGCGGGTTTCGCTCAGCGGCTGGCCGGTCAGGGAAAAGCTGTCTGTGAGCAACGAACCGGAACGGTCTTTCTGTTCCTGCAATTGGCCGCGACGGTTGTATCCGGCTTCGGCCGAGGCGTCGGAATAGGTGAACACATCGACATCGACCTCGCCATTTTCCTCGACGGCCACGAGCCGCAGTTGTTCATCGAAGCACGTGCGCCAATGGCTGCCGCGCTGATCCCACCTGCGCAAAGGTTCACCGGCCAGCCCTGGCAGCACCACACGCCAGCCGCTATCCACGCTGTCGATAAGCACCGCATTGCCATTCAACGAATAAACAGTTGCCGTGTTCGCCATGGACAAGCGCGGGTCGCGTTGCGTGATCAGACGCCCGGCTAAATCGTGTTCCTGGCAGATCACCAGGGTGCTTGACGTGTTGCCTGCCATGCTTCGCAGGTAGGCGACCTTGCGGACTGGCAGGCCTCGTCCGTCAATCACTGTCAGGGAGGGCGTGCGTGAATGCATGGTTTCAGTGACCGTTTTTAAACTTGGTGAGCAAGGTGTTTCCCGGCTTTTTTGATGCAAGATGCCGTTGTCTTGCTTTGTACAGATTGTCAGTGGTCCCCATCTCTTTGTATCGCGCAAGTCCGGCCTGAGCCTGTGCGATGTTGGCGAGTACGGCTCGGTTTTTCTGTTGCAAGCCAGAGCGCGTAATGATGGCCAGCGTTTCGCTGGAAGTATTGGCATTGACATTCGGGAGCACATTGGCAGGCGAAACACTGTCAACGCCCAATGCGTCAAAAGCGTTTTCCGCCCATGCAGACCGTTGTTCGATGGCCGCTTTCCAGTCGCTGAGCATTTTTTCGATCTTTTCAATTTTCACCGGGTCAAGCCGGTTCTTGATGTCTTGTGCTTCCTGCGCCCGACTTCCCATATTAAGCGCGCCGGGAATAATCCCCACCACTGACCCGAATACCCTGTTCATTAAAAATAATGGGTTGAATAACGAATTGAGTGCCGGATGCAGCACTTCGCTCTTGAAGTCTTTCCATGAATTGATTTCCTTGACGGGGGCCTCGATCCCCAGGCTTTGATCAATCGCGCTGACGGACATTTGCGAGGTCTGCGGGATCAAAGGCCCGACTTGCAGGCCGATATGGTTTGCCACCGGCTCAAGGATGGCCCCAGCGACATCACCCCCGATGTTGCCACCGACCAACGATGAAGGTTTCAACACGTTCGGTTTCACTTCAAGTGCTGGAAACAGGGTGTCAAATTGGGTGCCGCCCAAAGATCCACCTTCATAACCGACAATACCTCTGACGGTTTCTCCCGCCAGATTCACCGCCATGTTCAGTGCAACATTTTGATTAATGATGTTGTGTAGTTGCCATAGTACTTCCTCGGAGTGCCCTTCTACGGCGGAAGCAAACGCCGAATACAGCATGATCACGCTTTCTGCCCGCGTGTTACCGTCCGGATCGATAAAACGGACCGGGTTATTCCCCACGAATGCATATAAATTCAGACCATCCGCCTGCTCTGCGTCGGTGCTGATCCAGCGCTGCAAGCACGGCGCGTAATAGCGTGCGCCGTAGTAATACAAACCGCTGACGTCCATTTCCTTGCCCGAATAGCGGATGAAGCGGTACGTGGTTTCCGAGTTCGGTGCCATCCACGCGGTTTCGCCAAAGGGGTAATAGCCTTCCTGGCTGATCATGACGGCGTCTTGATCCAGTTCCATCACGCTGGAACCGAGATGATCTTCGAGGTTGTAACGCATTTGGTCATTGGCGATTTCATCGATTTTTTTCGCTGCCCAATGTAGGCAGCGGGCGTTGCCGAGCGTGATGACGTGCAGTTCTTCACCGCTGTCGCGGGTGCGGATTTCAAGCCCGGGCAGATAGCGCACCTGGTGGAAATGTTCGGCGTTGGCAGCGAAGGTTTCGTGGCGCTTGAACACGCGCATACCCTGGCTGTAACCGTAGTACTCGGCATCATTGGAACCGCCATCGCGCTGGACCAGGATCACGCTTTCCAGCTCATCGCGGGCATTCCAGAGCAGTGGCTGGCCCGGTTGCACGGTCAGTTGATTGCCGTGGCGATCGAACAAAGTGTCGAAATCCGGCGGCTCGTCGCCGGTTTTCCAGCGTTCCCCGCGATTGCTCTTCAGATCGATGAACATTTGCCGGGTCGAGTTGTTGCCGGCGCGTACGTGACACAGTTCGATCAGGTTGCCACCGTTGTCGTACTGGTAGGTCTGGGTGTAGTTGAGGCGATTGTTCGGGTCGCCCGGTTGCGGCAGGCCGGGAATGTCCGGTGGCGGGGCGTCGTCGTAGCCGGTGGCGCTGGTCAACCGATAGAGCGAGTCGTAGGTGAAGTTGCGGTGGCCATCGATCAACTGATTGGCGAAGTAACGTGGTTGAAAGGCGTGGTCTTCGATGCGGGTGATATTGCCGACGGGATCGTAGAAATATTCGAGGTCTTGCAGCACTGCGCCGGTGTCTTTGCGACTGGACTGAGTGTGCAGACGACTGTCTGCCGGGTCGTACGTCCAGCGACTGAGGACAAGATTACCGGCCTGCTGCTCGATGATCTGGTCGGCGGCGTTGTACTGCGCATCAAGCAACACGGGCTGCCATTGGCTCTGGCCGCTGATCAACAGTTGTACCTGCCGAAGGTGCCCGGCCAGGCCGTAGCGCGAGCGTCGCCGATGGCCACCGGCGTCGGTCTGCTCGAGCAGCGCGCCGAGCGAGCTGAACACATGGTGAGTGGTGAACGGCTCACCGTCGTGGAACGTGCGGGTTTCCCGCAGCGGCTGGCCGGTCAGGGAAAAGCTGTCCGTGAGCAACGAACCGGAACGGTCTTTCTGTTCCAGCAACTGGCCGCGACGGTTGTATCCGGCTTCGGCCGAGGCGTCGGCGTAAGTAAAAACGTCGACATCGGGTTGGCCATTTTCCTCGACCGCGACCACCCGCAGTTGCTCATCGAAGATCGTCTGCCAATGGCTACCGCGCTGATCCCAGCGCCGCAACGGCTCGCCGGCCAGACCCGGCAGGGTCAGGCGCCAGCCGGCGTCGACGCTGTCGGATTTCAATACCGTGCCGTCCAGGTTGTAAACCGTGGTCAGGCAGGGTGCCGACAAGCGCGGATCCCATTGCTCGACCAGACGCCCGGCGTAGTCATGCTGCCGACGGGTTACCAGCGCTACGGGGCTGTCGGCCGTCACACTGCGCAAGTACCCGACCTGCCGCACTGGCAAACCACGCGCATCGCTTACCGCCAGTGCAGGTGTACGGCGATGCACGTTGGCAATCATGGCTGCGATGCCTTGGTTGGCGATGACAGCTCGGCGGTGTCGTTGAAGTCTTCGCTGGTGTGATACCAAGGGTGGTACGTCTCTCGGGAAAAGTCGCCCTTGGCATTGACCATTCCGACCTGGCGGCCCTTGACGTCATAGCGAAGCTGATCGTGATGGCTCAGTGTGCGTAGGGACTGATCGTTGACGTAGGTATAGGTGTTGGCGAAAAACGCGCGGTACTGACGAACGGGCAAGCCTTTGTTGTTGTATTCGACCCGCTCGCTGATGCGCCAGCGCGGGTTGGCATCGACCACTTTGATCTGACCATCCTCGATAATCAGCGAGCCGTCGTCGTCCACGGCATACGCCTTGCCCGGGTCGACCAATTGCTGGGTTTGCAGAGCCCGGCCAAAACCGTCGACGCAGGCTTTGGTGATCTGGATCTGCGCCAGCGGATCGTCGGGGTAACGATCGGCACTGAGGATCACGCTGTGCACTGGTTCGCGATGCACTGTTGCGATGGCGTTTTGCAGCGCCTGTTCATCAGGCGTCAAGGCGCCGCTGCGCCGGGTCAGTTGGCGGCGTGTACTGGCCCTGATGTGGCCGCTGGGCAGCAGATAACCCCGGGCAATCCATGTCGTAGTGGCGTGGGTGTGGTTGGCAATTTGCCCCATCCAGCTGAACAGATCCTTGCGCAGGGTACTCGCGGCTTTTTGCACGGCATCGGTCGGGTTGGCAATTGCCGTAGCCGGGCTCCGGTCCTGCGGAAGTTTGTATTCGCTCAGTGGCCTGAAACCCGCTTCCCTGTTGTTCTCTGAGCCATAAAAACTGGTGGCCAGGGGCTGATTGGAAGGTTCATACAACGCCTGATGAGTGTTCAGGTTGGCATCGATGATTTTCAGCGCTTGCAGCGCGTGGTAGTCGTACTCGATGCAGGTGGTACAGCCATCCGGCAGTTCCACGAGGGTGACAGCCAGCGCATACGCGTCGTATACGGCGTGAGTGAAGCCATGGCTGAGGGTTTCGCGATAGCGGCGCACCTTGTAGAAACCGTCGAGGCCGGCGTATTCGGCGCAGTTGTAATTTGCCGACCACAGATTGTGCTCGGCGCTGCCCGAGGAGTCCTCCCAGAACAGAAAAGGCATCGGCAGGTAACCGATCTTTTCCAGTTCGCCGCGTACGTCAAAATCCGCTAAAACGCTGTAAGCGTCCAGCGCGGTTTTGTCCAGTTGGGCCACTTCCATGGGGCCGGTCAATGCCTCGAATCCGGCAATGCCATCGTCCAGCAGCTTGCCATCGGTACTCACGTAACGCTGCACGGACTGTGTGGTCAGCACCCGTTCGGTATTCCAGTACGCCGAATCCTCATGTTCCATCAGGCATTCATAGGACACCTGCGCAGGTGTAAGCCCGGTGGGAAGTGTGCCATTGGACGACAAGACCAATGCATTGCCACGCTGTTGATAGGGCAAACCAAGACGCCAATGCTGCGGATCCTTGTCCAGATCGATGAACACAGAACGGCTTTCATTGAGGTAGAACGACCGTTGTGCCGGGTCATGGGCGTCGTACCACCACTGCTGTTGATCAAGATCGTCGAACGGTGGCGTATCGGTTTCGGTGAGCCGCCTGGCGTAGCTCACTGTGATTGAATGCGTCGGTTGGCCGTAAGTGTTGTAGCGCAGGACCACATCGTTGCGACACATGGGGTCATCGACGAAACCGTCGTACTGGTAGCTGATCCTTTCCACCACCAGCGGCAGCAAGACTGCGGCGGCATAGGCGCCTTGCTCGCGCACTTGACGCACCCGATAACGCATTTCTTCGACCGTATAAGGCGTGGTGATCCGCGGAACATCCTCGCCAGTATCGGCATAGGTCTCGATGCGCGTGACCGAGCCGACCAGTGCCCGGCAGATCTGGTAGCGAGTGTCGGCGTCAGAAGAATCCAGCTGTTCCTCGCAGTCGTCCGCCTCGTGATATCGGCTGAACAGCGTATCGCCCAGTGGCACCGAATGTGCGTCGTGATTGAAATAGTCGTCACGCGACCGGTTCATCGATTGCCCGGTATGAAACCAGGTGAAGACCCGCATCGGCTCGCTGAAGCCTTCTCCCTCATCGTTGCTGGCGCTCTCACTGTCGGTTTGCTGCAGCAAGCCGAAACCGCGGAACTCGCGCTCAACGCGGTCGTAAAAACCTTCGCACCAGGTGAAGCGCTGCGTCAGGCAGTTGCCGGTGATTTCATCCAGTTGCTGCTGTTTTTTGACCACCGCCACCGGGAACGGCAAGTGGCAAGCCGGAAAACGTCTAAGGCTGGGCAGGCGGCGTTTTTCATCCAGCCATTCCTGCGCCGAGCTGCGGTAGACCACGCTGGTACTGCAACCCATGTTGTTGTTACTGCTGGTCAACAGATACGGCTTGGCCGAAACGAAATCGTAGCGCCAATGCTGCGGCTGCATGTGCGTCACCGTCAGGATCAGGCTGGCGCAGCCCAGGCCTTGCAGATCGGCGAAACTCACCTGACAGAGGCGATCGTAGCGCACGCCGTCGGGCCACGGCACGCTGATCGGTATTTGCTCCAGGCCGTTGCCGCCGCGATTCAGGTAGATCTCGAAGGTATCCGACATCAGATAAATCAGCGACGCGGCACCGGAACCGTCGAGATCGGCCAGACGTACGCGGGATGAATCGAATTGCTCGTAGTTGAAGGGCAACTCGCTGATCTTGCGGCCTGTGCCAAACCGGCCGTGACCCAGGTTCGGCCAGCAGCGGATTTCGTCATGGCGTATCCGGCACAGCTCGGGCATATCGCTACCCAGCAGGTTGCCCAACAGCACCAGTTCTGTGCGCGAATTGCTGAACAGTGGCAAGCGGTCGTCGTCGGGTTGGTGAAGCACCTCTTCAGGCGCGGCGAAGCCTTGTTCGCGCTCGTTGGCATACAACCGCACGGAGCTGGGCCCGATCAACGCCAGGCTACTCAAGCCGTCACCGCTCAAGTCGCCAAGTGTCGAGAGCGTGTTGAAAAACTCTGGTGGGAATTTGCCGAAGGGGACGAAGTCGGCAAACTCGCGTTGTTCTGTCAGGGTGCGAAAACCACTGATACCCGGTTGCGCGATGACCCAATCGAGCCGACCGTCACCGGTCAGGTCGGTCAGCAGTTGCTGGACCGGACGGTTGCGATCGGCGAGCGGAATCTTTTCCAGTGCGGTCCATGGCCCATAGCCGATTTCATCGGTGCCCTTGGTCGCACGCAATGGTTCGCGGTAGTACCAGGCCTGGTCATAACTGCAGAGGAAACCCGGCACACCTTCGCCATAAAGATCCACACACTGGTAAAAACCACCGTCCTCGATACTCGGCTGGACATCGGTTTCGAAGAAGCGCGCCGGGGTTTTATTGATGTCGAAGGGGGCATAGTCGAACTCGACCGGCGGCGTGTTTTCGACAATGCCGCTCGCATCGAATGCCTGATAGTGCGCCGCGCTGATCTGGCTGTAGGCCCACTGCGCGATATTTTGCGGTTGGTGATATTCCAACAGCAGGCGGCGTACCAGTTTCGGTTGCTCGGTTTTTTCCTTGGAGAACTGATGAAACAGCAACGCTTGCTGGCACAGTCTGCGCGTGCCCAGTTCAAAGCCCCGACCATGGGTTGAAAAACGGTCGGGGCGGACTGTCCAGGGTTTCAGGGTGTCACCGTCGTAAGCAGGAATATCGGTCAGTGATGTGCTGCGTTCGCCGTAATCGAACAGCAGATGAAAGTGCCAGTCCAGTTCGGTCGGATTGTCCGTGGTCCAGCTATACAGATTGCTGCTGGCCGTGAAGTTGCCGTAGCACACGCGGCGCAGATAGCGCTGGGCGCGGTAGTCATGCAGCGGGTCGGGATCCTGATCATCGGCCTTGTACTCGAAACAGATGTGTTCACCACGTGCGTTCATGCTTTCGCACAGCAGCCAAGCGGCGATGCGTCCGGGAGCGTCGGGGTCGGCGACGCGTGTCGCTTCGGTCTTGCCGTAAAGGTGCAGTGAGCCGTCGGCGCCGTGTATCAGCCAGAAAACCGGTGGATCGGCTTCTCGGGTCTGCCGCTGCCAACGCTCGCGCAAGGCAAAGTCGCTTTCGATTTGCGGCCAGTAACGCACCACTCTGTACGGGCCGATGTCGACGCCGTTGTAGGTGTTTTCTTCACGGAATTTGATTTCACCGTTTTCATCCAGCTCCGGCATCCACACTTCGCCATCGGTACCAACGATCTCGTCGTGATCGGTATAACGTGGCACGCCTTTGTTGGTTCTGCGATTGATCTGACCCACGCCGGCCAGCTGCCAGGAAAGGCCGAATGGACCGTTGCCACTCTGACTGCTGTAACTCAGCGAGAACTGAGGATCCCAGCCCCGCCCGGCAGACGTTGGAATCGGCAACTCGAACGAGGCGGCTCCGGTCGGGCCCACAGCGCCCCAACTTTTGCCGATGGTGGCGATCGATGCGCTTTTGGCGATGGAGGGTGTGGTGATGCTCAATTCTTGCTGATCAGGCATGGTCGAATCCATTGCGCACGGGGTGGGCGTGAATGGGCTGACGCTAACAAGAAAGGCATTGAAATGAACCTGTCAGATCTGACAGGTGCGCAAGATCATTTTGTATGCATTGACGGAGTTTTTATCCCGTTCGGTTTGTACAAACAAAAAACGGCCGGATCATCCATGGGATGAGCCGGCCGTTTTCATGGAGGCGAAGCGCTTACTGCACTTCTACCGCCAGGCTTTGGCTGATCTTCTGTTGCCAGATCGCAGGACCGGTGATGTGCACCGACTCACCTTTGCTGTCCACCGCAACGGTGACCGGCATGTCCTTGACCTCGAACTCGTAGATCGCTTCCATGCCCAGTTCGGCAAACGCCAGCACTTTGGACTTTTTGATCGCTTGCGCCACCAGGTAAGCCGCGCCGCCGACCGCCATCAGGTACACGGCTTTGTTGTCCTTGATCGCCTCGATCGCAGTCGGGCCGCGCTCGGACTTGCCGATCATGCCCAGCAGACCGGTTTGCTCAAGGATCTGACGGGTGAACTTGTCCATCCGCGTCGCGGTGGTCGGACCTGCCGGGCCCACCACTTCGTCACCGACCGGATCAACCGGGCCGACGTAGTAGATGAAGCGACCTTTCAGATCGACCGGCAGGGTTTCACCTTTGTTGAGCATCTCGACCATGCGCTTGTGCGCGGCGTCGCGACCGGTGAGCATTTTGCCGTTGAGCAGCACGGTTTCGCCCGGCTTCCAGCTCTGCACGTCTTCCGGGGTCAGGGTGTCGAGGTTGACGCGACGGGCCGACGGGCCGGCTTCCCAGACGATTTCCGGGTAGGCGTCCAGCGGTGGCGCTTCCAGCGAAGCCGGGCCGGAACCGTCGAGCACGAAGTGCGCGTGACGGGTGGCAGCGCAGTTCGGGATCATGCACACCGGCAGGGAGGCGGCGTGGGTCGGGTAGTCCATGATCTTCACGTCGAGCACGGTGGTCAGGCCGCCGAGGCCCTGGGCGCCGATGCCCAACTGGTTGACCTTCTCGAACAGTTCCAGACGCATTTCTTCGATGCGGTTCTGCGGGCCACGGGCCTTGAGTTCGTGGATGTCGATGGATTCCATCAACACTTCTTTAGCCATGACCGCGGCTTTCTCGGCGGTGCCGCCGATGCCGATGCCGAGCATGCCCGGTGGGCACCAGCCAGCGCCCATGGTCGGAACGGTCTTCAGGACCCAGTCGACGATCGAGTCGGACGGGTTGAGCATGGCCATTTTCGATTTGTTCTCGGAACCGCCGCCCTTGGCCGCCACGTCCACTTCCACGGTGTTACCCGGGACGATGGAGTAGTGGATGACTGCCGGGGTGTTGTCCTTGGTATTTTTACGAGCGCCCGCCGGGTCGGCGAGGATCGAGGCACGCAGGACGTTCTCCGGCAGGTTGTAGGCGCGACGCACGCCTTCGTTGATCATGTCGTCCAGGCCCATGGTGGCGCCATCCCAGCGTACGTCCATGCCGACGCGCACGAACACGGTGACGATACCGGTGTCCTGGCAGATCGGGCGGTGGCCGGTGGCGCACATGCGCGAGTTGATCAGGATCTGCGCCATCGAATCACGGGCCGCTGGCGATTCTTCGCGCAGGTAGGCTTCGTGCATCGCCTGGATGAAATCCACGGGGTGGTAATAGGAAATGAACTGCAGGGCGTCGGCAACGCTCTGAATCAGGTCGTCTTGCTTGATCACGGTCATGAGTCGCGCTCCTCTAAAAGACGGGAACATTTTAATAGGGCAGCTTTGAGCTTCGAGCTTCGAGCGGCAAGTCAAAGGCAGTACGTGGACTGTTTGAGCTTGCGGCCTTGAGCTTGCAACTTGAAGCTGGCCCTTTGGGCCGGGCACGCCGGGGCTGCTGGCGCGACGCTAAAAAGGCGCGGCAGTATACCGCGCCTCGGTGGGGCATACACGCGCCGGGATTCATTCGTTGGTCGAATGGCTTGATGGGGGGCGGGGGATTTCATTGGCAAATCGAGATCCTTGCCCCTCAGTCGGGCCCTGTCTCCCAGGGCGGTGAGGGGCTTTTGAGGCCACGCTTTTGACGCCAATTATCCGGCCCGAAAATCAATGGTCATTTATCGACTACGCCACTAAAGTGGCAGCCGGTCTGTAGGGTAGGACACTCGGTCAGCCTCCAAACGCACGGTGAGTCAACGATTGACCCATAACGCCATTCAACGTCTTTTGCTTAAACGCTTCGCCCTCGCTGCAGCCACCTATGGATTGGCTTTGCTGCTGCTGTGGCTGGCGTTTTTTACCGGTCATTTCGGCGAGTCCCTGCGTGCTGTGACCATCGGCAGTGTGCTGGTGGTGATCAGCCAAGCCACCTTGTTCGGCCTGTTCTGGAGCGGACGCAATATGCGTTTTGCCGACCCCAGCCTCACCGAAGCGCAAGTGCTGCTCGGGCTCGGCTGGCAGACGTGGCTGATTGCTCACCTGGACGAGGCCCGGGGCGCGTTTTTGGTGTTCTACGTGCTGATCCTGCTGTTCGGTCTGTTTCATCTGAGCCGACGGGCGTTCATCCGCTGTGCTCTGTTGGTGTTCTTCAGTTTCTGCGCGATTACCCTGTGGGACGGTTACCACTTCCGCCTGCCGGAGCCAGCGCTCGCCGTGCTGCAAGTGTGCATCCTGGCGATGGTGCTGGCGTGGCTGGTGATTTATGCGCGCTTTGTTCAGGTTTCGCGTCAACGCATACGCCAGCGCCGGTTTGCCTTGCAGGCACATCAGGACACCTTGCGCGGGATGATGCGCCAGCTCGAAGACCTGGTCGCCACCGACGAGTTGACCGGGCTGTTCAATCGTCGACACTTTTTGCGTCTGGCCTCGCGTGAACTGAATGCGATGGACAGCGAAGCGGTGCACGGCCTGGCGCTGATCGACCTCGACCATTTTAAGCGCATCAACGACCTGCACGGTCACGCCGCCGGCGATCAGGTGCTGCAGGCCTTTGCCGGTGTCGCCCAAGCGTGTCTGCGCGACGGCGACGTATTGGCGCGTTATGGTGGTGAGGAATTCGTGGTGTTGCTGCCCGACTGCGACGCCGAACGCCTGACCGCCTGCTGCGAACGTCTGCGCGTGGCCTTTACCGACGTCGAATTGGTCGGCGTGAATGTGCGTGATCTCAGCCTCTCGGCCGGCATGACCCTGTTGACCTTGGGCGATGATCTGGATGACGCCTTGCAGCGCGCCGACCAGGCGCTCTATCGAGCCAAGCGTGACGGGCGCAATCGCTGTGCGGCAGCCTGGGAGAACGTAGATGCCTGAGCTTCGTGTGGGTCAGCAGAACTGGTCGGTAGCGGCGGGTAGCAACCTGCTCGATGCCCTCAATCAGAACGGCGTGCCGGTGCCATATAGCTGCCGCGCCGGCCGTTGTCATGCCTGCCTGGTGCAGTGCGTGCAAGGCCTGCCGGCCGACAATCGCCCGGATGCCTTGAGTGCCGAACAGCGCCAGCAGGGTTGGCGGCTGGCTTGTCAGTGCCAGGTTGTCGAAGACTTGCAGGTGCACACCTTCGATCCGGCGACGGACGGACGCCCGGCAGTTGTCGAGGCGCTGGACTGGCTGAGCGACAGCGTTCTGCGTTTGCGTCTGAGTCCGCAGCGCCCGCTGCGCTACAGCGCCGGGCAACATCTGGTGTTGTGGATCAATCACATCGCACGTCCGTATTCGCTGGCCAGCCTGCCGGAAGAAGACCGTTTTCTGGAGTTTCACCTCGATTGCCGCCAGCCCGGGGAGTTCAGCGACGCGGCACGTTGTCTGCAGATCGGCGACCCGATCCGCCTCGGCGAACTGCGCGGTGGTGCGTTGCAATACGACGCCGACTGGCATACCCGACCGTTGTGGCTGCTGGCGGCGGGTACAGGCCTCGGCCCGTTGTTCGGTGTCTTACGTGAAGCGCTGCGTCAGGATCACCAGGGCGCCATCCGCGTCATTCACCTGGCCCATGACGCCAGTGAGCATTATCTGGCCAAACCCCTTGGCGCACTGGCCACCCAGCGTGAAAACCTGACCGTCGAGCTATGGACGGCGGCCGAGGCGCCCGCCGCTTTGGCGCAACTGCGCCTTGTTTCCCGGCAAACCCTGGCCTTAGTCTGCGGCTCGACGGCCAGTGTCGACGCCTTCGCCCGGCGTCTGTACCTGGCCGGATTGCCGCGCAATCAACTGCTGGCCGACGTATTCCTCAGCCGTGGTTGAGCGCTGATCCATCAGACGCGAGACACGCCATGACCGAAGCCATCCTGCTGGAACGCGAGCGCGGTTTACTGACCCTGCGCCTCAATCGCCCGGACAAGAAAAACGCCCTGACCCGCGCCATGTACAGCCGTCTCGCCGAGGCGTTGAAGCAGGCCGACAGCGACCCCGACATCAACGCCGTACTGATCACCGGCAGCAGCGAATGCTTTACGGCCGGCAATGACATCGCCGACTTCATCCAGCAACCGCCCAGTGACCTCGACAGCCCGGTGTTCCACTTCATGCAGGGCCTGCTCGAATGCCGAAAACCGGTGATCGCGGCTGTGGCCGGCGCAGCGGTGGGCATCGGCACCACGCTGTTGCTGCATTGCGATCTGGTCTATGTCAGTCGCGATGCACGGTTGTGCATGCCATTCGTCAACCTTGGGTTATGCCCCGAGTTCGGCTCCAGCCTGATCCTGCCGCGCTTGCTTGGCCAGGCCAAAGCAGCAGAGTTGTTGTTGCTCGGTGAAGGTTTCAGCGGTGAGCAGGCCGCGGCCTGGGGCATTGCCAGCGAAGCGTTGGGCAGCGGCGAAGCGGCATTGGCCAAGGCGCGGGAGATGGCGCTGCGCTTCGACGAATTACCGCCCGAAGCGGTGCGCATCAGCAAACAATTGATGAAAGCGCCGGATCGCGAGCAGATCCGCCAAGTGATCGAAGAGGAGGGCGCACTGTTTACTCAGCGGTTGCGCTCACCCGAAGCGCTGGCGGCGTTGACCGGGTTTATCAAGCGGCATTGAATTTTCGCTGACGGTAGCGGCCTTTCGGGAGCAAGCGTCCTCCCCAATCTGAAATTCATTCCCCTGTAGTGAGCAGGCTCGCGATTGCATTTGATCAGTCAAAACCCCTCTGGGATCAGAAAGACAAAAGCCCCCCGCCATTCACATGACGGGGCGACATTGAATTGCAGACAGACTGTGTGTCGGCTTCAACTCTTCCCGTGGAAACGAAGGATCACGCCCTGAGTCACCGACGTTGACAGAAAGCCCGCGATCACGATTTTTCCATCGTCCTGCAGAGTGAGGCCGTCGAAACGATTAACCGCCCCTAGTGAAGTAATGACCCAACCTTGGTCGTTGAAAGAGAGATCGTCTTTCGCATCGCTCAGAAGTCTGGCCACTATCACGTTGTTATCTTCTCCTGGCCAGTGGTTATTGCCGAGCAGCACGATTTTTCCGTCAGGTTGCATGACCGCATTTCGCCATGTGGTGTTGCGGCCATCCACTTGGGTCAGCAAAGGTTGTCCACGGTTGAACTGAATATTGGCTTTACCATCCGGTTCGAGGCTGATCAAAAGGCCCTGTTCAGCGCTGCCTGCCCACCCTAACGCCAGAAGCCGATTGTTCGGCTGGCGAATCACTTCTCTGACGGTCGTGAACTGTGTTGACGGCGATGAAAGGACGACAAATCCGCCGTTGCCAAAAGCGGTATCGGGCCGGCCGTCAGGGGTGTAGCACGCGAATAATGGCATTGAGCGACCCGAAGCTAGCAACAGATTGCCACCGACCATGATCCTGCCCTTTTCGTCGATGTATCCGCTGTTCATTGTTATGGCATTGGGGTCATGTTCCGGATGAACCACTTGGACATAACCTTTTCCATTGAAGGAAGTGTCCAGAGAGCCATCGATGTTCAGCAAATAGGCGAGGGGGGTGGGGGACAAGCCATTATTAAAGGTTTTTACGATCAGGATCTTGCCTTCAGTCGATGCGCTTACGCTGTATGAAGAGTCTTGATCCTGACGTTTCGATTGACCGGGGAACTGAGCCTGCAAGCCTTGGGGTATTGGCAGAGTCACAAGACCGTTGGAGCCGAATTCGCGATCCAGTTTGCCGTCGCAGAAGAAACGGGCCAGTACGGGGACGTTGCCTGACAGTCCAATCAGTAGAATCTTGCCATCGGCCTGCAGGATGATGGAATTGCCGATGGAGACCGGTGCAGAGCCAAGTGAACCGCTGACAATGCCATCCACGCCAAACGATTTATCCAGCGATCCTTCAGGCAACAAGCGGCCCAATATGTAGTGCCCTCCGGAATCATGAAAAGCATCGCCAGTAAAATAAAGGCGTTCCAGTGTCGAAAGGGATTGCGCTGTAACGTCTAAAAGTGTGGTTTGCGACCGCAGGTTAGGGATGTTCAGGTGCCAAATGCCTTTCTCACCAAAACTTTCATCCAGTGAACCGGCTTGTCGGACTGATGGGCTTGGAGTGGCCATGTAACGCTCCTTGAATGGATTGTTTTCGGCTTTAGTAGCTGCCCATCATCCTGCCGCGTCTACTGGCAGGTCTGACAGTTGACACTGGTTTGTTCGTTGTGCGTGCCGCGCCTCACGGTCAAGGGGCGCTGCCTTTCGAGCGCCGCATGCAGAAAGCAAAAGCCCCGTCATTCATCGGCCGGGGCTTTTGCTTTCTGCTCGCTTGAAGTAACAATCAGCCAAGTCCGTGCAAGCGCAGTACCTGACCTTGAAACTGCGGGGTAGTCCCGGTTCCTGCCACTACGATCTTTTCATCCTTCTGTAGCGTGACAGCGTAGAAAGTTGTTCTGCCGCCAACGTCCGTACCCACCCAACCGACGCCCGCGAATGTTGTATCAAACGAACCGTCACTGAGTATTCTTGCGACGACGGCTGTCGCTGTTTCATCCAGTTGCTTGCCTATCAAAACGATCTTGCCATCCGGTTGCATGAGTCCGCCGGCCCAGTAGGTGGGCTCATTATTCAATCGGGTGAGCAAGGGTTGACCTCGATTGAACTGGAGATTGGCGCTGCCATCCGGTTCCAGACCGATCAAGAGACCTTGGGGCGTTTCGGTTCTGCCGATGCCCAGCAGACGGTTGTTCGGTTGTTGAATAATGGCCACCAGTCTGGCGGACTCCGACACTGGCACAATGACAAACCCGCCATTGCCAAAGCCTTGATCGAGGCTGCCGTTGAGTCCGTAGCGCGCGAACAGAGGCGCCGACGTGCCTGAGCGTGGCGCCAGTTGGCCGCAGACGACAATGTTGCCGTCCTGATCGATCAAACCGCCATGCACTTTGACGTCAGCAGGATCGGCACCCGGATAAATGACCTGGACATACCCCTTGTCATTGAAAGAAGTGTCCAGCGAACCATCGTTGTTGAGCTGGAAAATAAAGGCGCGGGTGTCCGCCAGATGAGTGATGACGTAAGAATTTACGATCAGGATTTTTCCATTGTCGAGGGGCAAGACGTTTGCCGGCACGCTCTGATCTTTACCTCCCCCCACGTCTATGAACATCAGGGCATTGAGCTCTTGAGGTCGCGGAAGTACGACATGCCCCGCCATTCCAAATTCGACGTCCAGCGTTCCGTCGGGCAGGTATCGGGCCAATGCCGGATCACGTGCGCCTCCTACAGACCCGGTCACGAGAATTTTGCCGTCACTGAGAACGCTCACGGCGTTCCCCCGGGACTCGTTTGTTCCGGCAAAAAAACCGGTCACGACGCCATTCGTGCCAAAGCGGTTGTCCAGCGTTCCGTCAGCCAGCAAGCGCCCCAGCAGGTAGGGCGAATGGGTGACACCACGTCGTATCTGACCGGTGAAATACAGGTGCTCCAGGGCTGTGGTGACGCCGAGGATGGTTGTTTCAGAGCCCAATTGCGCGAGGTCGAGACGAAAAATACCTGCATCTGCAAAACTTTCATCAAGCGACCCTGCGGCCTGCACAGATCGATCTGAGTGGTTCATGTGGCTGTCCTTGAGTAGGGGGCGACTCAAGTAGCTACCCCTCACCATCCCCCGTCTACTGTCAGGTCTGACAGTAGACGGGGGATGTCACTCTGTGATTTACGCTTGCTGTGTCAGCGATGAGGCCGGCACAGGCGCCACACCTGCCTGACCCGGACGCAAAAAGTCCCGCCATTCAAATGGCGGGGCTTATTTTTCAGAAAGTCAGGTGGACCCATATCCTGACGCCATCGATACCCATGGTTGAAGAGGTTGTCAGAGGTGATTGCATACCTTCAACCAAGCAGGCCGCGCATGATTTTGATGTTCGTATCGGTTGTCCAACTGAAAAACAGTACGTTGTCAGGCATGAACGCGATGGCGAGTGATGAGCCCGTGGTCTGCGGGAAACGCAGGGAGCCGGTGCCTTTGCCGAATGAGCTGTCGAGTGTGCCGTCACTGATCAAGCGAGCGATCACAACGTTCCGTGTGGCCTCCATCGGCAAGTCTGCTCTCCCTGCCACGAGAAGTTTTCCGTCGCTCTGCGCTGTGCCCGCAAGCCACCCGGTTTCTGCATAGTCGAGCACTGTCTTGAGCGGTTGTGTGCGGTTGAACTGAATATTGGCTTTGCCGTTTGGCTCTCGACTGATCAGCAATCCTTTTCTGACGCTTGCAGAAGCTTCACCGATGGCAAAAACGCATTGATTGGGCTGCAAGGCCAATTGATGAATTGCAAAGTATTCCTTTTTTTCACCAACACTCAGATAACCCGTTTTGTTGAAAGTCTTGTCCGGCGAGCCATCGCTGTTCAGCACAGTGATGACGCCGAATGGGCTGTCCAGGTTCTGCAGCAAAAGGTTTTTGCCATCGGGCATTACTGATGCCTGAGCCTGATCGTTATTGGGTTGACGGTCAGTTGCAGGTGTTGATGCGCAGCGGGTGGCCGGTAGATCGACGATGACTAAACCATTGTTGCCGAAGGTAGCGTCCGCAGTACCGTTCAGCGCCATCCGAAACAGTGCTTTTTCGATGGGGTGCCGCTGGCTCTCATCTGTTTGGCTTCAGGAAGGCAAGGCCTTCTTTCGTTCTTGATGGGATGCAGGCATCGACCTTGGCAGGCTCCTTACTGTAAGACCTGACAGTTGACGCATGAATAATTGCAGTGTCGGCCTTTACAGGGGCGAAAAAAAACCGCCATTCACATGGCGGTTTTTTTCAGCATCCGGTCACTCAGACCTGCGGGTCGCCCACGTGCAGGATCTTCATGCCGTTGGTGCCGCCGGTGGTGTGGTAGCTGTCGCCCTTGGTCAGGATGACCCAGTCGCCTTTTTCCACAACGCCGCGTTTGACCAGTTCGTCGATGGCCTTCTGGCTGACTTCGTGCGGTTCCAGCGAGGCTGGGTCGAACGGAATCGTGTACACGCCACGGAACATCGCCGCACGCGCCTGAGTCTCGCGATGTGGCGAGTAGGCGTAGATCGGCACCGAAGAACGGATACGCGACATGATCAGCGGGGTGTAGCCACTTTCGGTCAGCGCGATGATCGCTTTGACGCCCGGGAAATGGTTGGCGGTGTACATGGTCGCCAGCGCAATGCTTTCGTCGCAGCGGGTGAATTCCTTGCCGATGCGGTGGCTGGAGGTTTTACCGGTCGGGTGCTTCTCAGCGCCGACGCAAATGCGCGCCATCGCTTGCACGGCTTCCAGCGGGTACAGGCCAGCGGCGGATTCGGCCGAAAGCATCACGGCGTCGGTGTAGTCGAGCACGGCGTTGGCCACGTCGGACACTTCGGCGCGGGTCGGCATCGGGTTCTGGATCATCGACTCCATCATTTGGGTCGCCACGATCACAGCCTTGTTGTGGCGGCGTGCGTGCAGAATGATTTTCTTCTGAATGCCCACCAGTTCGGCGTCGCCGATTTCCACACCGAGGTCACCACGGGCAACCATCACCGCGTCGGAGGCCTTGATCAGGCCGTCGAGGGTTTCGTCGTCGGCCACGGCTTCGGCGCGTTCGATCTTCGCCACCAGCCAGGCAGTGCCGCCGGCTTCGTCGCGCAGTTGACGGGCGTAGTTCATGTCGGCGGCGTCACGCGGGAAGGACACCGCCAGGTAGTCGACTTCCATTTCAGCGGCGAGCTTGATGTCGGCCTTGTCTTTTTCAGTCAGGGCCGGAGCGGTCAGGCCGCCACCGCGACGGTTGATGCCTTTGTGGTCGGACAGCGGGCCGCCGATGGTCACGACGCAATGCAGTTCGGTGGCCGTGGCGGTTTCAACGCGCATCACCACGCGGCCGTCGTCGAGCAGCAGCTCGTCGCCCACGCCGCAGTCCTTGACCAGATCCGGGTAGTCGATGCCGACCACTTGCTGGTTGCCTTCGGTCAACGGATGGCTGGTGGAGAAAGTGAACTTGTCACCGATCTTCAGCTCGATCTTTTTGTTGGCGAATTTGGCGATACGAATTTTCGGGCCTTGCAGGTCACCCAGCAGGGCGACGAAGCGGCCGTGCTTGGCAGCGAGGTCACGCACCAGTTTCGCGCGAGCCTTGTGCTCGTCGGGGGTGCCGTGGGAGAAGTTCAGACGGGCAACGTCCAGGCCAGCCAGAATCAGCTGTTCGAGAACTTCCGGCGAGTTACTGGCCGGGCCAAGGGTAGCGACGATTTTGGTACGACGGACGGACATGCAAAGACTCCTGAGTTCAAGCGCTAGCGAAGGCTACTATGCTCGAGGGGTGTAGTCATTGTTCGTTTGCACTACTTTTTGCGAAGCGCTTCGTTCTAATCTTTTCTTTATTGAACTCGGCAACTTTGGGACAAACGCGCCTGAAGATTTCCGAGCAGGGGTCGATACAGAGCACAAGACAGGAGAACCCTCATGCGATTGTTGCCCATTGCCGCCCTTGCCCTCAGCGTCCTCGCCGTCACGGGCTGTACCCGTTGGTCGATGAACCATCATTTGAACAACGCCTACAGCGCCTATGATCGCGGCAATTGCGAGCAGGTCATGCTTGAACTGTCCAAGGTCGAACGCGCCAGCCGTGCCCGCCCGTACGTGTGGCCGGAAGTGTCGATGATGCGCGGCCAGTGCCTGGAACGTCAGAAAATGTTTGTCGACGCGGCGCAGACCTATCAGTTCATCATCGCCTCGTACCCCAACAGCGAATACGCCTACCGCGCACGCGCGCGCCTGGAAACCTTGCAGAGCCTGGGCCATTACCCGATCCCGGTCGCCACCCCCGCCGTGCGGCCAACCCGCTTTTAATGGAAGTTGTCAGACAAAATCTGGCTGTGTGTACAAGCTGAGCTATAGTCGATTAACCCGGGTTTAGAGCCGAATCTGTAAACCCGGAGCAACACCTGCGACTGGCAAGTGGTCAGGTGACGGCGACGTAGCGACCGTCACACCGGAAGCGGGGAGAGCGTGCCTGCGACTCAGGCACGTTCCGAAGCAAAGGTGCGGCTCTGTGACGGAGCCTTGCATGGCGAACTGCGCATGTTTACCGACCGCCGGATTGAACGGCATCAGCTGCCGTATTTCCTTAGAGTGTTCAATAGCGTTACCGACAAGCCCATCGGTTTTCTCGGCAACGTGTCCGCAGACGGGCTGATGCTGATCAGCCATTTGCCCATGATGGTTGGCGTGGATTTCCAGTTGCATCTGAAAATCCCCGCCAGCGATGGCTGCCAGCAAGTCATCGACTTCACCGCGTATTGCGTGTGGTGCCATGAAGACGCCACGCCGCTGCATTACGACGCCGGGTTCGTTGTGCAGCGACCGCCGCCGGAATATGGGGAACTGGTGCAGGCGTTGCAGCGTTATTTCAGTTTTCAGCCGTTGCCGGCTTCGGCTTGATTTCGGCGGCGCTCGCTGTTGCCATCGCTGGCAAGCCGCCTCCCACAGTTTTGCATTGTGCATGGATGTTGCTGTCGACGCAGACCCTGTGGGAGCGGGCTTGCTGGCGATGGCGTCTTCAAAGGCGCCCGTGATCCAAAACCAGGCCACCGCGATCGCCCGCTCCTGATCCAGCGCCTCTTCCGCCAGCAATAACCCCATCTCACTCATCTGATAGATCGCCATCGCCATCGCCAGATGCCTTGGCCTGTCATCGAGGTTGTCGGCCAGGTCGAGCAGCAGAATGCTGACCGGGGCAACTTTAAAGCGCACAAGCCGGCGGATTCTGAGTGAGTTGTCGGCAACTGCGCAACCTGGTGTAGCCGGGTGTTAGTAGCTGAAGGACATCCGTATGTTGTAGCGTGAGAAAAGTTACCGTTGGTCGGGACTGTCAAAGTTGACAGGTGCGCGCGTAAGTCAGGCCGCCGTAACTTAGGACGACCCGCCACTAGCGACGCCGACAATTGGAGCCCCGTGAATGACTTCCGACGACAGCGACAAATCCAGTCTGGAAATTTCCGGGCAGCAAGACAAAGAACTCGTCAATCAAACTGATCTTCGCGAAGTAACTGAAGATGCATTGGTTTCTGGCGCGGGGCCGCAACAATCGAGTGATGATCTTGCTTCCTCTATGTCGAAACCTCCCCCAGTAGAGTTGTTAGCGCCATATAGCTCTGTCATTCAAGGATGGGCGTTCAAATTGGAGTTCCGAATTCCTTGGGACGGAACCCATCAAGTATGGATAGATTACATGGTCGATGGCGTCATTCATCATCAGGTTTCCGAGTGGTTTCCCGGGCGTGTTGTTAATGTCGTCAATACAGCGTATACGAGCGACGGCGCAAGGTCGCTACGCATCCAGTGGCGTCTCGGAGATGAATTTTCGGATTACAGGTATCTCGATTACTACATTATTCATGACGTTTTAAGTTTCGAAGATATTTCAGAAGACTTTACCATTCGCGGTTATGGGGGGGGCGGAACGACGGCTTTTGCGTTGGAGGTGGGTCCCGGGAGTCACAACGCACTTGGTGCTGAAGTGGATTGTGGTCAGACTTGGGTTGCGCCGCTTGATACGGTGTACCCCCCAGGAAAAAAATCCATTGGGATGTTCCAAACGGCTCGTTATAAGAATCGTCAGTACTTTCGCTTATCTGCAGTCAGAGAAATGTTTTATTTATATTTGCCAAAGCTGGAGTCTCCCCGGCAAGGGCAAGTCTTGCGAACGTCCGAGTTGAGTTTCAGTGGCAAGGGGCATCGCGGATTAAGACTTCAGGTAGTGAGTCGAGATGATCACTATGACGTATTAAGTGAAGCTTCAGTAACTGCTTCCGATTCTTGGAAGTTGGCACCATTAAAAGAACGCATCCGATCTGGGGAACTCACTGTTGAAGTACAGTATACACACCCCAATATCAGCCACGGATACTCAAGAGCGGTCACGTTTGTTGCCGTCGGCGTGCTTGAAGTGCTCAAACCAGGACCCTCTTCTACGCAGGAGCCGAATTTTGTGTTGGAAGGGGACAACGGTGTAAGCGGCGCCAGTATTTCGGTGTATTTGGATCTCACCAATTCGCTGGTCGGCTCGGCGGTTGTGCCTGAGAAAGGTAGTTCGTGGGTTGCTTCTGTCGCTGATTTGCCACCAGGGCCGATCAGTCTCGTTGTCGAACAGGATCTGGGCGGTGTGTCATCCGAACGCAGTGCACCGCGAGCCTTCAGAATCCGCCCTCCCGAACTGGAAAAACCTGATGTCACCTTACTCCCGGATACAAGCTTGAAGTTCTCCGGCACGGGCCATTTCGATCAAAACCTCTCCACCGAAATCCAGTTCTCTGCCAGCGACAGCTCGCTGCCTTTACCTCCCAACATCCGCGTCGATGGGCTGGGTCAGTGGGAAACCGCCCCCGTTGTCTGGCCTCTTGGCTCCTACAAGATGAAGGTGATTCAAAAAATCGCCGACAACGCCAATGGCTGGATCGAATCGCTGCCGCTTGAATTCGAAGTCCACAACAACATGCCGGATATCACCGAGGCGAGCTACACCGAGGAGTATCTACCCGTCTTCAGCGGTGAAGGTTACACAGGCGCCACCGTCTCGCTCAGGTTTCCCGATACAACCGAGGCTGCACGAAGTGTAGCGGTCGTGAACGGCAAATGGTCGACCCCGGCATTGGTGAAGTGGGGGCCAACCAACAAGCGGGAAGTCCACATTACACAGCATCTGGGAGACCATCCCTCGCAACGTCCTTTCATACTGCACGTCACGATTCCACCGCTGGCGCCAGGCCTGGATGATCCTTCCGAGGAGGGGTTGGAGCCGATATTCAGTGGCACTTGTTGGTCTGAAGCGGTGGTGAAGCTCCGGTTCAGCGACGACGGCTCGGAGTACGAAGCGGATGTGGAGGGTGAGCGCTGGGCATTTCAGCGAACCAAAGCATTTGAACCGGGAGTCCTCCACCGCGTCACCGTTACCCAGATCGTTGTCGATGTCCCTTCAGTGCCGGCATCGAAAACCTTCACTGTCCACAGAGTCATGTTGCAACCGCTCATCGTCGCGCCGGTATCCGGCTCAGAAGTGGGGTACGACGTCACCATTGAAGGTGATAACGGCATGCAGGGCGCGATGATGCAATTGCATGACAGCCAGATGGGAGGAACGCTGGGCGCTCCGCTCGAATTGCTTGAGGAGGGCAAATGGTCGATCGAACTACGCGATCTGGAGCTGAGGCATTACTTCCTCCACGCGCAACAGATACTTAACGGGCAAGAGTCGACCAACAGCGCTGTGCACGAACTCAAGGTGGTGGTGCCGCCGCCTCGATTCACGACGCCGATCCCTGGCGGGAAAGCGCCGCGCACCTCGAAAATTGCTGGCACTGGCCGACCTGGCGCGCGGGTGGAGGTCTGGCTGGAAGGCGCTACTGAGCCATTGCTGACGGATATTGAAGTGAACGCGTCAGACAGCTGGGAAGCCGAAGTGAGTCTGCCGGTGGGAAACACAACCATCTGGGCTTTTCAAACCTTCGTCCACAATGGCACTCCACAACGCTCTCAGCCCAATGAGCGTTTGCGTTACAAGGTCGTGCCGGCGGCTCCGTTTATCGAAACCCCGACTGCCGATGACCATGTCGGCCGACGGGTCGTGGTGTCGGGTTTCGCGACGCCCGGCGACACCGTGACCGTGACGCTGGGTAGCGACCAGGCAAGCGTCGAGGTGCGGGAAAACCGGACGTGGTCGGTAACGCTGAAGCCTGGGCAAAACGAAGGCAATCATGAACTCGAAGTTGTGGCGGCTTACGAAGGGTTTGAATCCGATAGCGCGAAACGCACGCTTCAGCTGGCAACTTATCTGCCCACCATTGAGATACCCGCGCCGGGACGCTGGGTCAGCAACCCGGTGCTGTTTGCCGGCACGGGCCGTCAAGGTGTCGGTGTTCTGGTCGACCCCTTCAACCCGGACAAGACATGGGCAGCGTCGATTCAGGTCGACCCTGACTGGCAAGGCCTGTCTGACCAAGCGCTACCGTTGGGTGGCAACTGGTGCCGTTTCAAGCTGCAACCAAGCGATAGCGATCCGCTGGGTTCCGACTGGGTCGCCAGTGAGCGGTTTGAAATCGAATCAGTACCGACGGGTAAATCACACTTGTAAAATTCCGATGAACGGGCATTAAACCTGTCATTTATGACAGTTGGCGGCTGCTGCGTTCAAGCGCTAAATCCTTATGGAACGCTGGGTCCGCCTGACACGACAGTCAGGCGGGCCGGGCCCGTTATCGACTCAAGGAATGTGACCATGGCTGATTCACTCCGTCCCGCTGCGCAGTTGTTCATTCAGCTGTTTGGTCAGCAAACGTCCACTGCGCAAAACCGGCTTTCGAAACTCTGGAGTTACGTTGAGGAAGGGGGATCGTTTTTCCCACTGGTCGAAAAGGGTATTCCGGTGCTGGTCGGCGAGTACGGACTTGAGCAGGAAGAGGCGCGACGTTTTTTGCGCCGGGCCAACAGCCTGGCGAGCTATGTGCGGCGTCGGTTTATTGAACATCACGTGGAGAGGGATAAAGCCGGGTCGATAGGACCGTCCAGTGGTTTGATGTCGCTCGTTGACGGGCCGCAACTGGAGCGAATATTCGATCTGCAATTGAGAGCCAAGTGCCCCTCGGATTCTCTGGAGTCCATGTTCGGGCCTTCGGCGTATCTGGTCTTTTTGTATCGCTTGATTCGCGACTTGATCGAATCCGTTGGTGACGACACCCAGCTGCCGTTGCATGAGCGTCGCACGGATTTGATGACGTTGACGGTCGACAGTAAAGCGGTGAACGCGCCGGAGTCATCAGTCGACGTGATCGTACGCGTGCTACAGGCGTTCATCGCTGCGAACACGGTAGTTCCAATTGAACAGGCATTGATCACAGCACGCTATCCCAACGGTCTGCCGTATTACCAGCATTGGGTCACGGTTGATGGGGTTGCGGGTTTCAGCGGACGATCAGTGGGGGATTTTGCCAACATCGTTGACAGGAAATTCCCCAACTTCTTGCACTCCGCGTCCCTGACCAGGCTTGCCGCTGCTGCTCTGGCTCATGCCTCTCGGCTGGGCCCTTACCAGCAGCAGCTTCTTACTGAGGAATACACATATCCCGAGGATATGTATCAGTTCTATCTGGAGAACTTTGGCACCGAAGACACTGAGTATCTGAATCTCAATCAGATATTTTATTTGGCTCAACGTACAAATCTTGTGGCCGAGGAGATTACAAGTCTTTTTTCGGTTGGGGACTACGCGCCGCGGCGTTCGGCCAATGTGAATTACTCCAGTGAGCCCGATGTCCCGGAAGGCGGCCGATCCGGCTCGGTTTACATCAATGATAATGCTCACCCCGCTATCGGTATCACCACGCAGTCAGGGAATAGTTTTCATCGGATAATCGTGAATCCCAATACCCCAAGAGGCTTGAATACATTTGATCGACTCAACCGCAAGTTGCGCCTGGACAAATGGCTGAATCTGTCCCCTGAGCAGACTGACGCCCTGTTGGTGGCAGCGATCAGGGCGCAAGCGCGTGGAGCCGAAAAGCCTGAGGTGTGGGCGATTTCGGTCAACGTGATCCATGCGTTGGGCCTGTTTCAGCGACTGCGTGAACGCTACAACTGCACGGCAGCGGATTTCGCCGTGTTTCTCGATGAACTGTCACTGTACGGTCGCGGTGATGCACTGTCGCAGTTCGATCAGGTCTTCAACAATCAAGATAATTATCGCGAGCCGCTGAGACTCGACGGCACACCGTTTGCGCTGATACCGACATCGGACCAAGACAATCTGACGGTCAGCCAGCTATGCAGTGGTTTGGGCATTGATCTTCAGACTTACCACTACCTGGCGTTGGCGATAGCCCAGGCTCATGATCTTACCGATAGTCTGGTGCGCAGTTCGCCGGTCATTTCCAGTTTTTACCGTCTGGTAAAACTGCCCCGGCTGTTGAATATCACGCCGGTCGAAGGCGTGTTGATGCTCAGTGTGCTGGGGGGAGAAACCTGGCTCAAAGGGCTGGCGGGCACGCCGTGTATTGTCGACGTGGCGGGTGATGACAGCCGCATTGACGCCACGGCTGGCGATCCGGGTGTGCTGAGCCTGATCGAAGCCATGCAGGCCTGCGTGCAATGGTGCGAGCAAAGCAACATGTCGGTGCTGTGGATGTTGCAGCACGTGAGTGCACCACTGCGTCTGAGCGATTTCTCCCAGCAGGACCAACAGTTCTTCGACAAGATCGGCACCCTCCTGCCCAGCGCGCGGTTATCCAATAATTCTTTTCTCGTAGCCGGTATTCCGCCGGCCGGAGAAAGCGACTGGCTGGATTTACTGTCGATTGACAGTGAGGGGTTGGCGCCGGTTGTCGATGTCAATGGGCTGATACTGGCCACTGCCATGACGCCGGAGGATTATTCGGCCTTTGCCCGCGAGAAGCTTGAATGGGCCGTCAGGAACGGCCTGGACATTGAGGACGCCCAGGTCAGCGTCTTGGCCGAGATCATGCTCGCCGTTCTTCTGCAGGCCAGAGACGCTCAAGTGTCGCTGGTCAGGGAGTCGCTGGCAGTCTACGCCGGCATTGAGGGCGAATTGGCCGTTCTGGTGCTGAACTGGGTCGATGCTTCGGTGTACCAACTGTTGCGCCAGGTGTATGACCGCACTGACCTCGAACCGCCAGCGACGCAGCGCAGGCGCGACGAACCTTCAGATCCGTTACTCCAATTGCTGGCTGTTGTGCGCCAGCGCGCCGAAGTCGTTTCAATGCTGGGTTTGAGTGCGGCCCTGCTCCGGGATTATCTGGATTATGGATATGAGGCGTGGGTCGACCAAAGCATCATCGATCCCTCTCAAAAATCTGTGTTCTCGGTGCGCATACTTTACGCGATGACCACGCTGACCCGCGCGTTCAGCATGAGTGAACAGCCGGAACAGAAATTGCTGGACTATCTGCGTCAGGTCCATTCGCTTCCTGCCCGACCCAGCGAGGATGCATTGCGGGTGGTGCAGCAGGCAGCAGCCATCAAACTGGCTGAATTCTTTGCCTGGAGCGCGCAGGAAGTCAGCGAATGTGTTCGCCATATCGATCCTGAAACCCAAGTGTTGAAAACCCTGGAACAACTGGATCTGCTGATACGCGTTTACCAGTTGTCGATGCAGACCGGTATGGATGCCCGGACCATTTTGCGGATCGGTACCTTGCCGGAGACAACCGATGCCAGCGAGGCCTATGCCCAGGCAGCTGAACTGGCTTTGCTCAGTCAGACCCAGACGCCTGTGCCTGTCGTGCAAGCACCGGGCGAACTGAAGCAGTTGGTCAGGATGACTTGCGCAGTAGAACCGACGGAAGTCTTCGCTAGTAAAAAAGATGAGAAAGCGATCATTACGATGACGCTCACCGACGCCCGAGGCGCAGCGTTGAAAGGCATCGCTGTTGATTGGCACTCCGAGCTAGGGACCATCAAATCGGGCATCACCGATCCCAATGGAGTCCTCACGGCTGAGTATTTTCCGGGCACAGTCTTGGGCACGGACAGCCTTTATTTTTCCATGAGCCTGCTCGAGCCTGAGTGGGCAGTGAGCATCAACGTCATCGCTCACGCCGAGAGCATGAGTTTCCCGACCGGGCTGATGTCTCCGGTGCCAACGGAGGTCGTGCCGCTTGGTCAGGAAATCACACTCTACGCCACGATGGTGGACCAGTACGCAAACCTTGGGGCCAACATGCTGGTGGACTGGGCCTGGGAAGGAGATACAGATCCCGAAGAACGACCAACGATCCGTCCGGCACAGGGTTTCACCAATCAGCAAGGTCAAACCACGGTTTATATCACCAGCGATTTCAGCGGTGAATTCGAAGTCGGTATACGCAGCCTGGCAAGCGGGTTGGGGACACTCTTCGAACCCATCAGGTTTGGGGTGACGCAAGGCCGCAGCCACTCGCTTGAACAAGCGTCAACGCCTTCCGCCAGTGACTCGGGAACCTCTTCCACGGAGCAAGGATCATGACATCGAACAACATTGGTCTGTTGCAGGAAAAACGTCGTACCGCGTTGCTTGAGTATTGCATCGGGCAAGTAAAGGCGGAGCGTTACCCGCCTTTGCGGACCCCGGAGGACGTGTTCGAATTGCTGCGCATCGACCCGTTGGACAGTGCTCGAGTGCAGACGTCGGGGGTGGCCGAAGCGATCAGTTGTGCGCAGCAATATATCAGTGCGGTGTACAACAAAATGGAGCCCGGTTTCGAAAACCACGAGTTTCCCCCTGAACAGCTTGAAAACTGGGCGCTGTACAACAACTACTCGGACTGGGCCGCAGTGCAGATGATCGCGCTCTACCCGGAAAACTACATCAATCCGTTCGTCCGTCAGCGTAAGACGGATCTGTTCAAGGCCCTTGAAAACAACCTCAACCAGGCCCGTTTGAACAGCGATTCGGTTCAAGCCGCGCTACAGGATTACTTGCAAGCCTTCGAACAGATCTGCGATCTGGATGTTGTCAGTGGCTACATGGACGGCACGACCCCGGAGCGCGCCGATTATTACTTTCTCGGGCGTCAGCGGGTGCCGCCGTTCCAGTACTTCTGGCGCAAGGCGCAAATCGAGATCACGCCCACGTGTGTGGCCGTCAACCCGGCGGCGTGGAGTGAATGGAAAGCGGTGGATGTTCAACTTGCCGGGCGGGTGCTGGACATGCGTCCGGTGGTCTGGAATGGCCGACTGTGTCTGGTCTGGGCGCAGTGGCGGGACAAGGTCGGCGAGCTCATCAAAGCCGTCCCCGCGGATCCCTCAAAGGACGACAGATCCCGATTCGTGCCCCATCAGCTGGATATCAATGTGGCCTTCATGAGGCAGAACGGCCAGTGGTCGGCGCCTTTGAATTTACGCCATGGCGAGTTTGATGAGGATCTCTCTGCGGGTGCCCGGTTGATTGCAACCGTGTGGGTCGACTCTCAGAATCCCAAAGGCAAGCTCGGGGTATTGCTGGACAATGATAAAACCGGCACAGCTGCCTTGAAAGAGACCGCGATCATCGATGTGCTGATGCGCCCCGTTGTTGAAGACGGTGGTAACTGGCTGGAGCTGGCCAAGACTGAGCGATTTGTTTCTGCCTTGACGGTTCAGCACCCCTTGGGTCTTGAGGTTACTGTGGTCCCAAGTGAGTCACCGTCAGGCTCCATGGCAGCTTTTCTGGGGCTGAACGTCTTCGCCATGCGATCGGGTAGTAATGATGTGCTGACGGTTGAGGGTTTTTGCCGGCCCACAGGTTTGTCAGAGAAAAATACAAACTTTACCTTGCAGTTGGAAAATCCCGCCAATGGCGACCCCGCGCCGGTGAAGCGTGCGGTGTCGACAGCCGGCGGTTGGACAATGAATTTTTTGGGTACTTTCACTCGACCAAAGGGGACGTGGAGCAACGTCAGGTTCACTCTAAAGAACGATACTGACGGCTTTGGCGGTAAACAGTTTGCCCTGACGATTGTCGACCTCCCGTATTTCCTCCCGCCAACGCTGCTTAAAAACACAACGGATGCCGCCCAGTTCCTCGACTTTCAACTGGGTGATGACTGGGCGTTGCGATACGTTCGGCTCAATTCGCTGTTCGGCCCCGAGCTGGTCACGCGCTCCACTGTCTCTGCGGCGACTCTGATTAATTTGGACTCCCAGCATCTGTCAGAGCCGCCGCCTACCAATGTTGATTTCGAGGAGCGCAACGGCGCTTTCGACGGTGCCAACGGGCTGTTTTTCTGGGAGCTGTTTTTCCATCTGCCGCATTTGATCGCGACACGCTTGCGTGATGAAGAGCGGTTTGCCGAAGCCCAGACGTGGCTGCATTTCATTTTCGATCCCCGGGCCCCTGCCGACAGCAGCTCGGTACCCGAGAAACCACGTTTCTGGCGCTGCCGCCCCTTGATCAACGATCTGGGGCATGCCGGTTGTGAAGCCGCAGCGCCCGCCGACCCGGATGCGATTGGATATTCGGCGCCTGTGCATCTGAGGCTGCTGATGTTCATCGAATATGTGAAGAACCTCATGGCCTGGGGGGACTGGCATTACCGCCAACTGACCCGCGAAAGCCTGGTGGCGGCGAAGCTGTGCTATGTACAAGCGGGATCATTGATGGGCAAACCGCCTCTGACTCAAACGGTGAACTTGTGGCAGACCGCGACGCTGGGGAACCTTCTGGCCCAAAGTTGCACGCGTACGGCACTGGAAGCGTTCGAGCAGACATTGAATTACAGCCTGGCAGATGTTCCGGGCGGCTCCGATACGGCTCCCATGCTGGGCATGTTGGGGTGTCCGCCGTTCAGGGCACCCATCAATGATGAGTTGTTCGCGTGGTTCAACGAGCCGCAGTACCGCATGAACAACTTGCGCAACAACTTGACCATTGATGGCAAGCCCATGCTCCTGCCGTTGTTCAACCCACCGACTGACCCGAACCAATTGCTGCGCGCTCTGGCCGCAGGTGGTGTCGGTGGTGCCAGACCGATGGGCGGACGGCTGGTGGTGATTGCGTTTCGCTGGCGTACGATCTTCGAGGTTGCCTTGCGTGCGGTGCAGGTCTTGCAGGATTACGGCAGCCAAGTACTCAATCTGCTTGAGCGGCGTGATCGTGCCGAGCAGGAAGAGCTGCAGCAAAACCATCTGGTGGAGTTGGGCAACTACGCCAAAACCGTGCAGGAGCAATCCATCGCTCAGTTGGAAGCGAGCATGACGGCGCTCGAGCAGAGCCGGACAGTGGCCCGGGAACGGGCTGCTGCTTACGCAGCCCGCTATGACGAAAACGTGTCGGCTGTCGAATATCAGGTCATGGCAAACCTGGACCAGTCCAAAGAGCTGGCGCTGACTGCCAAAATCCTCAAACCGGTAGGCGCGGCCTTGGCGGCCGCGCCCAATATCTTCGGTATGGCGAACGGCGGGTTTCGTATCGACAAAGTTACGGATGCCATCTGCTTTGGCCTGGAGATAGCTTCGTCGATGCTGCAAATCGATGCCGACAAGCAAGCCACCACCGAAGGTTATCGCCGTCGCCGCAATGAATGGGGGCTGCAACGCGATCAGGCGCTGGCAGAAATCGCGGCCATCGATGCGCAAATCGTCGCGCAGAACCATGCGGTTGATGCGGCTAGAACCAACCTTGCGCAAACGCTGCGAGCTAACGCTCAGGCGCTGACGATGTACAACTATCTTAAAAAGCGCGCAACCAATGCCGAATTGTTCGGCTGGATGCTGGGCCAGCTCAAGGCCTTGCACTATCAGGCTTACGACGCGGTGGTCAGTCTTTGCCTCAGCGCGCAAACGGCGATGAGCGCCGAAACCGGCGATTACGATTCACATATTCCCTTGCCGCAGGTCTGGCAGGATCAACGTCACGGTTTGACTGCTGGCGAGCATCTGCGCGCGCACCTGCTGCGTATGGAGCGTGAGTACTTGCAACGCACCGAGCGACGGCTTGAACTGGTGAAAACCATCTCGTTGCGTCGCCTGTTCAATGACGCAACTGACCCTCAGGGCGTTGGTGGTTGGGAGGCTGCATTGGCGCAATTGCAGACGACCGGCTCGCTGGAGTTCAGACTGACGCAATTGCTGTTCGATCGGGATTATCCGGGACATTACTGCCGGCAGATCAGTTCGGTGGAAGTCGACTTGCCAGTGCTGACGGGTCCTTTCGAGGACGTGCGCGTGACCTTGCTGCAGGTTGGCAGCATGACCGCCAGCCGGGCTTCGGTGCAGTCAGTGCAGTACTTGCATAAACCTGATCCTGGGGAAGTGGCCCCTTCCGATGTGCTGTTCAACTTGCGTCCGGGCCAGCAGATCGCCCTGTCGGTGGGGATTGCCGACAACGGCATGGCGGCGGCGAAGCCAGACGAAGGTTTGCTCTTTCCATTTGAAAATACCGGTGCGGTGTCTGCCTGGGAGCTGAAATGTCCATGGCATAACGAACCGCCGCAGAAGGCCATGCTGCGCTCGATGAACGATTGCATCTTGCGCATTCGCTATACGTGCAAGAGCGGAGATCAGTCGTTTACCGATTCGGTGAAGGAGTTGGTCAATGCAGCACAAGCAAGAGCGTCTGGCCGGCAAGGGCAAGGGAGTGCGCAGTCATGAATAATCCTATCGTTCAGGTCAATGAAAACCTGGTGTGCAACGGTGATTTCGAAGAAAGGTTCGAATGTTGGGCAAGGACGGGTGCGGTTGCCATAGGCCTGGCGTATTACGACAACACGCCTGTCAAACACATCAAAGCGCCGAAGGGCACGGGTGTCACGCAGGACGTCACACTTCCAAGAGATCCTGATGGCAATGGTGCTTATTGGCTGAGTTTTCTGTGGGAAAGCAGTTTCAGCCAATCAGGCTGGGTGAGGATTTCTCAGGGAGAAATCGAGCATTACCGCATCGAACTCAAACCCGTCGGTAAACCTGATCAGGTACAACATCGCGAGGGTCTCGGATCAGGGCCAGAGAGGCGATTCAGTCCGACCCTGCATGAAGTGCAACTGACATCGGACATCTCAAGCTCAAAGCCGCTGCGCATCGAAATATACAGCTCGACAGAGTCTTCAAGTCCATTTGGCGAACTCTGGGTTACACGCGTCAAAGTCGAGTTGAAACTCGCGCCACTTGAGTTGCAGGAAATTGGGCTGGACGGCGTGTCGTTTCTGCCCTTGCGCAAAATGTACCTGTGTCAGGGCGCCAGCAGGGGCGGAGCTTTTGGCAGCAATGCATTGATCACGCCCCACGTACTCGGTTTTGTACCTGTGCCGGATAACCCTTGGGACGGCACCCCGGTTGAATTGAGCATCGACAATAACCCGCAGGGCGCGATTGTCGCGACGCCTGCTTGGGACACCCAGCAATCGCTGGACGTGCCATGGACGCTCGATTGCCCGTTAATCGATGATCAGGACTACGAATTCACCCTGAGCTTGCGCAACCGTTACACCGCGCAGGCCTACGAGATCCTCGTATCGCTGGGGCATCATCGACTGATTTTTCGTGAGGTGGTCGAGGCCGCTTATTACCCGTTGATTGAGCAAAGTGTCCGTTTGGGTGTGCAAGTAGCGTCGTATTACACCGGCCAGCCATTTGCCGGGCTTACGGTGAACTGGGCGACCGCCGAGCATGGGGTGTTGGCGGCTACCGTTACTGGTGAACAAGGTTGGGCTTACTTCGATTATGAGGCGAAGGCAGCAGGGGACTTCGTTATTGAAGCCTCTGTGGTCAGCCTTTATTACGAGCAGGGTGTGTGGACTCAGACGTTTGACGTACTGGTACTGGGCGAGGATCCGTGGGCACGGTTGACTGTCCGTGAAAACAACGAAATCAGGGACTGGATTGATAACAGTTATCCGAACCGGGGTTCTACCCATTTCATTGATGTAATGCTAGAGACCAACAGTCGTCTGCGAGGCAGCGACTTCTATTTGCATTGGCACGGTGACAAGCCAGGGCAACTGGGTGTCGTGGTCAGTCCGCCACTGGAAACATCGGTGCCCATGCCGATCGATGGAGGGGGCACTGCATCCTGGACGCTGAACTGCGAAGACCGGCGCGACGGGATATTCGAGTTGTCACTGGTCTGCTCGAAGCTGTTGTTGCCGTCGCCCAGAAAACGCATGTCGCTGGCGCGCAACAGGATCAGGATCAAAGAGGTACGCCAGGCCGAGAATAGTCCGGTGGTGGAGGAACACGAAAGTGCGTACCTGCGCTTGCAAGTGGTGCATGTTACTGATCAGGGCGACGGCGAACCGGTGATCGGTGCGCTGGTCGAGTGGCAAACCGCCGACAGCGTCGTGCAAAGCCAAACGGGAATCGGTGGTTGGGGGAGCCTGAAGTTTTACACCAGAGAACCCGGGACTCATGCGATCACCGCAGCGGTCCGGGCGCATGAATCTGCTGCGCCGCATGAGTGCGAATTCAGCGTGACCGCGATGGCCAGGAGTTCTTGGAAAGACAAGGTCAACATCACATTTGATCGTGGTCTGATCAACCAGGATCGAGGGGTTGCCTGCAAACGAGGTCTCACCCATTCCCTGGAGGTCACTGCCCTCGCCGGCAGTCCTCTTATCGGCCAGGAAATTACGTTGGCATGGGGCATCGACGAACCAGGCATCGGGCTGGTGGTGAGTGAACTTGGCGAGCCCAGGGTATTGCGGGCAGATGAACCGCTGATCTGGACCCTGAGCTCTGAATTCGCCAAGAGCCGCAGCAGCATGTTCGGACTGCGGTTGTTGACCAATTCACTGGAAGATCGAGAGTTGCTCGGCCGCTTGGTTTCACCGGACATTTACGATGAATTCACTCTGGAACTGGATCATATGAGCACCGACCGAGGTCAGTCGCTGTATCCCTGCCTGGGTGCCGTACACCGGTATATTTTCAGAACTAACGCACTGAGTGCCCTGGTGGGGCTTGCCATGGATTTGCAATGGAACGGAACTCCAGCGTCAGAGTTGGATATCGTTCTCGACCCGCCTCCACATAGCCACAATGTTATTGATGAAAGTGGCATGACCTGGACACTGGATTGTTCAGATAGTCGGGGGGGCGGGGCGTTCGGTCTGAAATTCTTGACGTGGGATGGCTCGACGGATGTCACCAGAATGCACTTGGGCCACAACAAACTCAGCATTGAAACCGTACGTGAGTCTGCCGTTTTCCCGATCGTGGGTCAGGACCCAGCATGGATGTGGGCGAAAGTACGTTCGGATTTCTCGCAAGCTGCCATGGTTCAAGTGCCAACTCAGTGGAAGGTGGATGGTCATTCTGAAGAACATGTGACTGCTGACGATGGCTGGGCAGGCTTTGCGTATGGGGCAACCACAGGCGGATCGGCAACGGTTGAGGTGTCTGTCAGCAGTCCGTATGACAATGCTACAGATACACGTTCGATGGAGGTCTGTTCGCTGGCCGACGATCCATGGGCTCGATTGCAGTTCAGTATGGACAACGGGCCTGCACAGCCTTTCGGCCAGGACACCGGTTTTGCGCGTCGCAAACTGACCCATAGAATCGACGTAACTGCCCCGCAAGACACCTTCTTGTCCGGTCGAAATTTGACGCTGGGCATGGTCGGCACCGGGCCTGAGGCACTCGGCATTCGTTTTACTCAGCCAGTACTCGGTTTGCCAAGGGTCTTTAGCCGCGAGGCGGGATTCACCGATTCCTTCATGGTCGATGACAAGCGTAACGGCAGTTTCGGCTTGTTTCTGGCCTGCGAAAGCCTGGCTCGATGGTCACCTGTCAATGCAATGTCGGTGGGTGAAGGCGCGCAAGTGGTGAAGATCGCCGAGCGTTCGAGGGTTAGCCAGACGCTGTACTGGGGCGAGGCTGTGTCCGAGCAGATCACCGTTGTTTCGACCATCAGCGGCAGGCCGATGGCGGGGATGAATGTTGTCTGGCGCACTCCGGATCTTGGCGAGGTGACGACGACCACCAACTTCTACGGCGAGGCGCGGATCCGCTTTGTGCCCAGGACTCCCGGAGCGGCGCAACTGACCGCGACGGTGGGGGATGCGCAGTATTCGGAAGCGATTTCATTGCCGTATTTCCTGCATGAACCTCGACAGATCAAGGAACTGTTCAGCGATGATCTGACCGGTTATCCGGGGCAGGAAGTTTCAGCCCGGGTTTACGTCGTCTCGGCCATTACCGGTAATCCCTTGGCAAACGTTGAGGTCAATTGGGAATTCCCTGGAGTCGACATCGCGCCGACGACAACCGATAGCGAAGGTATCGCCAATGTTGTGTTCCGACTTTCGGCTCTTCAACCCGGTCTTCTCGATGCAGGCGTTCGGGGGGGCTTGGCTGGATGGGAGGTCAGTTCGATTCCTTTTACGCTTAAAGCGCACGAGCGAATGATGACTGAGATCAGAGGCAGTGGCAGTTACCCGGTGGATCAATCTGTGCCTGTCTCATTCAGGATCGTCTCGATCCCCGACGGCAAGCCGATTGTCGGTCAGAAAGTTCTCTGGGGACTGAACAGTGTTCCCGATGGCTCATCATTTTCAACGGAAGATGGATGGGTGAGAAAAAGTTATTCGTCGCAAGGAATGGTTGGCTACAAGACCATTCGTGCTTCTGTTGTCGATGAGCAGGGGGCGGTACTTGATGAGGAAGTATTCCGGCTTCAATTCTTTGACTCGGAGTTGCCTTGAACCTCGTACAGAAATCAGTAGGGGGTCATGCGGTTCCGCTCCTTTTCCAACTGAGATACTGCGTCACCAGTTCGGCCCCCAACTCTGCGGGCCGGACATCCACCACCGGAACGCCATGAGCGCTCAACCGCTCATGGAGTTCTGCCCGCTCATTCAGGTAACTCACCGTGCCGCAGTAAGCCAGCGCTTCGGGCAGCGTTTGCAACGTGGTCTGGCGTAACGTGTCCAGCGTTTCTTCGCGCAGACTGGCGACCAATACCCGATGTTGTGCGCTCAGGCGTTTGACCGCGCTCAGCAGTTCCTCATCGTCCTCATCGCGCAGGTTGGTTACCAGCACCACCAAGGCCCGACGCTTCTGTCGCGTCAGCAGTTGATTGGCGGCGGCCTGATAGTCGGCAGGGCGCTGCGTGCTGTCGAGGTCATAAACCGTGTTCAGCAGTACGTTCAGTTGCGCGCTGCCTTTGACCGGCGCGAGATGGCGTGGGTGATCGCTAGCGAAGGTACTCAAACCCACCGCATCGCCCTGACGCAAGGCCACATAACTGAGCAACAGGCAGGCATTGAGCGCGTGGTCGAAGTGCGACAGTTCATCGTCCTGGCTGCGCATGCGTCGGCCACAGTCGAGCATGAGGATAATCTGCTGATCGCGCTCGTCCTGATATTCACGGGCAATCGGTGAGCGTTGGCGTGCGGTGGCTTTCCAGTCGATCTGGCGCAGGCTGTCGCCTTCACGAAATTCGCGCAGTTGGTGAAATTCCAGGCCCTGACCGCGACGTTGCCGCTGGCGCACGCCGAGCTGGCTGAGCCAATTGTCCACCGCCAGCAGTTCGCCGCCATAAAGTCTGGCGAAATCCGGATAGACGCGGGTGTTGTCGATCACGTCGAGCAAGCGCTTGCCCGACCACAAACCCAACGGGCTCGGCAGGTTCATTTCGCAATGCTCGAAGCTGAAATGGCCGCGTTGCAACGGGCGCAGGCGATAGCTGATCTGGCTGGTTTGACCGGGCTGCAGCTCGACGTTCAGTGGCAGGTTTTCAAAACTCAGGCCATCCGGCACATGGTCGAACAGCTCAATGTTCAGTGGCATGGCAAAGTCATGTGCAACCTTGAGTTGCACCTCACCCCAGCGCCCGAGCGCCAGACTGCCGGGCATCTGCCGTGTGATGCGCAATGCCGGCAGACGCTTGAGGCGCAGGGCGTCGAGCGTCGCCAATGCCAGCAGTGCCAGCAGCAATCCCCAGTTGATTGAAATCAGGCTGGCCGGGAGGTCGATCTGCAATGCCTGCAAGGTGCCCAGCAGTGTGCCGATGAGCAGCAGCAGAGCCAGCCAGATCAGCAGCAGGCGCGAGGGTTTCACAGGCGCGGCGCCGGAACTTGGTCGAGCAGTTGCAGCAGTACCTGATCGACTTGCAAACCTTCTATGTCCAGTTCTGGCGCGATGCGCACGCGGTGGCGCAGCACGGCCAGTGCGCAGCCCTTGATGTCATCGGGAATCACGAACTCGCCGCCACGCAACAAAGCGCGGGCACGGGCGCAACGCACCAGGGCAATCGAGGCGCGTGGCCCGGCGCCAAGGGTCAGCCCCGGCCAGGTGCGCGTGCTGCGCGCCAGACGCACGGCGTAATCGAGCACCTGATCGTCCAGCGGCAAATCGCTGGCAATACGCTGCAAGGCCTGCACGTCCTTGGCTTGCAACACCGTGCGCAGCGGCTGCACATCGAGCATGTCGGCGCGGGTCGAGCGGCTGACCTGACGCACCATGTTCAGCTCCTGATCGGCGTCGGGGTAGTCCATGCGCACCTTGAGCATGAAGCGATCAAGCTCGGCTTCGGGCAGTGGGTAAGTGCCTTCCTGTTCGATCGGGTTTTGCGTGGCGAGAACCATGAACGGTTGCGCGATGGGCAGGGCACGACCTTCGAGTGTGACCTGACGCTCCTGCATGGCTTCGAGCAGTGCCGCCTGGGTTTTCGCCGGGGCGCGGTTGATTTCGTCGGCCAGTAACAGGTTGGTGAACAACGGGCCTTTGCGCAGCTTGAACTGCTCGGTGTGCAGGTCGTACACGGCGTGGCCGGTGACGTCGCTGGGCATCAGGTCCGGGGTGAACTGAATGCGCGCGAACTCACCGCCGAAACACCGCGCCAAGGCACGCACCAGCAGGGTTTTGCCCAGACCGGGAACGCCTTCAAGCAACACATGGCCGCCGGCGATCAGCGCGGTCAGCACGTCGTCGATCACCGCGTTCTGGCCGATCACGGCTTTGTGCAATTCGCCGCGCACCGCTTGAGCCAATTGACTGGCGCGCTGGCGTTGCTGGGCGGCGTGGCTGGCGCTGCCGGGCTCGATCTGTTCAGTCATAGCGTGTTCCTCAAGGTTTGCAGGTGGGCGACCTGGCGGCAGAAATCGGCACTGGATAAGCGTCGATCCGACACCGGGCTCAGGGCCTGGCTGATGGCGCGGGTGGGTTGTCGGGTCAGGCGCGACAACGCCAGCCATTGTTCGGCAACGTTCAATTGATCAAAGCCGGGGTGACGGCGACGGGCGCGGCGCAGCACATCCTGTTGCAGTGCTTGCAGCAGCGCCTGCTGGCCGTTGTGGCGCAACAGAAAATCGGCGCTGGCGCGCAGGTGTTCCTGCAATTGCCGGCGTCCACTCGGGGCGGGTAATTGCAGTGGGCCGTGACGCACGCCGACATGCCAGAGCCACAGACCGATCAACGCGAGCAAGGCGACAATGGCTTGCGGGAAGTAGCGCCAGAGCAAGCTCAGCAGGCCATCGTGCTCGGTGTCGTAGATCAGCGTGACATCGGTGTCAGCGCTCAGATACCAGAGCAGCCAGGCATTGTCGTATTGGCTGATGGTCTTGTTCTTCCACAACTCGGCGTCGGTGACCACGGTGATCGTGCCAAGGCTATAGGGCAGTTGCATCATGTGCGTGGCCTTGGCGCTGTTGGCCCAGGCTTGCGCGAGGTTCTTCGGGTCGTCGAGGTGGAAGTCGGTGTCGAAGCCGGCGTAGGCCGGTGCGTTTTCGTCTTCCAGATAGAGTTTGGTCAGTTTCGGGAAGCGCTCTGGTTCAGCGTCTGCGGGTACGTCTTTCAGATCCTTGCTCAGGGATTGATGCAGTTGCACGCGATCGAGCAACAGATCGTTGCTTTGTTTGCTCTGCTCATCCCACAGCGATTCGGCGACGAACACCAGTCGCCCACCGGCCCGGGTCCAGTTCAACACTTGGTCAACCTGACGCGGGGTCATGCGTGAGCGGTCGTTGAACAACAGCAACGTGTGGCGGCGTGGATCGATATCGGGGAGAGCCGCGAGGCTTTCGGCATGGCTGACGTTGAGCCCGCGTTCACGTAAAAACAGCTCGGCGGCCAGATACGGATTCGCTTGCGCGGCGGGAGAGGGGCCGTGATCGACTTCTTCCTGATAAGGCGTGGCGTTGAGGTAGAGGAACACGCTCAGCGTGCCGATCAACAGGGCGATCAACGCAGCCACCCACCACAGTGTCCGGCGATTCAACGGGCGGCTCCGGGACCAAACAAGGCACGCCAGCCATCGCACAGCTCCTGCTTCAAGGGGGCTGCCGGGACGCGATGCCCATAGGCCATGTTCTGCCAATGGGTGGTCAGGCTGCGGCTGAAGGCGAGCAGTTCCGGGCGTTGCAATTGTTCAACGTGCGCGAGTACCTGAAGTTCGGTATCGGCGGGTTTCAGGGTCATATCGAAGTCGTGGAGCAGATGGCTGAGCAGCCCTCGATACAGCAGGCCCAGCGCTGCACGGGGTTGGCTTGGCCAGAGTTGTTCGGCGCTGCCTGCAATGTCGTCAGGCAAGGTGTCGCGGTTCAAATCCAGGCCGAAGGCTTGTTGCGGCAGCGCGCGTTTCGGTTTGGCAGACAGTCTGGGGCGGCGGCTGACGAACGCTTGCAGATAGTCGCGATAACGCCAGATCAGCCAGCCGAACGCAGCAATCACCGTGCCCCACAACAGCACTTCAATAATCTTCGCCAGTCCATTCAAGTGTTGCCCGTCGAGCCAGCCCAAAAGGGTTTTCAGCCACTGCGGCGCTTCACCCGGTGTTTGCGCTTGGGCAGGTTTCGCCGGGTCGTCGCTAAAGCGATAGCGGGTGACGGATTCCTTGTTCTTGAACGGCGGTTGCTCAAGCAGTGCCTTGATGCTGTCCCGTGAGGCCTGACTGGTCAGAGGCTGATTCAACAGTCGCGGTGCCTGTGGACTGTCATCCGGTTCATCAGCCCAGGTCGAAGGCACATTCGGCAGCACCAGAAAAACTGCCAGCAGCACTCCCAATACACCGTTGTTCAGGCGCTGTCGCAAGCGACGAAACACCAGTTCGATATCCCAGGCTTCCAGTTGTGTGCGCCGGTTCAGATAAAGACTGAAGCCGCAGGCGACATAGATCGGCTCCCACACCACCAGCACCAGCGCGTAGAAGGCATTGGTCAGGTGTTCGAGCCAGCGCCAGTCTTGATCCGCCGCGAGTATCAGCGACTGCCAGCTCCAGTCCGTTTCGATTTGCTGCGGCAGCAGCATGTAGAACAGCACCATCAGGCCGATCCACAACGCGGTTTCCAGGTGCACGCCGATGATGGTCAACCACTGCGCTTTACCTGCGTTGCGTTGCAGGAGCACGTGCAGACGCTGTTGTCTGGCGCTGCCGTCGAGGCCCTCGAGTTGTACCACCGGCAGCAGGAAGCTGCGGCTGAAACTCAGACGGCGCCAGGTCAGGCTGGCCAGCAGTTGCGGTTTGAGCAGGCGCGGCCATTCGCGCAGGGCTTGCTTGAGTGTCGGCGTTTCGCCAAACAGCGCTTTCGACAGGATATACAGCGGCAGGCGTTCATACGCCGGTTTCAGCCACCAGAAGATAAACACCGCCAGTGACGGCGAATTCCACAGCAACAGACTGAGCAAGGCGAACAGCGGCAGGGTGACAATCGCCCAACTGGTCATCAGCAGACGCCGATGTTGCTGGCTCATCAGCACGCCCAGGTCCATGGCTTCCCAGGTCGTGCGCGGGCGAATCACCACAGTGGCGTCACTCAGGCGCATGGCGGGTCCTTCCGGCGAACAACAGATAGACCGCGACCAGAGCCCAAAGCGCGGCGCCGACCAGATACTTGGTCAGTGGTGTGACGCTGGTTTTCGACGACCAATAAGCTTCGATAAACGCGGCAATCAACAGGAACAACATCACGCCGCAGACCAGCAACACGCTTTTGCGTGCGGCGCGTTTCAGCGCTTCGCTGCGGGTCAGCCGCCCGGGCGCGATCAATGCCCAGCCGAGTTCCAGGCCGGCGGCCCCGGCGAGGGCGATGGCACTGAGTTCAAAGGCGCCATGGGCGATGACGAATGACCAGAAGGTCTGGCCGAAACCGATCTCGCTGAGGTGCCCGGCCACCGCGCCGATGACCATGCCGTTGTAAAAAAGAAAGAAGGCACTGCCGACGCCTAGCAACAAGCCACTGGCGAAAGTCTGAAAGGCAATGCCGATGTTGTGCATCACGTAGTAACCGAACATCACCCAGTCTTCGCTGGCCGCGCGTTCGGCGGGACGCCCGAGGTGTCCGGCGACCGGGTCGTACATGCCTTGCATCTCGCGCACCTGATCGGCGGGGATCAGGTTGTAGACCAGTTCGGGAAAGAAATACACCAACACGCCGACGCCCATCAGGCTGCCGAAGAACAGCAGGCTGGCGACCAGCACAAAGGGCCATTCGGCACGGACCAGGCGGGGGAAGTCGGCGAGGATGAAACTCAGCAGATTGGCGCCGAGTCGACTGCGGTGACGGTAAAGCTGTTGATGCCCACGCAGCACTTGTTGTTGCAGCGAATCAATGAGGAAACTGCTGTAGCCGCGTTCCTGCGCCAACGCCAGATGCTGGCAAAGCCGGCGGTAGGCTTTGGGGAAACCGGCGACTTGCGAAGTCTCCTTGCCGCGCTCAAGGCGTTCAAGGGCCAGTGCAAAACGCTCCCATTCGGCCTTGTGCCGCGTTTCGAAAAGGCTTTGTTTCATGTCGGGCCCAACAAGCCGCGAGCGATGCCATTGAGTTCAGCCACAGCCTTGGGCGCTGGAATGTGCAATGGCTGGGCGAGCAGGGCCGCCAGTTCATTGACCCGTGCAGGCGATAACTCTCCTTGGCGCTCGGCAAAGCCCAGCACGGCGCGTTGTTCGGCGAGTGTCAGGGGCACCGGTGAGCGTCGAGGTTCGGCATCAGACAGTTGCGGACGACTGAGCGGGCGTTCGCTGTAGACCACCAATGTGCCGGCTGCGATGTCGCCCAGACGTTTGAAGGTCGGGTGTTGCAGGCAACTGATGGCGCCGAGGAAGTAACCGAATGGCAGCAGATCGACAAAGCGCAGCAGGTTGCGCAGCAGGGAGGCCGACCAGCCGATGGGGGTGCCGTCATCGTGCACCACGCGAAGCCCCATCCATTGTTTGCCCGGCGAACGTCCCTGACGCAGCACTTCAAAGAGCACCATGTACCACCAACTGATCGCGAACAGCAAAAGCGAGCCGAGGCCCATGCCGAGCTTGCCGAGAAATGCCAGCACGATAAACAGCACGCCCATGAGCACGCCGCGGAGGCCCAGATCAATCGCGAAGGCGATGGACCGCACCATCAACCCGGCCGGACGCAAGGGCAAGTCGATGCCTTCCGGTGTTTCGACCTGATGCCGCGTATCCAGCGGCGGGGCCAGCGATGCTTTCCTTGGCGGTGCTGTGGGTTCGAGCATGGGCTACCTGATGTTCGCCTGTTCGGGGTGCAAGTGAACCCGATGCTAGCAGCCTCTCGGGGGAAAACGACATAACTATGTATTGCACCGCGTGTGGCGCGAAGTGCTTGAATGACGCAAGGCTGGCCGCCACCGCGGTTGAACGCCTAGACTTTGCCGATCTTCAGTTCAGGAACCGCCCGTGACTTCCATCTTCTGGTACGACTACGAAACCACTGGCATCAATCCCCGTTGCGACCGTCCGCTGCAGGTTGCGGGGATTCGCACCGACCACGACCTCAACGAAATCGATGAGCCGGTCAACCTCTACTGCCAACCCAGCGAAGACATCCTGCCGCACCCGGCGGCGTGCGTGATCACTGGCATCACCCCAGGCCAACTCGCCGAAAAGGGTTTGAGCGAAGCCGATTTCATGACCCGGGTGCACGCGCAACTGGCCGCCCCTGGCACTTGCGGTGCGGGTTACAACACCTTGCGCTTCGACGACGAGATGACGCGCTACAGCTTGTATCGCAATTTCTTCGATCCTTACGCCCGTGAATGGCAGGGCGGCAACAGTCGCTGGGATCTGATCGACGTGGTACGTGCCGCCTGTGCGCTGCGCCCGGAAGGCCTGGTCTGGCCGACCGATGAAGAGGGGCGGGTAACGCTCAAGCTCGAACGTCTGACGGCCGCCAACAATATTGATCATGGCAATGCCCATGAAGCGTTGTCGGACGTGCGCGCGACCATCGCCCTGGCGCGGTTGATCCGCGAGAAACAGCCAAAACTGTATGACTGGCTGTTCCAGTTACGCAGCAAGCAAAAAGTCATGGATCAGATTCGCCTGTTGCAGCCTTTGGTGCACATTAGCGGGCGATTCTCGGCGGCGCGCAGTTATGTCGGTGTGGTGCTGCCGCTGGCCTGGCACCCGAAAAACCGCAACGCCTTGATCGTCTGCGACCTGCACCTTGATCCGCAGGGCTTGCTCGACCTGGATGCACACGCCTTGCGGCAGCGTCTGTACACCCGTCGTGACGATTTGCTGGAAGGTGAGTTACCAGTGCCGCTCAAGCTGATTCATATCAACCGTTGCCCGGTGGTGGCGCCACTGTCGGTATTGCGTGCACAGGATCAGCAACGGTTGGGGTTGGACATGGCGCTTTATCAGGCGCGAGCGCTGCGGCTAACTGACGCACAACAAGTTTGGAAAGATAAAGTGGCGGCAATTTATGCCAGCGAAGATTTCACCCCGAGCGAGGATCCGGAACAACAGTTGTACGACGGATTTATCGGTGACCGCGACCGGCGTCTATGTGAGCAAGTGAGAGCGGCCGATCCTGCTCAATTAGCGCAAGAGCAATGGCCTTTCGATGATGAACGTTTGCCTGAATTACTCTTTCGCTATCGAGCACGCAACTTTCCTGAAACGTTGACTTTTGAAGAGCAAGAGCGCTGGAGAATATTTTGTCAGCAACGGTTGTCCGAGCCGGAATGGGGCGCACCGAATACCTTTCAATCTTTTACAGAGAGCGCAGAGCAATGGACGCTTAATGCCACGCCGGAGCAGAGAGTGGTTCTCAATGAATGGCAGAATCATGTCCAGGCATTACGCAAACGATTGAATCTTTGAAATCGAACATGACCGGGTCTAAATCCCAGGCATAAAAAAACGCCAGCATTGGCTGGCGTTTCTTTTTTCGCGGATTGCTCTGCGAAGGCGCTGCGGCTTAGCCCAGCAGGGTAGCCCAGCCTTCAACCACGTCACCGCCCCACTTGAGTTTCCACTCTTTCAGAGTCTTGTGGTTGCCACCTTTGGTTTCGATGACTTCGCCGTTGTGCGGGTTTTTGTATTGTTTAACTTTGCGAGCACGCTTGGTGCCGGTAGTTTTTACTGCGCCGCCGCGTGGGGCTTTGGTTTTCGAATCCGGATCCAGCAGCGCGATGATGTCACGCAGGGATTTGGAGTATTCGCCCATCAGGGTGCGCAGCTTGCCTTCGAATTCCAGCTCGGCTTGCAATTTGTCGTCTTCGGACAGGTTCTTCAAACGGGCTTGCAGCTCTTTGATAGCTTCTTCGGTGGCGCGATATTCGTTGATCAAGGACATGATTACTACCTTAGTAAAGTGCTGAATGGCAGGGACAGTGCCGCAATAATAGTCAGGCTGTTTCATCAAGTAAACATTTAACCGGCGTTTTTATTTAAATTAGTTACGGGATTTAGCTGCAGATTGAATGTTCAGTTAAATAATGTGATGCAGTCATCACGGATATTCACAGTTATCTGATCAAACAATGATCGCCCTGCGCACAAAAATGTGCGTCAGGGGCCGCGTCGATGCCTGCGTTCATCAATACTGCAGTTTTCCTGCGCAGTCGCTAGAATGGCGGCCTTTGCGAAGTTCTGGAGTTCCCCCTCATGCGCACTTTTCGGCTGGTGATTTCTTGCCCGGACCGCGTTGGCATTGTTGCCAAAGTCAGTAATTTTCTGGCAGCCCACAATGGCTGGATCACTGAAGCAAGCCACCACTCGGATAATCAGGTCGGCTGGTTCTTCATGCGTCACGAGATTCGTGCCGATTCGCTGCCGTTCGGTATCGACGTATTGCGCGAGAAGTTTGCGCCGATCGCCGAAGAGTTCTCGATGGACTGGCGCATCACTGACACCGAGCAGAAGAAGCGCGTTGTGCTGATGGCCAGCCGCGAATCCCATTGCCTGGCTGACTTGTTGCACCGTTGGCACAGCGACGAACTGGACTGCGAAATCTCCTGCGTCATCTCCAACCACGACGACCTGCGCAGTATGGTCGAGTGGCACGGCATTCCTTATTACCATGTCCCGGTCAATCCACAGGACAAGCAACCGGCGTTCGCCGAAGTGTCGCGTCTGGTCAAACAGCACGACGCTGAAGTGGTGGTGCTGGCGCGCTACATGCAAATCCTGCCGCCGGAACTGTGCCGTGAATACGCACACAAGGTCATCAACATTCACCACAGCTTCCTGCCGTCGTTCGTGGGCGCCAAACCGTATCACCAGGCCTCTCTGCGCGGCGTGAAGCTGATCGGTGCGACCTGCCACTACGTGACCGAAGAGCTGGACGCCGGTCCCATCATCGAGCAGGACGTTGTCCGCGTCAGCCACAGCGACAGCATCGAAGACATGGTGCGTTTCGGTCGTGACGTCGAGAAAATGGTATTGGCTCGCGGCTTGCGTTATCACCTGGAAGACCGGGTGCTGGTGCACGGCAACAAGACCGTGGTGTTCTGATCGAACTCACGCATGCTTGAATATCGAAGGGCCTGGGCGTTCAATCGCTCCAGGCCCTTCGCCGTTTCAGCCCTTGAGGAAATGCCATGAGCGATCCACTGGACAAAGCCACTTCCAAAGCGCCTGCCACCTTGGGGGAAGGTTGTTTGAGCCGTTATGACCCGGATGACATGAGGGAGGAGGATGGGACGGAGTTTCCCGGCGCCGCCGAGTTGTGGGAGCAAATAAAAGAAGAGCAGGATGGGCCTAAGAAGCCTGCCGCGCCTTCATCAGCTTCTTGAGCAGTGGTCTGCCTAGCATCAACAGGAACACCGGGCCGCCGACCAGTAGATAGAAGTAGTACGTCACCACCCGCCAGATCAGAATGGCCGCCGCCGCGGTGGATTTTCCCACCATTGGCGCCAACAGTGCCGCCGAGGTCAACTCCGCAGCGCCCGCGCCACCGGGTAACAGACTGAGCTGTCCGGCGCCCAGCGAGAGCATCTGCACCAGAAAACTCCAGGCCCACTGCAAGTCCGCGCCCAGTCCACGCAACGCCAGATACAGCACGCTGTAGCGCAGCAGCCAATGCACGCAGGTGAGGGCGAACACTTTGCTCAACGTCTGCCAGGGCAACTTCAGAGCATTGATGAAGTCGGCGAGAAAGTGCAGCACCTTGCGCGTCCAGCGACGGCGCGTGCTCGCGGGCACGTTCATTCTGGCCAGTAGCCGTCCGCTCAGGCGAATCAGTGGGCGGTGGTATCGCGCCAGCAGTACGCAACTGAACAGCCCGCCGAACAACGATACGGCGCTGACGATTAAAAGCCATTCGAGACGATCACTCAGGTGCCGGAACACGGCGTAAATCAGAATGCCACTCAAGGCGCACAGAAAGAACAGCAGGTCACTCAACTGATCCATGGCAAACACGGCGCTGCTGCGGGACGGGCGCACGCCGCAGCGGCCCAGTAGGGCCATGATCGTCAGGGGGCCGCCACTGCCGCCCGGTGTCGCGCAGTAGGCGAATTCAACGGCCATGACCACGCCCAGGCTCTTCATCGGCGTGATGCGATTACGCTGATCGCCGAGCAATAAGCGCAGACGCAGGGTGTTGATGCCCCAGCAAAGCAGAATCATGGCGAACATGATCAGCAGCCATTGCAGCGGAAAGTTTTGCAAGCGCGCCCAGATTCCGCTGCCGCCGAGCAGCAGCGGGATCAGCACGGCTGCGAACAGACCAAGCAACAACACAAGGCCGCGACTCATGTGGCACGTTCCCGTTGACCGCGCTGTTGTGCAAGCCAGTTCACCTTGGTCATCGGCACTCGTCCTGACGCCAGCAGCCGCAGGAGGGTATTGAGCCAGTAATCGCGGGAGTAGCCATGACGCATGTCCACCGGGTGCAAGCCTAGACGAATCACTGGGGCGTGACGCCAGCGGTGTTCGCGCTGATCGCTGACCATCTTCGACAGACCACGACGCCAGGCGCTGCGCGCACTCCATACCAGCCCCGGCGCATCGACAGGGGTGAAGTCCGGCAGACGATAAAGGTGCTGAGGATCGCTGGTGTAGCGCAGCGGTAATTGGCGCAGAGCTTGTCGCGTGCCTTCGCTCATCAACCAGGCTGGAGCAACGAAGCCGTGCAGCGGCCAATCGTAGCGCTGGAACAGTTCAATGCCGGTGCGCAGGCGGGCGAGCGCGGCGTTGTGGGATAAACGATAGAACTCGCCTTCATGGGTATAGAGACGGCGCATGAACCAATCGCGTGGCGTGGTCGGGTCAGGTTCCTGGTCATCATGAAAATAACCGTGCAAAGCCAGTTCATCGCCGCGTGCGAGGCGGGTGCTCAGCAGTCGACGAAAGTCCGGGTGAGCGTCAAGGGCATCACGGCGATGAAAATCCGGTACCACCAGCCAGGTCATCGGCACGTTGCCTAAAGCATCGACTGTTTCTACTAAAGGTCGGTAATCCGCCCAGGTAGAGGGGGCCACGTCGTGCAGCGTCAGCAGTACGGCGGGGCGATTCAGGGAATCAGCCATTGGCCACCTTCCGTGTCACATGGCCGAGGACGGCGTGGTAGTGGCTCAGCAAACTGTCGACCACGGTGTCCCAGGCGTAATGCCGTTCGACATGTTGGCGCGCCTGTTGGCCAAGTCTTGCGCTGTCGCGACTGAACAACTCGTGCACGGCGTTGGCCATGGCTTGTGGGTTGTTCGGTGCGCACAGCAGGCCGCAGGATTCTGGCACGATCTCTTGAAAAGCCCCGGCCGCCACCGCCACAACCGGAATACCGCAGGCCATGGCTTCGAGGATCACCAGACCGAAGGTTTCCTGATCGCCGGCATGCACCAAGGCATCGGCACTGGCCATCAGTCGGGCAATGGTCGGTGCCGGGCAGAATTGATTGATGACGCTGACGTTGTCCGGCACCACGGCGGGCATCGATGAACCCACCAGCAGCAGGTGATAGCGCGGGCCGAGGCGTTGCATGCATTTGAGCAGGACCGGCAGGTTTTTCTCTTTCGAGCCGCGCCCGGCGAAGATCAGCAGGCGCGTGTCTTCGGCGATCCCCAGTTGGGCGCGCAAGCCTGGATCAGCGGCGCCCGGGTGGAAGTTTTGCAGGTCAACGCCCAGCGGTTGCACGAAGACGTTGCGCACCCCCAGGCCCGTCAGCTTGTCAGCCATAACCTGGCTCGGCGCCAGTACCCGATCAAAGTTGCCGTAGAGCTTGGTGACATAGGCCTCGACGTTGGGCGTAACCCAATGTCCCATGCGGTTACTGGCCAGCAGCGGCAGGTCGGAATGGTAAAAACCGATCACCGGTACATCCAGTTGGCGCCGGGCATCCAGTGCGGCCCATGCGGTGAGGTACGGGTCGCCCACTTCAATCAGATCGGGCTGCAAGTCCTGCAGGACGTTTCGCCAAGGGGCCAAACGCACGGGGAAGCGGTAACCCTTGCCAAAGGGCAGGGCGGGAGCGGGAACCGTATAAACACCATCGTTTTCACCGAAATGCGCGCCCGGGATCAGCAGACTGTGACGAGTCCCGGGTTTGACGCCCAACCGGCGGTGTTTGGCGTCAAGATAAGTGCGTACGCCACCGCTGGCCGGGGCATAGAACATGGTGATATCGGCGATGTGCACAGTGATCGTCCCTCCGCAGCGTTGCTCTCCTTTGGTTGACCTTTATCCACAATAGATGTTCGGTCGGGATTTGTGCGGTGCAACGAAGCGCAGCCCTCTCCCGGAAGGAGAGGGCTGCGCGAAGTGTTTGGGCTTGATACATCGACCTGAGAGTTTGAGCCCAACTCAGGTTTGAAACGCTTGAAGATCGGCGCCCTTTTCCCTCACACCTTGGGGTGAGGGGGGAGGTTTTTGATCTTAAATGCGGAAACTGCCCACCAACTGCGTCAACCGCGAAGCCTGCTGCTCCAGATCCGAACAGGCACGCAACGTCGCCTGCAGGTTCTCAACGCCTTCCTGATTCAGCGTGTTGATTTCGGTGATGTCCACGTTGATCGACTCGACCACGGCCGTTTGCTCTTCGGTCGCGGTGGCCACCGACTGGTTCATCCCGTCGATCTCGCCAATGCGCTGGGTCACACTGTTCAAACGCTCACCCGCGAGGTTGGCAATCTCCACGCTGTCCTGGCTGTGACGCTGGCTGTCACTCATGGTGCTCACCGACTCACGGGCGCCGACTTGCAACTCCTCGATCATGGTCTGCACCTGTTGCGCTGATTCCTGGGTGCGGTGTGCCAGGTTACGCACTTCATCCGCCACCACGGCAAAACCACGACCGGCCTCGCCGGCACGCGCCGCTTCGATCGCAGCGTTGAGTGCCAGCAGGTTGGTTTGCTGGGAAATGCTGGTGATCACTTCGAGAATCTGGCCGATGTTCACGGTTTTGCTGTTCAGCGACTCAATGTTGCTGCTCGATGCGCTGAGCATGCTCGACAGTTGATTCATCGCCTTGATGCTGCGATCCACCACTTGCTGGCCGTCCTCAGCGAGGCCGCGGGCATCGCTGGCCTGATTCGAGGCTTGCGCGGCATTGCGGGCGATTTCCTGAGCCGCGGCACCTAGCTCATTGATCGCGGCGGCGACACTGCTGGTGCGCGAAGCTTGCTGATCGGAGTTGTACATCGACGAGTTCGACGCGGCGACCACGCGCAGCGCGACTTCGTTGACTTGCCCTGTGGCCGACGACACTTCGCGGATCGAGCGGTGGATGCGCTCGACGAAGCGGTTGAACGCGGTGCCGAGGGTGCCGAACTCATCGTTATTGACGATGGTCAGGCGTTTGGTCAGGTCGCCTTCACCATCGGCGATGTCTTCCATGGCGCGGGTCATGACGTGCAGTGGCTGGATGAGGATACGGATCAGCATGCCGAGCAGGGCAATGATGATGGCTACCGCGATAACCGTCGCAATCACTGCCGAGGCGCGGAATTGGCTGAGCATCGCGAAGGCTTTGTCCTTGTCCACCGACAGGCCGATGTACCAGTTCACCGACGGCAGGCCTTTGATCGGGGCAAAAGTGACGATGCGGGTTTTGCCATCGACGGTGATTTCACTGAAGTCGCTGCTGATGCGCGGGGTGTCCTGCGGATACGCTTCTTTCAGCGATTTCATCACCAGCGCTTTGTCCGGGTGCACGAGGATCTTGCCGTCGGCGCTGACCAGGAACACATAACCCATGCCGTCGAAGTCCCGGGCGGCGAGGGTGTCGACCAGCGATTGCAGGCTCAAGTCGCCGCCAACCACGCCGACGCTCTGGCCGGCCTTTTTCGAGGCGGTGGCAATGGAAATGATCAGTTGGCCGGTGGCCGCGTCGATGTAGGGCTCGGTCAGGGTCGGGGTACTGCTGCTCTCGGCACCTTTGTACCAAGGGCGAACCCGTGGATCGAAACCGTCCGGCATCTTCACGTCCGGGCGGATGGTGAAATGACCGGTGGCATCGCCCAGGTAGGTGGCCATGAACGTCGAGGTCAGGGCCTTCTGGTCCAGCAGACTGGCGACATTGGCGGGTTCGGGGTTGATGGCGATGTTTTGGGCGGCGTTCTCGACCAGCAGAATGCGGCCGCTGAGCCACGTCTGAATATTGCCGGCGGTGACTTCGCCCATTTCGTTGAGGTAGTTGTTCAGGTCATCTCGAATCGCATTGCGCTGGAGCCAGTCGTTATACAGCGTGAACGAGGCGAAGGCAGCAATGACGATGAGGGCGGCGGCAAGCAAAATTTTATGGCTGAAGCGCAGATTTTTGTTCATGGCTTGGGGTTCCGCTAAGGTCTTAATGTCCAGGGCGTGCTTTTATAGAAACATGCGCAATGGGCAAGGATGAAAGTAAGCTGATATTTCCGTCTCTCCTTAGGGAAATGTCTGTCCTGACTTTTGGTCGGGCTCTCACCTTTCTTTATCGGCCATGCAGAATCAAAGATTAACCAACGGGTGACAAAATGCCTGACTCATCGCAACTCGTAATCGGCGCCGATCTCGCGGGGCAACCGATCGCCCAGGCCATGCGTCTGGCGAATCGACACGGGCTGGTCGCCGGCGCGACCGGTACGGGTAAAACCGTCACCTTGCAGCGTCTGGCCGAAGCCTTCAGCGACGCGGGCGTGGCGGTATTCGCTGCCGACATCAAGGGTGATCTGTGCGGCCTTGGTGCTGCCGGCACCCCCCAGGGCAAAGTCGCCGAGCGCATTGCCGGGATGCCTTGGCTCAACTACAAACCGCAGGCTTATCCGGTGACGTTGTGGGACATCCACGGCGAGTCGGGCCATCCGCTGCGCACCACGTTAAGTGAGATGGGCCCGCTGCTGATCGGCAGCCTGCTGGAACTCACCGACAGCCAGCAAGCGGCGCTGTATGCCGCGTTCAAAGTCGCGGATCGTGAGGGGCTGTTGTTGCTGGATCTGAAGGACCTGAAAGCGCTGCTCAATCACCTCAAAGACAATCCGCAAATGTTGGGAGACGACGCCGCGCTGATGACCACCGGTTCCAGTCAGGCGCTATTGCGTCGGCTGGCAACCCTGGAACAGCAGGGCGCAGAAGCCTTGTTTGGCGAGCCGGCACTGCAACTTGAAGACATCCTGCAACCGGCCGCCGATGGCCGTGGGCGCATTCATCTGCTTGACGCCAGCCGTCTGGTGCATGAGGCGCCGAAGGTCTACGCGACGTTCTTGCTGTGGCTGCTGGCCGAGTTGTTCGAACAACTGCCAGAGCGCGGTGACGCGGATAAACCGCTGCTGGCGCTGTTTTTCGATGAGGCGCATTTGTTGTTCGGCGACACACCCAAAGCCTTGCAAGAGCGCCTGGAACAGGTGGTGCGGTTGATTCGGTCCAAAGGTGTCGGTGTGTATTTCGTCACCCAATCACCGGCTGACTTGCCGGACGATGTGCTGGCGCAGCTTGGTTTGCGCATCCAGCACGGGTTGCGCGCCTTCACCACCAAAGAGCAGAAATCCCTGCGCGCAGTGGCGGACGGGTTCCGGCCCAACCCTGCGTTCAACAGTTTGTCGGTGCTGACTGAGTTGGGTATCGGCGAGGCGCTGGTCGGCACACTCGCGGACAAGGGCACGCCGCAAATGGTTGAGCGCGTGCTGGTCGCGCCGCCGCAGTCACGAATCGGGCCGTTGTCGCAAACCGAGCGCACGATGCTGATAGCCGGCTCACCGTTCAAGGGCCGGTATGACAAACCGATTGACCGGGAGTCGGCTTATGAAATTCTCATGGGACGCAAAAACCTGGCGCCGGAGCCTGAAACACCAGCGGGCAAGCCAGCAGTACCAGAGCCTGGTCTGGCCGACAGGGCAGGGGAGTTTCTTGGTACGGCGGCAGGGCAGGCGCTGAAATCGGCCATGCGCCAGGCTGCCAACAACCTGGGCAAGCAACTGGTACGCGGCCTGATGGGCTCCCTGCTCGGCGGCAGCAAACGCCGCTGATCAACCGGTGGGAGCGGGCTTGCTCGCTCCCCGTCAGATCGATGTCAGGTCTTGGCTTTGGCGTGCGCGGCAAGGCGCTCCAGCGCTGCGCGCAAACCCGGATCAGTGATCCCGTCCGCCGTCGCCTGAATCGTCGCCGCTGCATCCGTCGACAGGTCCATGGTATGCCCGCTCGCGCCACGCTGAACCGTTGGCGGTTGCACCTTGAACAGAATCCGCGTCAGGCTGGCGAACTCGTCGAACATTTGTAATTGCCGTTGCAGACGCTTTTGCTGATAACGCAGGCGTGTGGCCCAGTGGCCGTCGGTGACAATCAGCAACAGACTGCCTTCACGCCACGAAGCGACATGGCAGTGTTCGCGGGCAGCGGGTTGCAGTTGGCTTTCAAGTAGACGCTGCAAATGACCCAAACGCTGGGCATGGCCGAGGATGGCTTTGAGCGGCTTGGCTTCGCGCAGTAGAACGGCGGGTGCTCTGGCCGTAAGAGGGCGAAATGCCATGATCGAACACCTGAAGTAACAGAAGCGCCATGGTAGCAGAAAGCAGCGAGATCACTCGCCCATTGCTTTTGCCCCTGCTTTGCCCATTAAATCAACCACTAACTTCTTTTCTGCATGACTTGAAGTTGAGCAAAACGCCCCTATTTCAAGTGAGCCCCGTCAAAGCGCAGTGCCAGCATCGTGGAACATCGCCACTTTCCTCACCACCGTTTCCGGGTAGAATGCTCGTTCGCATGCGGCCATGAGGGCTGCACGGGCGACTCACGGGGCCGCCCTCCATCCCTTTAGTGTGGAAGATCCTGCCGATATGTTTGCGCCTTTGTTAAAGAAACTTTTTGGAAGCAAGAACGAGCGTGAAGTCAAACGCATGCTCAAGACGGTGCAGCTCGTCAATGCCTTCGAAGAGCAAATGGTGGCCCTTTCGGACGATCAATTGCGCGCCAAGACCGATGAGTTCAAGGCCCGCATCGCCAAAGGGGAAACCCTCGACAAGCTGTTGCCAGAAGCCTTCGCGGTCGCCCGTGAAGCCGGCAAGCGCATCATGGGCATGCGCCACTTCGACGTACAACTCGTCGGTGGCATGACCTTGCATGAAGGCAAGATCGCCGAAATGCGTACCGGTGAGGGTAAAACCCTCGTGGCTACCCTGGGTGTTTACCTCAACGCACTGTCCGGCAAGGGCGTGCACGTTGTGACCGTGAACGACTACCTGGCCCGCCGTGACGCCAACTGGATGCGTCCGCTGTATGAGTTCCTCGGCCTGACTGTCGGCGTCGTGACGCCGTTCCAGCCGCCGGAAGAAAAACGCACGGCTTACGCTGCCGACATTACTTACGGCACCAACAACGAATTCGGTTTCGACTACCTGCGCGACAACATGGCGTTCAGCATGGAAGAAAAATTCCAGCGCGAACTCAACTTTGCCGTGATCGACGAAGTCGACTCCATCCTTATCGACGAAGCGCGTACCCCGCTGATCATTTCGGGTCAGGCCGAGGACAGCTCCAAGCTGTACATCGAGATCAACAAACTGATCCCGCAGCTGGAACTGCACGTTGAAGAAGTCGAAGGCGAAGTCACCAAGGCCGGCCATTACACCGTCGATGAGAAGACCCGTCAGGTCGAACTCAACGAAGCCGGTCACCAGTTCATTGAAGACATGCTTACCCGCGTTGGCCTGCTGGCTGAAGGCGAGAGCCTGTATTCGGCACATAACCTGGGCCTGCTGACCCACGTCTATGCCGGTCTGCGTGCGCACAAGCTGTTCAATCGCAACATTGAATACATCGTGCAGGACGGCCAGGTCGTACTGGTCGACGAACACACCGGCCGTACCATGCCGGGCCGTCGTTTGTCCGAAGGCCTGCACCAGGCCATCGAAGCCAAGGAAAACCTGAATATTCAGGCCGAGAGCCAGACCCTGGCCTCGACCACGTTCCAGAACTACTTCCGTCTGTACACCAAGCTGTCCGGCATGACCGGTACCGCCGACACCGAAGCGTTCGAATTCCACCAGATCTATGGTCTGGAAGTCATGGTCATTCCGCCGAACAAACCGTTGGCGCGTAAAGACTACAACGACCTGGTATTCCTCACCGCCGAAGAGAAATACACGGCGATCGTGGCGGACATCAAGGAAAGCATGGCCGCTGGCCGTCCGGTGCTGGTGGGTACTGCCACCATCGAAACCTCCGAGCACATGTCCGCACTGCTCGTGAAGGAAGGCATCGAACACAAGGTTCTGAACGCCAAGTTCCACGAAAAAGAAGCCGAGATCATTGCGCAGGCCGGTCGTCCGGGCGCACTGACCATCGCCACCAACATGGCCGGTCGTGGTACCGACATCCTGTTGGGCGGTAACTGGGAAGTTGAAGTCGCTTCGCTGGAAAACCCGACCCCTGAGCAAATTGCCCAGATCAAGGCCGACTGGCAAAAGCGTCACCAGCAAGTGCTGGAGTCCGGCGGCTTGCAGGTCATCGCCTCCGAGCGTCACGAATCCCGCCGTATCGACAACCAGTTGCGTGGTCGTGCCGGCCGTCAGGGTGATGCCGGTTCCAGCCGCTTCTACCTGTCGCTGGAAGACAGCCTGATGCGCATCTTCGCCTCTGACCGGGTGAAGAACTTCATGAAAGCCCTGGGCATGCAGCCGGGCGAAGCGATCGAGCACCGCATGGTGACCAACGCGATCGAGAAGGCGCAGCGCAAGGTTGAAGGGCGTAACTTCGACATTCGTAAGCAACTGCTCGAGTTCGATGACGTCAACAACGAACAGCGTAAAGTGATTTATCACATGCGTAACACGTTGCTGGCCGCCGACAACATCGGTGAAACCATCGCCGATTTCCGTCAGGACGTGCTCAACGCGACCATCAGCGCCCATATTGCGCCGCAGTCCCTGCCAGAGCAGTGGGATGTGGCCGGTCTGGAAGCAGCGCTTGCCAGCGACTTCGGGGTGAAACTGCCGATCCAGCAATGGCTCGATGAAGACGATCACCTGTACGAAGAAACCCTGCGCGAGAAGCTGATGAACGAGCTGATCGCTGCGTACAACGAGAAAGAAGATCAGGCCGGTGCCGAAGCACTGCGCTCCTTCGAGAAGCAAATCGTTCTGCGCGTGCTGGACGATCTGTGGAAAGATCACCTGTCGACCATGGATCACCTGCGTCACGGCATCCACCTGCGTGGCTACGCCCAGAAGAACCCGAAGCAGGAATACAAGCGCGAGTCGTTCACGCTGTTCTCCGAGCTGCTCGATTCGATCAAGCGCGACTCGATCCGCGTGCTGTCGCACGTTCAGGTGCGCCGCGAAGATCCGGAAGCCGAAGAGCAACGCCTGCGTGAGGAAGCTGAGGCACTGGCTGCCCGCTTGCAGTTCGAACATGCCGAAGCTCCTGGTCTGGATCAACCGGACGCGTTGGGTGAAGAGGTCGATGTGGCCCTCGCCACCGCTCCGGTGCGCAACGAGCAGAAGCTGGGCCGCAACGAACTGTGCTACTGCGGTTCGGGCAAGAAATTCAAGCATTGCCACGGGCAGATCCAGTAAAACCCGTTACAACGGCTGAAATACCCGCGCCGCGACCGGCTTCTGCCGTCGCGGCGTTTTGCCATTCAAGCCACCGTCCCAACGATGGGCGGTGCTGACATCATTGAGTAAGGAGCGCATTCATGGCTGTTGGTCTTGGTCCTTTGCCAACGTTGCACCCGGTTGCCGGTTTTGAACTCGGTATCGCCTCGGCCGGCATCAAGCGCCCCGGGCGCAAAGATGTTGTGGTGATGCGCTGCGCTGAGGGTTCGACCGTGGCGGGCGTGTTCACGTTGAACGCTTTTTGTGCTGCGCCTGTGATCCTGGCGAAACAACGCGTGCAGAACGCTGTGCGCTACTTGCTGACCAACACCGGCAATGCCAACGCAGGCACCGGCGAGCCAGGCCTGGCCGCGGCTGAGCGCACTTGCGCCAGATTGGCTGAGCTGACTGGCGTCGACGCCAATCAGATTCTGCCGTACTCCACCGGTGTCATCGGCGAGCCACTGCCGGTCGAGAAAATCGAAGGTGCGCTGCAAGCCGCGCTGGATGATCTGTCGGAAAACAACTGGGAAGCGGCCGCCACCGGCATCATGACCACCGACACCCTGCCCAAGGGTGCCAGCCGCCAGTTCCAGCATGACGGCGTGACCCTCACGGTGACCGGCATCAGCAAAGGCGCAGGCATGATTCGCCCGAACATGGCGACCATGCTCGGCTACATCGCGACAGACGCCAAAGTCGCCCGCGACGTGCTGCAAAATCTGATGCTCGACGGCGCCAACAAGTCGTTCAACCGCATCACCATCGACGGCGACACCTCGACCAACGATTGCTGCATGCTGATTGCCACCGGCCAGGCGGCTCTGCCGGAAATTACCCGTGCCGAAGGCGAACTGTTTGCCAAACTCAAGCAAGCGGTGTTCGAAGTGTGCATGGACGTGGCCCAGGCCATCGTGCGTGACGGCGAAGGCGCGACCAAGTTTGTGACCGTTGAAGTCAACGGCGGCGGCAATCATCAGGAGTGTCTGGACGTCGGTTACACCGTGGCACACTCGCCGCTGATCAAGACCGCACTGTTCGCCTCCGATCCGAACTGGGGTCGCATCCTGGCCGCTGTCGGCCGTGCCGGCGTGCCGGAACTGGATGTGAGCAAGATCGACGTGTTCCTTGGTGATGTGTGCATCGCCAGCCGTGGCGCTCGTGCTGAGACCTACACTGAAGCGCAAGGCTCGGCGGTGATGCAGCAGGAAGAGATCACGATCCGTATCGAGCTGGGTCGCGGCGATTGCAGCGAAACGATCTGGACCACCGACCTGTCGCATGAATACGTGAAGATCAACGCCGAATACCGGACCTGATCCACAGGCCGGGTATGAGCTGCCCGCGAAGACGGCAGTCCAGACACCACAAGTCCCAAAGCTTTTCCTCTGACGAAAAGGCGCCAAAACCATGTCCCTGCACCTGATCATCGGCGACAAACTGCTTTCCTCATGGTCGCTACGTGCTGCGCTGGCTGTTGAGCTGACCGGCGCGCCTTACAGCGAAGAACTGATCAAACTCGGCAAGCCCGACACCCGTGAGCAACTGCTCAAGCATTCACCGACGGCCAAGGTGCCGCTGCTGAAAACCGCGCGCGGTACCATCGCCGATTCGCTGGCGATTGCCGAATACCTCGCTGAGCAGTTCCCGTCCGAGCCACTCTGGCCGACTGACATCGCGGCCCGCGCCCAGGCCCGATCCGCCTGTGCACAAATGCACAGCGGCTTCTTCGCCATGCGTAACCACATGCCGTTCAACCTCAGCCACGATGCGCCGCTGAACCCGGTGCCGCCGGAGGTGAAGGTCGATATTGAACGCATGCTCGCGTTGTGGGCCGAATGCCGTGCTGTCGCCACAGAAGAAGGGCCGTACCTGTTTGGCCGCGTGAGCCTGGCCGATGCGTTCTTCGCTCCGATTGCCGTGCGTCTGCACACCTATCAGGTGAAGCTGCCCGCGGCTGACGAAGCCTATGTTGAAACCGTCTACCAATGGCCGGCCTTCAAGGCTTGGCAGAAGGCTGGACTGGAGGAATTGAACCCGTGAAGCGTGTACACGTCGCTGCTGCCGTCATCCGTGACGACAGTGGCAAGATTCTCATTGCCCGTCGTGCCGATACCCAGCACCAGGGGGGCTTGTGGGAATTCCCCGGTGGCAAGGTCGAGGCTGGCGAATCCGTTGAAAGCGCGCTGGCCCGTGAGCTGCAGGAAGAGTTGGGTATCGTCGTTGGCGCTGCCCGGCCATTGATCAAAGTGCGCCATGACTATCCGGACAAGCAGGTGCTGCTGGATGTCTGGGAAGTCTCGAGCTTCAGCGGCGCCCCCCATGGCGCCGAAGGCCAGCCATTGGTCTGGGTGAGCGCCAAGGAACTGGCGAATTATGAGTTTCCGGCCGCCAACCAGCCGATCGTTGCGGCGGCGCGGTTACCTGCTGAGTACCTGATCACCCCGCAAGACCTGGAAACTGCGGCGTTGTTGCGCGGCATCCAGAAGGCAATTGCTGGCGGGATCAAGCTGATCCAGTTGCGCGCGCCCAATGGCTATGACCCGAAGTACCGCGATCTGGCAGTAGACGCCGCCGGTCTGTGTGCCGGTAAAGCGCAGTTGATGATCAAAGGGCCGTTCGAATGGCTCGGTGATTTCCCGTCTGCGGGTTGGCATATCACTTCTGCGCAGTTGCGCAAATACGCCGCGGCGGGTCGCCCGTTGCCGGCGCAGCGTTGGTTGGCGGCGTCTTGCCATAGCGCAGAAGAGTTGGCTCTGGCCGAGCAGATGGGGGTGGATTTCGTGACCCTGTCGCCGGTGCAGCCGACGTTGACTCACCCGGATGCGACGCCGCTGGGCTGGGAGCAGGCTTCAGCGTTGATCGAAGGTTGCAGCAAACCGGTGTTCCTGCTCGGCGGCGTTGGTCCGGCGGAGCGGGAGAAGGCTTGGGGGGTTGGTGCTCAGGGTGTGGCGGGGATTCGGGCGTTCTGGCCAGAGAGCTGAAATATGTGGTGATGCTGCTGGCCTCTTCGCGAGCAAGCCCGCTCCCACAGTTGATCGGGTTCCTTTAATTGGAATGCAATCAACTGGGGGCTTGCGCGCGAAGGCGTCCGCTCAGGCGCTACTGTCCTGAAGGTTTTGCAGCAGGCTGCCAAAGAATCTCCGCCACCCCCTGCCGCCGCGCAATCAGCCGCGCCGCGACAAACAACAAATCCGACAGCCGATTGATATATGCCAGCCCAACCCCGGCCAACGGCTCAATGGCGTTCAAATGCTGACAGCGTCGCTCGGCACTCCTGGCCAGGCTTCGGCACGCATGGGCCTGAGCGATCAGCATCGAACCGCCCGGCAGAATGAAATTCTCCAGCGGCCCCAACTCCTCATTCCACACATCAATCGCCGTTTCCAGCCGTTCGATTTCCGCTGCGTTGAGCGCCTGATATTCCGGCATTGCCAACTCGCCACCCAAGTCGAACAGCCGATGCTGACAAGGCGCCAATACCTCGATCAGTTCACTCAGGCTCGGATAGGCCTCGCGCTCGGCAATCAGGCCGGCCAGCAATACGCCGACCTGGCTGTTCAGCGTATCGACTTCGCCAATCGCCTCGATGCGTGGGTGATCCTTCGGCACGCGGCGGCCATCGCCCAGGCCGGTTTCGCCAGTGTCACCGGTGCGGGTGTAAATCTTCGACAGGCGAAAGCCCATGGGTTACCTCGATAGTTGATGGGTTTGAGCCGCAACGGGCGCAGGTTGGGCCAGCGGAAGGCGCAGGGTGAAGCAGGTGTCCTGGCCCGGCGCCGATTGCACCTCCATCTGCCCTTTGTGGTTATTGGTGATGATGAAGTACGACACCGACAACCCAAGGCCTGTGCCCTGGCCGACTTCCTTGGTGGTAAAGAACGGTTCGAAAATGCGTTTACGCACGTTCTCGCTCATGCCGATGCCGTTGTCCTCGACCTGAATCTCGGCCCACGGTGGATTGAGCCTGGTACGCAGAATGATTCGCCCCGGTTCGCTGTCGTCTTCGCGTTGGTGAATCGCTTGCGCGGCGTTTTTCAGCAGGTTGAGCAGGACTTGTTCCAGTTCGTTGGCCGTGCCTGGAACCGGGCCGAGCGCAGGGTCGAACTGACGGATGATCGCCTGTCCCTTGAAGTCAAAACCGATGGCCAGATCGAAGTCGTTGCCAGCGATTTCCACCGCTTGATCAATCAGCGCCGGCAAATCACACGGGGCCAGTTGCCGGGTGCTACGACGGCTGAAGCTGAGCATGTGGGTGACGATTTTCGCCGCCCGGGCGCCGGCCTGCTGAATGCCATCGAGCAATTTCGGGACTTCTCGGCCCTGCAGGTAGCGGTTGACCGTGTCGAGTTCAATGCCCAGCTGTTCGGCGGTTTCGAGGTTCTTCGGCAGGTCCGGCGACAGGCGCCGGCGGATGTTCTGCACGTTGTGCAGGATTGCGCCCAGCGGGTTATTGATTTCGTGGGCCATGCCTGCGGCGAGGCCGCCGACCGAGAGCATTTTCTCCGACTGCACCATCATTTCTTCCAGCGACAGGCGTTGGGTGATGTCGTCGATGCGGATCACCACGCCACGCCCGGCGCCGCCCATCAGCGGGTAGAACGTCAGGGCGTAGTGCTTGGGCTCGTCGTCCTTGAACCAGGTTACGCGCTCGATTTTCGCTACCGTGTGTTGCTCTACGGTTTCCTTGAGCTGCGGCAGAAACGGCTTGAGCGGTTCAAACGCCAGGAAGATCGGCTGGTTCAGCGCTTCGTCGAGTCGCGTGCCGGACAGGGCACTGGCTTCCTGGTTCCACTGGGTGACGTAGAGCTGCTCGTCGAGGGCGATCAGCGCCGAGGGCATGGAGTCGATGATGCTGTTGAGGTAGTTCTGGAAACCGGTGAGTTTTTTCTCGATCTTGCTGCGCACCTGGACCTCCAGTTCCAGTTTGCGGTTGGTGTGGCGGGTTTCTTCGGCCAGCCCCTGAGCTTGATCGAAAGCGGCTTGCGAGTCGTCGCGGGCGCGTTTGAGCTGCTGTTCGCGGGCTTCGATGCGCGAGAGCATGGTGTTGAACGCCTCGGCAAGACTGCCGATTTCGTCGTGGTTACCGCGCGAGGCGCGCAGGGCGTAGTTCTCTTCGCGGGTGACCTGGCGCGAGAGTTCTTCAAGTTCGTGAATCGGGCGGGTGATCAGGCGTTTGATCTGCCGGGCAATCACCAGCCAAAGCAGCACACTGAAAATCAGGATGCCGAGACTCGCGGTCAGCGTGCCGGTGTAGAACGCCATCGGCAATTCGCTGCTGGCCACCAGCAACAGATGACCGGGTGAAGTGCCAGGGCGGGGCAGGGTGATCAATTGATTGCTGCGAAACTCGGTCAGTTGCCAGGCTTCGATGTGCCGATCGTGTTCCGGCAAGTTGAGCTTGTCACCATGCTGCACTTGCGCCAGTCGTTCGCCATTGCCGTCATAAAGGGCGGCGGCGCGCAATGGTGAATAGCTGTCGAGCTCCTTGAGCAGGCGTTCGGCGCTGCGCGGCGATTGTAGGGCTTCGCTGACCAGACTTGGGTTGGCAATCAGCCGGCCGATGGTCTGCAAGGCTTGCGGGGCCATGCTTTCCTGGGAGATGTAATAAGCGGCGCTGATAAAAGTCAGGTTGGCGACGAGCAAGACAGTGGTCAACAGCACCAGCAGGGCGGCCAGCAGTTTCTGGCCGACGGGCAGGTTTTCGAGGCGCTGGCGCAATGGCATCAGGTTTATCGCAGCAAGGGAACAAGTGGCCAGCGTAGCCGCTGCTCAGTCGCTGGGCAATCCGAGGCTGTGCAGATGAGCGACCAGTCGTTGTTGCAATTGGCTGAGGTGCGGCAAGTTGAGTTGATGGCGTGCGGCGACTTTGCAGGCGTGCCCCAATAGATAGCTGATCTCGGTGCGTCGCTGGTTGGCCACGTCTTGATACATCGATGAGTAATTGGCGGCGGTGGCCTGGATCACTCGTTCCACTTCCTGTTGCAGGTTGTCGGCGGCTACCGGTTGGCCGCAACGCTGAAGCAACTCCGCCAGTTCTGCGCACAACGTGGCCACTTCGCAGTGGTGCGCCTGCAAGCCGCCATTGCGGCAGTTGTGCAACACGGTCAGCGGATTGATCGCGCAGTTGAGCGCCAGCTTGCGCCACAGTCGGGTGAGGATGTCGGTGCTCCATTCATGGGGAATATTCGCTGCCTCCAGATCATCCAGCCAGATCGGCGCTACCGGGTGAGCGGCATCGCCAAGCCAGGTGTAACCGTGGCCGGCAAACACCACGCGCCAGTCGCCATCGCGGAACGCGCCTTCGGTGCTGGAGGCACTGATGCAGCGTGCTTGCGGCACTTGCGCGGCGACAGCGTCCTGGCTGCCCAGGCCGTTTTGCAGCAGGATCAATTCGGCATCCGGCGCCAGGCGCGGAGCGAGGAGGGCGACCGCGCTTTCGGCATCGTAGGCCTTGCAGGCCAACAACAGGCGACGGATTGGTTGCGGGCTGTCCGGCGTTTCGCCGGGAACTGCATAAGTCTTGGCTTGTCCTTGTTCCACGAGGGTTAATCCGCCGGCTGCCTGATAGCTGTGCAAGCGCATCGCGTCCCGCACGATCAGCCGGACCGGCAAGCCAGCGCGAGCCAGCCGCGCAGCCCAAAGAGTGCCGAGACTGCCGGCGCCAAGAACATGCCAAGGGATAGACATCAGATTTTTGCTCGATTGGTTGCAGGCATGTGCGGCTCGCCGTGTCGGTAAGAAAAGACCCGTTATAATGAGCCCGATTTTAACCGCAAGCCAAGCGCGCTCCATCCTCATCGAGCGCGCCTTTTTATTGGAGAGATTACATGCCGTCGTTCGACGTGGTATCCGAACTGGACAAACACGAACTCACCAACGCGGTCGAGAACGCCGTGAAGGAACTCGATCGTCGTTATGACCTGAAAGGCAAAGGCAGCTTCGAGTTCAAGGAAAAAGACCTGACCGTCAACCTGACCGCTGAAGCCGATTTCCAGCTGGAGGCGATGATCGAGATCCTCAAACTGGCCTTGGTCAAGCGCAAGATCGATGTGCAGTGTCTTGAGGTCAAGGACGCTTACGCATCGGGCAAGCTGATGAAACAGGATGCCGTGCTCAAGGAAGGTATCGACAAGGAACTGGCGAAGAAGATCGTCGGCCACATCAAGGACGCCAAGCTCAAGGTTCAGGCCGCCATTCAGGGCGAGCAGGTGCGCGTTACCGGCAAGAAGCGTGATGACCTGCAAGAAGCCATCGCGGCCCTGCGTGCCAAGGAGTTCGGCATGCCGCTGCAGTTCAACAACTTCCGCGACTAAGCGCTATCCGCACAATCTGTGGGAGTGGGCTTGCTCACGAACGCGGTGTGTCATTGAGCAATAAGGTTCACTGAGACACCGCTTTCACGGGCAAACCCTCTCTCGCTCGGATTTATTTTCCCCGGCGGATTTTTGCGCTACTTATTCTTTGCGTGCCGCGTAGCCGGAAATCAGGAGATAGAACATGGATTTGAATGCTGAAGTGGATAACCTGGTCAAGGCATCCCAAGCGTGGATCCCGATGATCATGGAATACGGCAGCCGCGTGCTACTGGCAGTGATCACGTTGGCCATCGGCTGGTGGCTGATCAACAAGGTCACGCGCAAGCTCGGTGGCTTATTGGCTCTGCGTAACGCCGACCTGGCGCTGCAAGGTTTTATCAGTACGCTGGCCAATGTCATTCTCAAAGTGCTGCTGATCGTCAGCGTCGCTTCGATGATCGGTGTGGAAACCACCTCGTTTGTTGCAGCCATCGGTGCTGCCGGCCTGGCCATCGGTCTGGCATTGCAGGGCAGCCTGGCTAACTTTGCTGGCGGCGTGCTGATTCTGCTGTTCCGTCCGTTCCGTATCGGTGACTGGATCGAGGCGCAAGGCGTGTCGGGTACGGTCGACAGCATCCAGATTTTCCACACCGTGCTGCGGACTGGCGACAACAAAACCATCATCCTGCCGAACGGCAACCTGTCGAACGGCATCATTACCAACACCAACCGTCAGCCAACCCGCAAGGTTGTGTTCGATGTGGGTGTGGATTACGAAGCCGATCTGCAGCAAGCGCGTCAGGTGCTGCTGGATCTGGCCAAGGATGAGCGTGTTCTGCAAGATCCAGCGCCACAGGCGGTGATTTCGACCTTGGGCGACAGCTCGATCACGGTCTCCCTGCGAGCGTGGGTTAAAACCGCGGATTACTGGGATGTGATGTTCATGTTTAACGAACAATCACGGGATCGCTTGAAGGCTGCAGGGATTGATATTCCGTTTCCACAGCGAGTCATTCGTGTGGTTCAGGAAACGGCTGCACAATAACTCTATTGATAACTGATCTTGCGGTCAGTTAATTAACACCAAACCCGAGAGATGTTCACACTCTTGGGTTTTTTGTGCTTGAAGTTAAAGTTCGCTGGCTAATAGATAGTTGGCTAATATTTTATTTTGAGTTCAAGTTACTCCGCGCATAAAAAAACCGCCCACCTGAGTCAGGTGGGCGGTTTTTTTAGAGCAGGGCTCTGTAGTACTTTAGCTGTGCATCCCTATTAGAGGATGTTCAGTGGGTACTCAACGATCAGACGGGTGTCGTTGTTGTCAGAAGCGTAGCCGCTGTATGCACCGTTGGAGCGATACATAGCATAACGCAGACGGAACGACAGGTCTTTGGCCGGGCCTTCCTGGATCACGTACTTGGACTCGGCGTTCCACTCGTTTTCTTTGCCTTCACCCAGACCGTTGGTCTTGATGTTGTCACCCATCACGTAACGGGTCATGAAGCTCAGGCCCGGTACGCCGTAAGTTTTCATGTTCAGGTCGTAGCGAGCCTGCCAGGATTTCTCTTCGCGGCCCACGAAGTCGGAGATCTGGATGGAGTTGGCTACGAAGATGGTGCTGTTACCGTCAACGCCGTAGTAGTAAGCGTTGTCGCCGCTCGACTGCTGGTAGGCAACGGTGAACTTGTGAGCGCCCAGGCTGTAAGCAGCTGCCAGGGACCACAGGTTGTTGTCAACGCCAGTGGTGCCGTCGCCGATGGCATCGACTTGGTCGCCGCGTTTCTCGCCTTTGGTGTGATAACCGTTCAGGTCGAAGTTCAACGACTGATCGTCGTTGATCGGCAGGGTATAGTTGGCGTTGACGTAGTACTTCTTGAAGTAATCATCAGCGTCGGATGCAGCCAGTGCAGCGGTGAAGTTATCGGTGAACGCGTAGCTGGCACCGAAGATGTTGATGTTGGTCAGGCCTTTGCCGCCATTGCCGTTCTCATCAGGCAGACCGCCGACGCTGTCACGGCCCATGCCGGTTTGCTTGCTCAGCGCGGTGAAGCGACCTGCGCTCAGTTCCAGACCTTTGATCTCTTTGGAAGTGATCAGGGTACCGGTCGCGACTTCTGGAATCAGACGGCTGTCGTCAGTGGCGAAAACCGGGCTGGCAACGAATTGCTGACCGTATTTCAGAACAGTGTCGGATACGCGGAACTTAACTGCGCCACCGATTTTACCTTGGGATTTTTCCGGGTTGCCGTCGCTGTCGTTGGCGAACAGGCCGTTACCGCGGTGGCCCGAGCCGCCGTCGAGTTTGACTGAACCCATGGCCATGGCGTCGAGACCGAAGCCTACGGTGCCCTGAGTGAAGCCCGATTCATAAGTCAGCAGTTGGCTGACACCTGTGTCCTGACGATAGCCAGCAGTGCCCGAAGAGCTATTGCCTGCACCGTTTTTGAAGTCACGGTTCATGTATTCCATACGAGTCTTCAGTTTCAGACTCTGGTCTTCCAGGAAACCTTTGGATTCCTCTTGGGAAGACGCCATTGCGAACTGCGAGGTGCCTGCTGCAACAGCCAGGGCGATCATGCTCCACTTCATCACGCGCATCGTGATTTGCTCCTTTGGTTTTTAGAAGAGTACTGCCGTCCCACCTGTTTTATTATCTGGGCGGCTCTTTCTTTTTGTGTCGGCGCAAACTTATATCACGCTGACAATGTTGGCGATACTTGCGAGTCCAACCTTTCACCTTCTTTACGACACTGTCGCAGATGGCTGGGTAGATGTCGCAAATTCACAGTACCGATGCAATCGGACCGACAACTTTTCGCTGTTTTTCTAGCCTTTTGCATCGCTAAAAAAGAGTCCCTGGCAAAACACTTGAATCTCCATCGGGCAGCCTTGCCACTGTTTTTGTTGGTCTTAAGGCTCCCACGTCCCGTGGTGCGCTTAGAGTCCATATGAGTACGAATGCAACAAGCGTGCACAAACCGCAATTTCGGTGTGGCTTTTTTTCTGAACGCCTGTTTTTACCTGTAAAAGCCTCATAAATACTGGGCGAAAAGCCCCTTGGTTCTCAGGGCTTGACGCGATTGTTCTTATGGTGTTGCCGTGCCGTTGCAAGCGCGTGACAACCAAAAACGTTACCGGTTCACCCCACAGGTGAGTATTTGGCGGATGCCTTGCGCATTGAGCGTAGACGTATTGTGCGGTTTTGGTGCAAAAAATTTTACGGCTGTACCAGATTCATACCGTTCGGGTTGAGGTTGGTCTCAAGTGTTTCAGGGTTTTCGGTCATTTTCGTGTGCTGCTCTTCAATCCGGGGCCCGCGTTGGTGCAGGGTGTCGATAAATGTCCCATCTCGGGGCGTTCGGAGAATGCCCAACGGCATTGCCGTCGTGAAGGCGGGCGCATTCGCAGGTATGCTGCCTGTCTGTCGCTTGGCGCGCCGCCCTCGGGCGAGGCCGCTAAGCTCAATTATGTAGATCAGCCGGGAGTGCGCGCAGTGTTTGCTTTAGATTCACGACTACAACAGGACACCCTTGCCATCGGCGACTTCCCGCTCTGCCGGCTGCTGCTGTCCAACGACGCCAGCTACCCGTGGTTCATCCTGGTACCTCGTCGTGACGATATCAGTGAGTTGTTTCAGTTGGATGTCGCCGATCAACAGCAATTGTGGTTGGAAACCACCGCATTGGCCGAGTTGCTCAAAGACTTGTTCGATGCCGACAAAATGAATGTCGCAGCGTTGGGTAACGTGGTCAGCCAGTTGCACATGCATGTGATAGTGCGAAAACGCGATGACGCCGCCTGGCCAGCGCCTGTGTGGGGCAAGCACCCGGCCAAGCCTTATGGCAGCGAAGAGGTGGCCGCTATTCGCGATCGATTGCGTGTCGTGCTGACCGATGATTTCACCTTTGTGGAGGGCTGAGTCATGAGTCTGGAACAACGCGTTAACGATCTGGAAAGCCGTTTGGCGTTTCAGGATGACACCATTCAGGCCTTGAACGATGTGCTGGTGGCGCAGCAACGGGTGGTCGAGCGCCTGCAATTGCAAATGGCCGCACTGCTCAAGCGTCAGGAAGAAATGGTCGGGCAGTTCGAATCCTTTGAGGAAGAGGCGCCACCCCCGCACTATTGAGCCACAGCACTGTTTTGTGCAGGCATAAAAAAACCGCGAACAGTCTGGCTGTTCGCGGTTTTTTATTGCCTGGGATCAGCGACGCGGCAAAGCCGCGATCACGTCCTCGGCTTGCAGGCCCTTGTCCCGGTTCATCACCGAGAACTCTACGCGCTGGCCTTCGACCAGAACGCGGTGGCCTTCGCCACGGATCGCGCGAAAGTGCACGAAAATATCATCACCGGAATCCCGGGAGATAAAGCCGAAGCCTTTGGACGTGTTGAACCACTTGACGGTGCCGGTATCGCGGTTGGTCATGTCGTAGCTGGTTGGCGCGGCGGCAGGTGAAGATCTATAGAAGCTGACGGCCAGGTGCAGGATTACGGCTGTCAGGGCAATCACCAGGCTGAACAACACCGCTGGTTGGCCGGCGATGACGGGCATCGGCGCGATCAGGGTCAAGGTTTGCAGGACGACAGTCAGCACCAGAAGCGCGCTGACCAGGTTTTGCAGATGCTGGCGCGGGCCTTTGTTCCAGTAAGGAATCACTGGAGCAATCACCAGGTTCAGCAGGCCGAAAAAGGCCAGGTAAAGTGCATCGGGTTGTTGCAGGTAAGGAACGGCTTCGGATTTCAGGCTAGGTATGAACGACAGCAGCAATGCCGCTGCGCCCATCAGCAGGTGGACGATTTTCAACATTTTGAATGGCTCACTTTATAACGGCTCACAAGGAAGAGCTGAAGATGCACGGTTCGCTTCGGGACAAAATAAGAGGCGGTGGACACGTACACGGCATCAGCCTATGCGCGAAACCCCGAAAAACGGGGCGTAGCGACACACTGCCTATTTAACAGCAAAGCCTGCTGCTACTCAAATCAGCCCGGCCAGCGGCACAGCGCCGGTCTTTTTGTCGCAGCCTGTTCAGGTTTTCGAGGCTGCGGGCTGGCGACAGCCTTGCTAGAGTGGGCCTGCACCTGTTGGATGAATTCAATCGCCGTTAGGGGGTAAACATGGCAATCGATATCGGTATCAGTGAAGAGGATCGCAAGTCCATCGTCGAGGGGCTGTCGCGTCTGCTGTCGGACACCTACGTGCTGTATCTGAAAACCCATAACTTCCACTGGAACGTCACAGGCCCGATGTTTCGTACGCTGCATTTGATGTTCGAAGAGCAGTACAACGAACTGGCGCTGGCCGTGGATCTGATTGCCGAACGCATTCGCGCGCTGGGCTTTCCGGCACCGGGCGCCTATGCCACTTACGCACGTCTGTCCTCTATCAAGGAAGAGGTGGGCGTACCGAGCGCTGAAGACATGATCAAGCAACTGGTCGATGGGCAGGAAGCCGTGACCCGCACCGCGCGCGGCATCTTCCCGTTGCTCGACAAGGTCAGTGATGAGCCGACTGCCGACCTGTTGACCCAGCGCATGCAGGTTCACGAGAAAACCGCATGGATGCTGCGCGCTTTGCTCCAAGCATAACCCTGGCATGCGAGCAGGTCTGCGGACTGCTCGCGTGCTGTCCGGATTCGTACCTGTGTCGTTGGCTTATCCTACGGTGATGGTCACCAAGTCATCTGGATATAACTTTGCGTCTGCGCTTTTATGAAGTCACAGGATGTGGCTTTGAAAACAAGCAGAGATGGCAAAGGAGTGTCACCGATATGGTAGAAGGAGACAGGCGGGGCGACAGGATTGTCGGCTTGCCACATGAGTTGAAAGTCGATCCGTTCGTCAACGAATTCGACATGTCATTGATTCAGCCGTTGTCCCGATCCGTGCGTTTGAACGGATACGCGACATGCCTGCGACTTGAGCAGGTTTACTGGAATATCCTCGGCGATATGGCCGCAGATAATTGTTGTTCGATCAGTTCGCTGTTGTCCCACGTTGATCGTGAGGTGCATCTGCGTCATGGCGGCGTGAAAAATTTCAGCGCTCTGGTGCGAGTGGTGTGCGTCATGAACGGGGTCAAGTAAGCCACACCGGTCAATTCGCTTTGACACAGTGGTTGCAAACGAGGTCGCGGCCTGTGCAGTCTTACGGCTGCACAGGCCGCATTTAATGGATATAATCCCGCTCTTTCGCCGCAAAGCCCTGCGCGCGGTGGCAATCTGATCGCCGAGACACCCCCCATGCCGATGTACGATTACCAATGCGCTTCCTGTGGTCATCAGTTGGAAGCCATTCAAAAGATCAGCGAGGCACCGCTGGTCGACTGCCCTGCCTGCCAGGCGCCAGAGCTCAAGAAGCAGCTGTCCATGCCCGGCTTTCGCCTTAGCGGCAGCGGTTGGTACGAAACCGATTTCAAGACCGGAACCAAGAAGAATCTGGCCGGTGGCGACAAATCTGACTAGGGTTCAAACCCCGGTCGAACGACACGCGTGAGTTTCCGTCAGTCGCACAATGCTTGAGTGCGGCGGGATCTCCACCGAATTTCGAATTACGAGAAGCGAACCACTACCATGATGCGCAGCCACTATTGCGGCCAACTGAACGAAAGCCTGGAAGGCCAGGAAATTACCCTTTGCGGATGGGTTCACCGTCGTCGCGACCACGGCGGGGTGATTTTCCTCGATATCCGTGATCGTGATGGTCTGGCTCAGGTGGTATTCGACCCGGATCGCGCCGAGAGCTTCGCCGCCGCCGATCGCGTGCGCAGCGAATACGTCGTCAAAATCACCGGTAAGGTTCGCCTGCGTCCGGCCGGTGCCACCAACGCCAACATGGCGTCGGGCATGATCGAAGTCCTGGGCTACGAGCTGGAAGTGCTGAATGAGTCGGAAACCCCGCCGTTCCCGCTGAACGAGTTCTCTGACGTTGGCGAAGAAACCCGCCTGCGCTATCGCTTCCTCGACCTGCGTCGCCCGGAAATGGCCGAGAAGCTGCGTCTGCGTTCGCGTATGACCACCAGCATCCGTCGCTTCCTCGACGAAAACGGCTTCCTCGACGTCGAAACACCGATCCTGACCCGTGCTACTCCGGAAGGCGCGCGTGACTATCTGGTGCCGAGCCGTACCCATGCCGGTTCGTTCTTTGCCCTGCCGCAATCGCCGCAACTGTTCAAGCAACTGCTGATGGTGGCCGGCTTCGACCGTTACTACCAGATCGCCAAGTGCTTCCGCGACGAAGACTTGCGCGCTGACCGTCAACCGGAATTCACCCAGATCGACATCGAGACCAGCTTCCTCGATGAAAAAGAGATCATGGGCCTGACCGAAGAAATGATCCGCAATCTGTTCAAGGAAGTGCTGGGTCTGGAGTTCGGCGATTTCCCGCACATGACTTTCGAAGAGGCCATGCGTCGTTACGGTTCCGATAAGCCAGACCTGCGTAACCCGCTGGAACTGGTCGACGTTGCCGATCAGTTGAAAGAAGTCGATTTCAAGGTGTTCAGCGGCCCGGCCAACGATCCGAAATGCCGTATCGCTGCGTTGCGCGTTCCAGGCGGGGCGAGCATGCCGCGCAAGCAGATCGACGATTACACCAAGTTCGTCGGCATCTACGGTGCCAAGGGCCTGGCGTACATCAAGGTCAACGAGCGCGCTGCTGGTGTTGAAGGTCTGCAATCGCCGATCGTGAAAAACATCCCGGAAGACAAGCTGAACGTGATCCTCGATCGCGTTGGCGCAGTCGATGGCGACATCGTGTTCTTCGGCGCCGACAAGGCCAAGATCGTCAGCGAAGCGCTGGGTGCACTGCGCATCAAGCTCGGTCACGACCTGAAGCTGCTGACCTGCGAGTGGGCGCCAATGTGGGTCGTCGACTTCCCGATGTTCGAAGAAAACGACGATGGCAGCTTCTCCGCGCTGCACCACCCGTTCACCGCGCCGAAGTGCACGCCGCAAGAGCTGGAAGCCAACCCGGCTGGCGCTCTGTCCCGCGCCTACGACATGGTGCTGAACGGCACCGAGCTGGGTGGCGGTTCGATCCGTATCCACCGCAAGGAAATGCAGCAAGCGGTGTTCCGTCTGCTGGGTATCAATGAAGCGGAACAGGAAGAGAAATTCGGCTTCCTGCTCGACGCGCTGAAATACGGTGCGCCGCCGCACGGTGGTCTGGCCTTCGGTCTGGACCGTCTGGTGATGCTGATGACCGGCGCCCAGTCGATCCGTGAAGTGATCGCCTTCCCGAAAACCCAGAGTGCTGCCGACGTGATGACGCAAGCACCGGGTGTGGTGGATGCCAAGGCACTGCGCGAACTGCACATTCGTTTGCGTGAAACGCCAAAGGCTGAGTAAGACGGGCCTGAAGGCGCATCTTCGGATGCGCCTTTTTTCTTTCTGTAGAAAGCAGGTCGAGATTTTTTTGTTTGCTGGCTGCGCGACATGCGCGGCGGGCGACGTTTCAAAGAGAATTCGGAGCGAGTTATGGCAGGTCATTCCAAGTGGGCGAACATCAAGCACCGCAAAGAACGTCAGGATGCCAAGAGAGGCAAGATTTTCACCAAGTGGATCCGCGAGCTGACCGTTGCGGCCCGTCAGGGCGGCGGTGATCCGGGTTCCAACCCGCGTCTGCGTCTGGCCCTGGACAAGGCGCTGAGCGCGAACATGAGCCGCGACATCATCGATCGTGCCGTTGCGCGTGGCGCCGGTGCGACCGAAGCGGACAACGTCGAAGAGCTGACCTACGAAGGTTACGGCCCTGGCGGCGTGGCGGTGATGGTTGAATGCATGACCGACAACCGCAATCGCACAGCAGCAGCGGTACGCCATGCGTTCAGCAAATGTGGCGGTAACCTCGGTACTGACGGTTCGGTGGCGTACCTGTTCGAACGCAAGGGGCAGATCAGCTTCGCGCCGGGCGTTGACGAAGACGCGTTGACCGAGGCGGCTCTGGAGGCCGATGCCGACGACGTGGTCACCCACGAAGACGGATCGATCGACGTTTTCACCTCGTTCACCAGCTTCTACGCCGTACGAAACGCGCTGGAAGCGGCCGGGTTCAAGGGTGATGACGCGGAAATCGTCATGCAGCCGACCACCAGCGCCGAACTGGATCTGGACGGCGCGGAAAAGGTGCTCAAGCTGATCGACATGCTTGAAGACCTGGATGACGTGCAGAACGTCTATTCCAACGCGGACATCCCGGAAGACGTGGCCGCTCAGCTCGGTTAAGAGCGACCAGGCTTGAATGTGGGAGCGGGCTTGCTCGCGAATGCGGCGTATCAGCAGATTTACATGCTGAATGACACACCGCTTTCGCGAGCAAGCCCGCTCCCGTATTGGTCATTCGTCGTTTTGAAAATCGTGTTTTCACCGAACCTGCAGGCGTTATGACTTTAATTCTTGGTATCGACCCCGGTTCGCGTATCACCGGTTACGGCATTGTTCGCGATACCGGACGCGGCGGCTGCATTTATGTGGCCTCGGGTTGCATTCGCACCGGTGCTGGCGAATTGCATGAGCGTCTGCAAATCGTCTATCGCGGTGTGCGTGAAATCATTCAGACCTACGGCCCGGTCACCATGGGCATCGAAAAGGTGTTCATGGCGAAAAACGCCGATTCGGCGCTGAAGTTGGGACAGGCCCGTGGAGCCGCGATTGTCGCCGGCGCGGAAGAATGTCTGGAGATTGCCGAATACACGGCGACCCAGGTCAAACAGGCCGTAGTCGGCACTGGCGCGGCGAATAAAGAGCAGGTGCAGATGATGGTCATGCACATGCTAAAGCTGACCAGCAAACCGCAAATCGATGCATCCGATGCCCTGGCGATTGCCATTTGTCACGCGCACACCCGCTCCAGCCTGTTGCCGCATGGCCTGGGAACAGCACGCAGTCGTGGCGGGCGCCTGCGTCTCTGATAGCATCAGCATCAAATTTACGGAGCGAAAGGTTTGGCGCCTGTGTTGTCGGCCCGACGTCTTCGCTCTGACTGTCGCCAGCCCACGGCTGGCCAACGCTCAAGGATCTGAAACGTGATTGGACGCTTGCGCGGCACCCTGGCTGAGAAACAGCCGCCGCACCTGATTCTGGATGTAAACGGCCTCGGGTATGAGCTGGAAGTGCCCATGACCACCCTTTACCGCCTGCCGTCGGTCGGTGAGCCGCTGACCCTGCACACCCATTTGGTCGTACGTGAAGATGCGCAGTTACTCTATGGTTTTGCCGGCAAGCGTGAGCGAGACTTTTTTCGCGAGTTGATCCGTCTCAATGGTGTCGGGCCAAAACTGGCGCTGGCATTGATGTCGAGTCTGGAAGTCGATGAATTGATTCGCTGCGTGCAGTCCCAGGACACTTCGGCGCTGACCAAGGTGCCCGGCGTCGGCAAGAAAACCGCCGAGCGTTTGTTGGTCGAACTGAAAGATCGCTTCAAGGCCTGGGAAACCTCGCCGGCCATGTTTGCCCTGGTGCCGAACCAGCCGGATGGCCCGGCGCCGGTCAATACCGCCGAAAACGATGCGGTCAGCGCACTGATTTCCCTGGGTTACAAGCCGCAGGAAGCCAGCAAGGCCATTTCCGCGATCAAGGACAAGAATCTGAGCAGTGAAGACATGATCCGCCGCGCCCTGAAGGGAATGATTTAAGTGATTGAAGCTGATCGTCTGATCGCTGCCGCGCATAGCCCGCGTGAGCGCGAAGAAGTCCAGGATCGGGCCATTCGTCCGGTCAGCCTGGCTGACTACATTGGCCAACCGACCGTGCGCGAGCAGATGGAACTGTTCATCCAGGCTGCCCGTGGCCGTAGTGAATCGCTCGACCACACGCTGATTTTCGGTCCGCCGGGTCTGGGTAAAACCACGCTGGCCAACATCATTGCCCAGGAAATGGGCGTGTCGATCAAGAGCACTTCGGGCCCGGTGCTTGAGCGCCCCGGTGATCTGGCCGCGTTGTTGACCAATCTTGAACCGCACGATGTGCTGTTCATCGACGAAATCCATCGCCTGTCGCCCATTGTCGAAGAAGTGCTGTACCCGGCAATGGAGGATTTCCAGCTCGACATCATGATCGGTGAAGGGCCGGCGGCCCGTTCGATCAAGCTCGACCTGCCGCCGTTTACCTTGGTCGGTGCGACCACCCGCGCCGGCATGCTGACCAACCCGCTGCGGGACCGCTTTGGTATCGTCCAGCGCCTTGAGTTCTACAGCACGGCGGATCTGTCGACGATTGTCAGTCGTTCGGCGAATATCCTCGGCCTGCCGCTGGATCCGGAAGGCGCCTTCGAAATTGCTCGTCGTGCCCGTGGTACGCCACGCATTGCCAACCGCCTGCTGCGCCGGGTGCGCGATTTTGCTGAAGTGCGGGCCAAGGGGCATATCACCAAATCGGTTGCCGATCTGGCGCTGAACCTGCTGGATGTCGACGAACACGGTTTCGATCATCAGGACCGGCGTTTGCTGTTGACCATGATCGAGAAGTTCGATGGCGGTCCGGTCGGGATCGACAGCCTCGCGGCAGCGATCAGCGAGGAGCGCCACACCATCGAAGATGTGCTGGAACCGTACCTGATTCAGCAGGGCTACATCATGCGCACACCGCGGGGCAGGGTAGTGACGCGCCATGCGTACCTGCATTTCGGTTTAAATGTTCCGTCACGAATGGGTGAGATGCCCGTGGTAGACGAGTTTCTCGATGCCGTGGACGATTAATACACATTTGTTGTCGATTTATTCAGGGTTTGTACTGTCAGAGGACGGTACTTTTACGGTAAAGCCTTTGAACAACGAAAAAACAGTTGCCTGGCCGGATTGGCAACCTGAGGAGTAAGCACTAGAGTATGCGCGCGCAAAACGGGCTTGAGCCGTTCGCACATCGTTGTCGCGTTTATTACGAGGACACCGATGCGGGCGGCATCGTGTATTACGTTAATTACCTCAAGTTTATGGAACGGGCTCGAACCGAGCGGCTCCGCGAGCTGGGCTTTGCCCAATCGCAGCTGGCAGGGGAGGACCTGTTGTTTGTCGTGCATTCCAGCGAAGCGCGTTACCACGCGCCGGCGCGACTGGACGACGAACTGCTGGTAAGCGCTGAAGTAATCGAATTGAACCGTGCCAGCCTGCGCTTTAAACAGCAGGTCAGGCGGGCTACGGATAATGTGCTGCTCTGTGAAGGGCAGTTTTTGGTGGCCTGTGTGCGCACTAACAGTTTGAAACCCCGGGCCCTTCCCGAAGACCTGCGTGCGGCCTTTGCCGACGTGGGCGGCCCGGGTACACACTCTAAGCAGGAGATAAAGCGTGGAAGCTAACGTCGTCGACCATTCCTCCATGTGGAGCCTGGTCAGCAATGCCAGCATCGTGGTGCAGTTGGTAATGTTGACCCTGGTGGCCGCATCGGTGACCTCATGGATCATGATCTTTCAGCGCAGTAATCTGCTGCGTGCCGGTCGACGTGCCTTGGAGAGCTTCGAGGAGCGCTTCTGGTCGGGTATCGATCTGTCCAAACTGTATCGTCAGGCCGGCAGCAACCCGGATCCGGATTCCGGCGTCGAGCAGATCTTCCGCGCCGGTTTCAAGGAGTTCTCCCGACTGCGTCAGCAGCCCGGCGTCGATCCTGAAGCCGTGATGGAAGGCGTGGCCCGTGCCATGCGCGTAGCCATTTCCCGTGAAGAAGAGAAACTGGAGCAAAGCCTGCCGTTCCTCGCCACTGTGGGGTCGGTCAGCCCGTACATCGGTCTGTTCGGTACCGTTTGGGGCATCATGAACTCCTTCCGCGGTCTGGCCAGCGCCCAGCAAGCGACCCTCGCCACGGTGGCCCCGGGTATCGCTGAGGCCTTGATCGCCACGGCGATCGGTCTGTTCGCCGCGATTCCGGCCGTTATTGCTTACAACCGTTTCTCTGCACGCAGCGAAACCTTGCTGAGCCGCTACTACACCTTCGCCGATGAATTCCAGGCGATCCTGCACCGCAAAGTGCACACCAGCGAAGAATAAGCAGGTAATTTCCAATGGCTTTAATCGCTCGAGCTCGCAAAAAGCGCAAGCCGGTTGCCGAGATGAACGTAGTGCCCTACATCGACGTGATGTTGGTGCTGCTGGTCATCTTCATGGTGACCGCGCCGATGCTCAATCAGGGCGTGAAAGTTGATCTGCCCAAGGTTTCCAGCGAAGCCTTGCCGCAGGACAACAACACCCAGGTCCTGACCATTTCGATCAAGGCTGACAAGACCTACTACTGGAACCTTGGCAGTGAAGTCGACACCGAGAAGCAACAGGACAGGGCCATGACCCTGCCGCAAATGACCGATGCGGTGACCAAGATCATTCGTGCCGGCAACGAAGGCGGCAAGCGTACTCAGGTCTTTATCCGTGGCGACAAAACCGTTGACTATGGTGCCGTCATGGGTGCCATGGGCGGGTTGCAGAAAGCCGGGGTCGGTAATGTTGGTTTGATTACCGAGGCCCCCTGATGCGGCAACAGAGAGAGCCGTCCGCCTCGGAGAGCTTCTTCTGGCCTAGTGTCTGGGCGATTGTCTTGCACGTGCTGGTGTTCGGCATGCTGTTTGTCAGTTTTGCCTTCACACCGGAACTGCCTCCGGCCAAGCCGATTGTCCAGGCGACCCTGTACCAGCTGAAATCGAAAAGTCAGGCAACCACCCAGACCAATCAGAAGATTGCGGGTGAGGCGAAGAAGTCCGCCGCACGTCAGACCGAAGTCGAACAGATGGAGCAGAAAAAGGTCGAGCAGGAAGCGGTGAAAGCTGCGGAACAAAAGAAAGAAGAAGCGGCTCAAAAGGCCGAGGAAGCCAAGAAGGCCGACGAGTCCAAAAAAGCGGACGAGGCGAAAAAGGCTGATGAAGCCAAGAAAGCCGATGAAGCGAAGAAGACCGCCGAAGCCAAGAAGGCAGAAGAGAAACAATTGGCTGATATAGCCAAGAAGAAAGCCGAAGAAGAAGCGAAAAAGGCTGCTGAAGAAGAGGCCAAGAAAGCGGCCGCTGAACAAGCCAAGAAGAAGATCGTCGAAGACGCGAAGAAGAAAGCCGCCGAAGACGCCAAGAAGAAAGCTGAAGCTGAAGAGGCGAAGAAGAAAATCGCCGACGACGCGAAGAAGAAAGCTGCTGCCGATGCTGCGAAGAAGAAATCGCAGGAAGCGGCACGTAAATCCGCCGAAGAGAAAAAGGCTCAGGCCCTGGCAGATTTGCTTTCCGACACGCCGCAGCGCCAGCAGGCCTTGGCTGATGAGCAGGGTGACGAAGTCGCGGGCAGTTTCGATGACTTGATTCGTGCGCGAGCCGCAGAGGGGTGGGCACGTCCACCTTCAGCGCGCAAAGGCATGACGGTCGTGCTGCAAATCGGCATGTTGCCGGACGGCACGGTGACTACGGTCAACGTGTCCAAGTCCAGTGGCGATGGTCCGTTCGATGCTTCGGCAGTGGCGGCAGTGAAGAATATTGGACGTTTGACAGAAATGCAGGGAATGAAGCCGAGCGATTTCGCTCCGTATCGTTCATTCAAGATGACATTCACACCTGAGGATCTAGCCTTGTGAGAAACCTTCTTCGAGGAATGCTGGTCGTGATCTGCTGCATGGCAGGGATCGCGATGGCTGAGGAAAAGAACATTCTGGTCACCAGCGGTAGTGATCGGGCCACCCCGATCGCTGTTGTACCGTTCGGTTTCCAGGGCGGTGCTGTTCTGCCGGACGACATAGCTGAAATCATTGGTAACGATTTGCGGAACTCGGGCTACTACTCGCCGATTCCCAAGCAAAACATGATCAGTCAGCCAAGCCAGCCGAGCGAAATCATCTTCCGTGACTGGAAGGCGGTAGGTGCGCAATACATGATGGTCGGCAGCATCGCTCCAGCAGGCGGTCGCCTGCAGGTCCAGTGGGCACTGTTCAACGTTGCCACCGAACAGAAAGTGGCTGACGGCAGTGTTTCCGGTACCACCGAGCAACTGCGCGACATGGCGCACTTCATCGCTGACCAGTCGTTCGAAAAGCTCACCGGTATTCCGGGTGCGTTTTCGACCCGTCTGCTTTACGTGACGGCGGAGCGCTTCTCCGAGAAGAACACTCGCTACACCCTGCAGCGTTCGGACTACGATGGTGCCCGCGCCGTGACTCTGCTGCAATCGCGTGAACCGATCCTGTCGCCGCGTTTCGCTCCGGATGGCAAACGCATCGCCTACGTGTCGTTCGAGCAGAAGCGTCCGCGCATCTTCATGCAGAACATCGACACCGGTCGCCGTGAGCAGATCACCAACTTCGAAGGCCTGAACGGCGCGCCAGCCTGGTCGCCGAATGGCGATCGCCTGGCATTCGTGCTGTCCAAAGACGGTAACCCGGATATTTACGTGATGAACCTTGCATCGCGTCAGATCACCCGTGTAACCGCAGGTCCGGGCATCAATACCGAACCGTTCTGGGGCAAAGATGGCTCGACCATCTACTTCACCTCCGACCGTGGCGGCAAGCCGCAGATCTACAAAACCAGCGTAAGCGGTGGTGGTGCTGAGCGTGTGACCTTCATTGGCAACTACAATGCCAACCCGAAGCTTTCGGCTGATGAAAAGACCCTGGTGATGATCCATCGCCAGGACGGTTTCACCAATTTCAAGGTGGCGGCCCAGGATTTGCAGCGCGGCAGTGTAAAGATCCTCACTGATAGCACTCTGGACGAGTCACCCACTGTTGCGCCCAACGGCACCATGGTAATCTACGCCACCCGCCAGCAGGGCCGGGGAGTCTTGATGCTCGTGTCCATTAATGGACGCGTTAGGCTCCCGCTTCCTACCGCTCAAGGCGAAGTCAGAGAACCGTCCTGGTCCCCTTACCTGAAGTGAGCGGGCGCTACACGTTTTACTTAACACACTGGGGTTCATTAGGAGTTTCACGATGGAAATGCTGAAGTTTGGTAAATTTGCTGCGCTGGCTCTGGCCATGGCTGTAGCTGTAGGTTGCTCGTCCAAAGGCGGCGACAACGCCGGTGAAGGCGCTGTTGATCCAAACGCTGGTTACGGCGCAAACACTGGTGCCGTTGACGGCTCCCTGAGCGAAGAAGCTGCTCTGCGCGCAATCACCACCTTCTACTTCGAATACGACAGCTCGGACCTGAAGCCAGAAGCCATGCGCGCTCTGGATGTTCACGCCAAAGACCTGAAAGCAAACGGCGCTCGCGTTGTTCTGGAAGGCAACACCGACGAACGTGGTACTCGTGAGTACAACATGGCACTGGGCGAGCGTCGTGCGAAAGCCGTTCAGCGCTACCTGGTACTGCAAGGTGTTTCCCCAGCTCAGCTGGAACTGGTTTCCTACGGCGAAGAGCGTCCAGTTGCTACCGGCAACGACGAGCAGTCCTGGGCTCAAAACCGTCGCGTCGAACTGCGTAAGTAATTCGATATGCGAACGTGCCGTCGTGCTGTAACTGTTCTGGCTCTCAGCCTCCTGCCGCTTGCGGCGTGGGCTGCGGTTCCTGTGGTCGATGACAACTCCGGTTATAACAATAGCGGGAGTAGTTATCCGCCTGCGGGTTACGGTACGAACGGCGCCTATGCCGGGGGAGCGGCTTCGGCCCCTACCTCGGCACAAGGCATGCTGTTCAATCAACTGCAACAAATGCAGGATCAGATATCGCGCCAGCAAGGTGTGATTGAAGAACTGCAAAATCAGGTTGCGCGCATGAAACAAGAATCCCTGGAGCGATACCAGGATCTTGATCGGCGCATAGGATCCGGTGCTGCACCTGCCGCGACTCCTGAGAATTCTTCTGCCGGTGGCGACGCAAGTGCTGCTGCCGGTGCGGCTGCCCAAGCGCCTGCTGCAAGTAGCGAACCGGCTGATCCGGCCAAGGAAAAGCTCTATTACGATGCCGCTTTCGACCTGATCAAAGCCAAGGATTTCGACAAGGCCAGCCAGGCTTTTGCCGCGTTCCTGCGCAAATACCCGAACAGCCAATACGCGGGCAATGCCCAGTACTGGTTGGGTGAGGTAAACCTGGCAAAGGGCGATCTGCAAGGTGCGGGTCAGGCTTTCGCCAAGGTTTCGCAGCTATATCCCAAGCACGCCAAAGTGCCGGACTCGCTGTACAAGCTGGCTGATGTAGAGCGCCGCCTCGGTCATACCGACAAGGTGAAAGGCATTCTGCAGCAGGTGGTTGCCCAATATCCGGGCACATCCGCCGCTCAGTTGGCTCAACGCGATCTGCAGCGCATGTAAGCCTGTTTGACTGTTTTGAAGAAACCCGCGCCTGTCGCGGGTTTTTTCGTTAGAATTCACGCCCTTTTTCTGAAACACGCTTCTTGAGGCCTGCGCGTTGGCGAGGCTGCCTGAAGTGCCTGACGGAGGCGGACAGCCTGTTTAGCTGTTACGCCCGTGGCGACTATGCAAGACACATTGAGAATTACCGAAGTTTTCTACTCGTTGCAGGGGGAAACGCGGACTGCCGGGCTGCCCACCGTTTTTGTGCGCCTGACCGGTTGCCCCTTGCGTTGCCAGTACTGCGACAGCGCCTATGCGTTCACGGGTGGTACGATTCGCACCCTCGACGATATCCTCGAGCAAGTAGCCGGCTATCGTCCGCGCTATGTCTGTGTCACGGGCGGTGAGCCTTTGGCGCAGCCGAATGCCATTCCTTTGCTTAAACAGTTATGTGATGCCGGTTACGAGGTCTCGCTGGAAACCAGTGGTGCCTTAGATATCTCGGCAGTGGACCCGCGCGTCAGTCGTGTGGTCGATCTGAAAACCCCAGGTTCGAAAGAAGTTCATCGCAATCTTTACGAGAACATCGAACGGCTGACTCCCAACGATCAGGTGAAGTTTGTCATCTGTTCGCGGGAAGATTACGACTGGGCGGTATCCAAGCTGATCCAGTACGGTCTTGATCGACGCGCTGGCGAAGTCTTGTTTTCACCAAGTCACCATGATCTGAATGCTCGGGATCTGGCGGACTGGGTGGTGGCGGACAACCTGCCTGTGCGCCTGCAATTGCAGCTGCATAAATATCTTTGGAATGACGAGCCGGGGCGCTGATATGACTGAGCAACTGAACACCACCGAAAAGCGTGCGGTCATCCTGCTGTCCGGCGGCCTGGACTCGGCGACCGTCGTGGCCATGGCCAGGGCCGAAGGCTACAGCTGCTACACCATGAGTTTTGATTACGGCCAGCGCTCGCACGTAGAATTGCACGCTGCGGCGCGTGTCGCTCGCGACCTGGGTGTGGTCGAACACAAGGTGATAGGCCTGAACTTCAACGGCATGGGCGGTTCGGCCCTGACCGACACCAGCATCGACATTCCAGAGGCGCTGGGCGAGGGCATTCCGGTTACGTACGTGCCGGCGCGCAATACCGTTTTCCTGTCGCTCGCTTTGGGTTGGGCAGAAGTGCTTGGCGCGCGAGACATTTTTATTGGCGTCAACGCGGTGGATTACTCCGGCTACCCGGATTGCCGTCCCGAGTTCATTGAATCGTTCGAGCGCATGGCCAATCTGGCGACTAAAGCCGGCGTTGAAGGCAACGGCTTCCGCATTCAGGCACCGCTGCAGAATCTGAGCAAGGCGCAGATCGTCCAGGCGGGCGTGAAGCTGGGCGTTGATTATGGGCTGACTGTTTCCTGCTATCAGGCCGATGATGACGGCCGTGCCTGCGGCAAATGCGACAGCTGCCGCCTGCGTGCGGAAGGCTTTGCAGCGGCTGGCGTGAGCGATCCAACACCTTATTTTTGATTATTTTAAAAAAGGTGTTGAATAGTCCTTAAAAATCAGTATTATACGCGCCACCACACAGCGGGTCGTTAGCTCAGTTGGTAGAGCAGTTGGCTTTTAACCAATTGGTCGTAGGTTCGAATCCCACACGACCCACCATATTTGGCGGTTTAGAAAATCCGGAAGGCCCACGAAAGTGAGGATTTCCGGGTTTTTTTTTGCCTGCAATTCGGGCACATGTTCCTTCACTGTCCACAGTTCTGACACAGGTCAGAATCATCTTTTGTATCCTCCGGATATTCTGTAGCCTTGCGCAGCTTCAACGTTGTCCGTGCCTGATACTACTCACTCTCCCGGCGGTACCCTCAAGCGGTCCGGAGCCGGGTGTATACTCGACTTTCGCGCGAAAGCGCCTGCAGGTCTTGCGAACATGACGCAGATTTCCGAACGCCTTCTGGTTCAAGCCCACCTCGATGCCAAACAGCCCAAACCGCTGACTGCCGAGGAAGAGGCCTACTACCGTTCCGCCATTGCCGCCGAGCTCAAGGCTCAGGACGCGGTGCTGGTGGCCCACTTTTATTGCGATCCGGTGATTCAGGCCCTGGCCGAAGAAACCGGCGGCTGTGTGTCCGACTCCCTGGAGATGGCTCGCTTCGGCAACGCCCACCCGGCCAAGACTGTAGTAGTCGCCGGTGTGAAGTTCATGGGCGAGACCGCGAAGATTCTCAATCCTGAAAAACGTGTGCTGATGCCAACCCTGGACGCGACGTGTTCGCTGGATCTGGGTTGCCCGGTCGACGAGTTTTCGGCGTTCTGCGATCAACATCCGGAGCGCACGGTGGTGGTTTATGCCAACACCTCCGCCGCCGTTAAGGCTCGGGCTGACTGGGTCGTGACGTCGAGTTGCGCGCTGGAGATCGTCGAAAGCCTGATGGACAACGGCGAGACCATCATTTGGGGGCCGGACAAGCACCTGGGCACCTACATCCAGCGCAAGACCGGCGCCGACATGCTGCTGTGGGACGGTGCCTGCATCGTTCACGAAGAGTTCAAGTCCAAGCAGCTCGAAGACATGAAGGCGTTGTACCCGGACGCAGCCATTCTGGTGCACCCGGAATCGCCGACGTCGGTGATCGAGCTGGCAGACGCCGTTGGCTCTACCAGCCAGTTAATTGCTGCCGCGCAGAGCCTGCCGAACAAGACGCTGATCGTCGCCACCGACCGGGGTATCTTCTATAAGATGCAGCAGCTATGCCCGGACAAGGTCTTCATTGAGGCGCCAACGGCCGGTAACGGCGCAGCGTGCCGCAGTTGCGCACATTGCCCTTGGATGGCCATGAACACCCTTGAGCGCACGCTCAGGAGCTTGAAGGAAGGGACGAACGAGATCTTTGTTGATCCGGCGCTGATTCCGCAGGCGATTCGGCCACTCAAACGCATGCTGGATTTCACCCAGGCAGCGCGGATGAAGCTGGCGGGTAACGCCTGAGATCTTTCTGCCACGCACAAAAACCAGTGGGAGCGGGCTTGTTCGCGAATGCGGTACCTCAGTCGACTCAGATAGAGACTGATGCACCGCTTTCGTGAGCAAGCCCGCTCCCACTTTGGTTTTCGGTCTTTGGAAATTATTTGTGCTTCTTGGGGATCCGGACGATGCGGGTATCGGAATAGATGTCGTGCCAGGTGCGCTTCTGCTTGTCGTACAGCGACCAGAAGAACCCAAGCCCCACGCACAGCCACGAAGCGATCGACACCATGAAGCGCAGCAGCGCCTGCCACAGGCTGATCGCGCTGCCGTCGGCGTTCTGCACACGAATCCCCCACACTTGCATACCCAGCGTCTGCCCGCCGTAGGTCCAGAACTTGGCGAAGAACGCGAACAGCACCAGCAGCAGTACCGTAGAGTAAAGCGGATCGCCATCCATTTTCCCGGCGTCGGTCAGCACGCGCAGGCGTTCTTCACCGATGATTGCCGCCTGGATCAGCTTGTAAACGAATCCGGTGACGATCAGCAAGGCAGTACACAGCAGGAAGTCATAGAACATCGCTGCCAGTCGACGGCCAAGGCCAACGGCAGGAAAGTCGCCCTGGGGAGTGAGCAGATGTTTCGACATGGCAGCCTCTGGACGCAAATGGAAGCGCCATTTTACGGATTCGCGCACACAAAAAAGCCCCTGATATCAATATCAGGGGCTTTTTCGTTACAGAAGATCAGGCTTCTGCTTGTACTTCGTCAGCCTGCATGCCTTTCTGGCCCTGCACAGCAACGAAAGTCACTTTCTGGCCTTCTTTCAGGCTTTTGAAGCCGTTGCCCTGAATGGCACGGAAATGCACGAACAGATCCGGACCGCTTTCTGGAGTGATAAAACCAAAACCTTTCTCGTCGTTAAACCACTTGACGGTACCGCTCTGACGTGTGGACATTTCTTATTTCCTTTGACGCAAAAAATTAATGACAGTCTCCTTCTCATGAAAGAGTACTGGGGCTGGTTGCAGGAGAGTAAGAAGACGTCGAACGGGATGTAGCTAACTTGTAGGCTACTGCCCAGGTCACGATTCCAAGCTGACCCATGCAAACACAGTGGGGAAACTCTACGCCAACTTCGGGAGAAAAAACAAGCCCTGTGAAGTGCCCGGTTTTGCTGAGCCTGCAGGAACTTAATCGGTTGGTTAGTACAGGCTTAGATGATGGGCTTGTTCAGTTGTTTTCGAACGTTATAAGCAACGTTCATATTCGAATCGATTGATAGATGGTGCACTGTTTTATGGCGATTGCGTTACACATTAGTGCACGCATAACGCAATCGCGTTACTTATAGAAACAGTCAATCAGCCGCGATAGTAGCGTTGTGGAACAAATGGCATTTTGCTTACAAGCATTTGCACCTTTTTCCCACGAACAATGGCCCAAACCGGTGTCTCAAGCGTGACATACGCGCTGTCGAGGTAACCCATCGCCAACGGCCCACCCAACGTCGGACCAAAGCCGCCACTGCAGACGCTGCCGATGATGTCGCCCGCCTCATTGACGATTTCTGCGCCTTCACGCACCGGGATGCGTTCCTGCGGCAGCAATCCGACGCGCTTGCGGGCGACGCCATTGTGTTGCTGTGCGAAAACGTTCGATGCCCCCGGGAAACCGCCGGCCCGCGCGCCATCGGCGCGACGTGGCTTGGAGATCGCCCACAGCAGGCTGGCTTCAATGGGTGTGGTTTGGGTGTTCATGTCGTGGCCGTACAGGCACAGGCCGGCTTCCAGGCGTAGCGAATCACGAGCGCCGAGGCCGATGGCCTGAACGTCCGGTTCAGCCAGCAAGGCGCGGGCGAGTTTTTCAGCATCGGCGGCCGGCACCGAGATTTCGAAACCGTCTTCACCGGTGTAACCCGAACGGCTGACAAAGCAGTCGACACCCAGCAGATTGACGCGGGCGAACTGCATAAAGGTCATGTGCGCCACTTGCGGAGCAAGGCGCGCCAGCACGGTAGCGGCCGCCGGACCTTGCAGGGCGAGCAGGGCGCGTTCTTCGAACAGCGCCGTAATGGTGCACTGATCGCCGATGTGTTTTTGCAGGTGAGCCAGATCCTGATCCTTGCACGCGGCGTTGACCACCAGGAACAACTCGTCGTTACCGAGGTTGGCCACCATCAGGTCATCGAGAATGCCGCCGTTGTCATTGGTGAACATCGCGTAACGTTGCATGCCTACTGGCAGATCGATGATGTCTACAGGCACCAACGTTTCCAGGGCCTTGGCGGCATTGGCACCTGTCAGGCGAATCTGGCCCATGTGCGAGACGTCGAACAGTCCGGCCTGCTCGCGGGTGTGCTGGTGTTCCTTCATCACGCCCAGCGGGTATTGCACCGGCATGTCGTAGCCGGCGAATGGCACCATGCGTGCGCCGAGTTCGATGTGCAGAGCGTGCAGCGGGGTTTTCGACAGTTGTTCGGTAGACATCTTCAACTCCTGAAAAATGTGCAGCCGCCGATGCGCAAGCATCAGCATTCGATAATGTTGACCGCCAGACCGCCACGGGCGGTCTCCTTGTATTTGCTTTTCATGTCGGCGCCGGTCTGGCGCATGGTGCGGATGACCTTGTCGAGCGAGACGAAATGCTGTCCGTCGCCACGCATGGCCATGCGCACTGCGTTGATCGCTTTCACCGAGCCCATGGCGTTGCGCTCGATGCACGGCACCTGCACCAGCCCGCCAATCGGGTCGCAGGTCAGGCCGAGGTTGTGTTCCATGCCGATTTCCGCGGCGTTCTCGACTTGCTGCACGCTGCCGCCCAGCACTTCGCACAACGCGCCGGCCGCCATTGAGCAGGCCACGCCGACCTCGCCCTGACAGCCGACTTCGGCGCCTGAGATCGAAGCGTTTTCCTTGTACAGAATGCCAATGGCCGCCGCGGTCAGCAGAAAACGCACCACACCGTCTTCATTGGCGCCGGCAATAAAGCGCATGTAGTAATGCAGCACAGCCGGAATGATCCCCGCCGCACCGTTGGTGGGTGCCGTTACCACGCGTCCGCCATTGGCGTTTTCTTCATTGACCGCCAGCGCATAAAGGTTGACCCAGTCGAGCACTGACAATGGATCGCGCAACGCTGATTCCGGGTTCTTGCACAGTTGCCGATGCAGCGCCGCCGCGCGCCGTTTGACCTTCAAACCACCGGGCAAAATCCCTTCGTTGCGGCAACCCGCCGCCACGCAGTCCTGCATCACTTGCCAGATGTTCAGCAGGCCAGCGCGGGTTTGCGCTTCCGGGCGCCAGGCGCTCTCGTTGGTCAGCATCACCTGGCTGATCGACAGACCATAGGTGCTGCAATGACCGAGCAGGTCCTTGGCGCTTTTGAACGGGAAGGTCAGCGGTGTGGCGTCTTCGACGATGCGATCGGCACCGGCGGCGTCTTCATCGACGACAAAACCCCCACCGACCGAGTAGTACTCGCGGCTGCGGATCTGGATGCCCGCCGCGTCGAACGCTCGGAAGATCATGCCGTTAGGGTGATAGGCCAGCGGCTTGCGGATCATCGCCAGGTGTTCTTTCTCGTTGAACGCGATGCTGTGTTCACCGAGCAGATTCAGGCGAGCGTTGCTGCGGATTTCTTGCAGGCGGGCGGCGACGGTTTCGGTGTCGACGGTGTCCGGGTGTTCACCCTCAAGGCCGAGTAACACGGCCTTGTCACTGCCGTGGCCTTTGCCGGTGGCGCCGAGCGAGCCGTACAGCTCGACGCGCACGCTGGCGGTGGCAGTCAGCAGGCTATCCCGACGCAGCCCTTCAGCGAAGCGCGCAGCGGCGCGCATCGGGCCGACAGTGTGGGAGCTGGAGGGGCCGATGCCAATCTTGAACAGGTCGAACACGCTTAACGACATGAGTGGTTCTCCGGTTTCTTGTTATAGGAATTGGCGAAATATCAGGTTTGTAGCATTGCCTGTGGGAGCGGGCTTGCTCGCGAATTCGGTGGGTCATTCAATACAAATGTGACTGATTCACCGCATTCGCGAGCAAGCCCGCTCCCACATTGGATCTGTGGTGTTGTTGAGAGTGGGGGCAAATAAATGCCCCCACACAGGTTTAAGCGTAGCTTTCGATCGACGGGCAGGCACAGATCAGGTTGCGGTCGCCAAACACGTTGTCGACGCGACCGACCGGCGGCCAGTATTTGCCTTCGATCAACGACGCCACCGGGTACACCGCTTGCTCGCGGCTGTACGGGTGAGTCCACTCGCCAACCAGTTCGGCTGCGGTGTGCGGCGCGTTCTTCAGCGGGTTGTCGTCCTTGTCCAGGGTGCCGTTTTCCACCGCGCGGATTTCTTCGCGGATGCGGATCATGGCGTCGCAGAAGCGGTCCAGTTCTTCTTTGGATTCGCTTTCGGTCGGCTCGATCATCAGCGTGCCGGCAACCGGGAACGACATGGTCGGGGCGTGGAAGCCGAAGTCGATCAGGCGCTTGGCGACGTCATCGACGCTGATGCCGCTGCTGTCTTTCAACGGGCGCAGATCAAGGATGCATTCGTGCGCCACCAGACCGTTGCTGCCGGTGTACAGCACTGGGTAGTGCTCTTCGAGGCGACGGGAAATGTAGTTGGCGTTGAGGATCGCCAGTTGCGAAGCGCGCTTGAGACCCGCGCCGCCCATCATGCGAATGTACATCCAGGTGATCGGCAGAATGCTCGCGCTGCCGAACGGTGCTGCGCAGACCGCGCCTTCCTTGCGCTCCATCTGGGCGTGGCCCGGCAGGAACGGCGTCAGGTGCGACTTGACGCCAATCGGGCCGACGCCCGGGCCGCCACCGCCGTGGGGGATGCAGAAGGTTTTGTGCAGGTTCAGGTGCGAAACGTCGCCGCCGAACTTGCCTGGCGCGCAGAGGCCGACCATGGCGTTCATGTTGGCGCCGTCGATGTACACCTGACCGCCGTTGTCATGAATGATCCCGCAGATTTCGCGGATGCCTTCTTCGAACACGCCGTGGGTCGAGGGGTAGGTGATCATCAGCGCGGCGAGGTGTTCGCGGTGCTCGATGGCCTTGGCGCGCAAGTCTTCGATATCGACGTTGCCACGGGCATCGCACGCGGTCACCACCACGCGCATGCCGGCCATGTTGGCGGTGGCCGGGTTGGTGCCGTGGGCGGACGAGGGGATCAGGCAGATGTCGCGGCGCTCGTCGCCACGGCTCTGGTGATAAGCGCGGATCGCCAGCAGGCCAGCGTATTCACCTTGCGAACCGGCGTTCGGTTGCAGCGAGATCGAGTCGTAACCGGTGGCGGCGCAGAGCATCGCTTCCAGCTCAAAGGTCAGTTGCTGATAACCGGCGCTTTGTGCGGCTGGCGCGAACGGGTGCAGGGCGCCGAACTCGGCCCAGGTCACCGGGATCATTTCGCTGGCGGCGTTGAGTTTCATGGTGCACGAGCCCAGCGGGATCATGGTGCGATCCAGTGCCAGGTCCTTGTCCGCCAGTTTGCGCAGGTAGCGCATCAGCTCGGTTTCCGAGTGATAGCGGTTGAACACCGGGTGGCTGAGGATCGGCGACAGGCGTACCAGTGCAGCAGGAATGGTGCTTTGAACCGAAGCGGCAAGAGCAGCGAAGTCCGGCAGGGTCTTGCCGTCGGCGAACAGTCCCCACAGGGTTTCGATGTCAGCCGACGTGGTGGTTTCGTCGACCGACAGACCGATACGCTGAGCATCGACGACGCGCAGGTTGATCTGCTGGGCGTGAGCCTTGTCGTGCAGCGCGGCGGTTAGCGCGCCAGTGGCCAGAGTCAGGGTGTCGAAGAAGCTTTCCTGCTCGACCTTCTGGCCCAGCGCGGTCAGACCCTTGGCGAGGATCGCGGTCAGGTGATGCACGCGGTTGGCTATCTGGGTCAGGCCTTTCGGGCCGTGGTAGACGGCGTACATGCTGGCGATGTTGGCCAGCAGCACTTGCGCGGTGCAGATGTTGGAGGTGGCCTTCTCGCGACGGATGTGTTGCTCGCGGGTCTGCATCGCCAGACGCAGCGCTGGCTTGCCGAAACGGTCAACCGACACACCGACCAGACGGCCCGGCATGTCGCGCTTGTACGCATCTTTCGTCGAGAAGTAAGCCGCGTGCGGGCCACCGAAGCCCAGCGGCACGCCGAAGCGTTGCGCGGAACCGATCGCAACGTCAGCGCCGAACTCGCCTGGAGCGGTCAGCAGGGTCAGGGCCAGCAGGTCGGCCGCCACGGCCACCAACGCGTTGGCCGCGTGGAAGCGTTCGGTCAGTTCGCGGTAATCGAACACATCACCGTTGCTGGCCGGGTATTGCAGCAGCGCACCGAAGAATGGGGTGACGTCGGTCAGTTCACGCTCATCGCCCACCACCACGTCAATGCCCAGCGGCTCGGCACGGGTGCGCAGCACGTCGAGGGTTTGCGGGTGGCTGTGGATCGAGGCGAAGAAAGCGTGGCTGCCCTTGTTCTTGCTCAGGCGTTTGCAGAACGTCATGGCTTCGGCAGCGGCGGTGGCTTCGTCGAGCAGCGAGGCGTTGGCGATCGGCAGGCCGGTGAGGTCGCTGATCAGGGTCTGGAAGTTCAGCAGCGCTTCGAGACGGCCCTGGGAAATTTCTGGCTGGTATGGGGTGTAAGCGGTGTACCAGGCCGGGTTTTCCAGCAGGTTACGCAGGATCGGCGACGGCGTGTGGCAGTTGTAGTAGCCCTGGCCGATGTAGGTTTTGAACAACTGGTTTTTGCCGGCGATGGATTTGATCATCGCCAGGGCGTCGGCTTCGCTCAGGCCGTCGTCCATGCCGAGCACGCTGGTGCCCTTGATGCTTTCCGGGATGACGCTGGCGCTCAGGGCTTCAAGCGAATCGAAGCCGAGGCTGTTGAGCATGGCTTGTTCGTCACCGGCGCGCGGGCCAATGTGACGGGCGATGAATTCGTTGGCGGTGCCAAGGTTTACTTGAGTCATGTCGATTGTCCTCAGGCTTCGGCTTGGGCTTTGATCAGGCGGTCGTAGGCGTCTTGATCGAGCAGTTTGGCGACGGCCGAAGCATCGGCTGGCTGGAAGCGGAAGAACCAGCCTTCGCCCAGCGGATCTTCGTTGACCAGCTCAGGGCTGTCTTCCAGCGCTGGGTTGGTGGCCAGGACTTCACCGTCGAGGGGCATGTACACGCCACTGGCGGCTTTCACTGACTCCACGGTGGCGGCTTCAGCGCCTTTTTCGTAAGTCTGCAGCTCAGGCAGTTGCACGAACACCACGTCGCCCAGGGCGTTCTGCGCAAAAGCCGTGATGCCGACAGTGACGCTGCCGTCGGCTTCAGTGCGCAGCCATTCGTGATCTTCAGTAAAACGCAACTCGCTCATGGAAACTCCTCAGGGGGCCAGACTCGTCTGGTGGACGCGGTGGAAGGCTGGGGCGGTAAAGCCCTTATTGATGAAGGGTTCGTTAGCAAGAACGCGGCCAATGTTGATTTATCGTTATAAATCAATGTCTTGAACGTTTTGTGTTGATTGAGTGATGGTGCGTCTGTAGCGAAATCGCTACAGCGTAGGGCAAGGAAAAAAGCTTAACGGGATCAAAGCCTTGCACAGCGGCGATCGGAGGAGGGTGTAGCGATATCGTTCCGCTGTAGCGCTTTCAGTACAGATGCAGGTCGTTTTTGAGCGGATTTTACAATCCGGAGCATTACCCCTGTGGGAGCGGGCAAGGCTTAAAGTTTGTTGGGGATGCCGTACTTGCGCAGTCGATGGGCGATGGCCGTGTGCGAGGTTTGCAGGCGACTGGCCAGTTGGCGGGTCGAGGGGTAGCTGACGTAGAGTTTTTCCAGCAGCGATTTCTCGAAGGCTTCGACCGCTTGTTCGAGGCTGTCGACGTCGCTGTCGGTCTGACGCGCGACCGAGGTCCCGGCGATGTCGAGGTCGCCGATATCCACCAGACTGCTTTCGCAAATCGCGGCGGCGCGGAAAATCACGTTCTGCAACTGGCGGACATTGCCCGGCCAACGGTTGCCGAGCAGCGCCGGGTAAGTACCGGGGGCGAGGCGACAGACCGGGCGCTGAATCTGCGCACACGCCTGCTGCATGAAATAACGCGCCAGCAACAGAATGTCCTGACCGCGCTCTCGCAGCGGCGGCACTTCGACGTTAAGCACGTTGAGGCGATAGAACAGGTCTTCGCGAAACAGCCCCTCGCTGACCATTTTTTCCAGATCGCGGTGGGTGGCGCTGAGGATGCGTACGTTGACCTTCACCTCGCGATCACCGCCGACCCGGCGGAAGCTGCCGTCATTCAGGAAACGCAGCAGTTTTGCCTGCAAGTACGGCGACATCTCGCCGATCTCGTCGAGGAACACCGTGCCCTGGTTGGCCAGTTCCATCAGCCCCGGTTTGCCACCGCGTGCCGCGCCAGTAAAGGCACCAGGGGCGTAGCCGAACAGTTCGCTTTCGGCGAGGTTTTCCGGCAGGGCCGCGCAGTTGAGTGCGAGAAACGGCGCGCTGTGCCGCGCACTGATGGCGTGGCAGGCGCGGGCCACCAGCTCTTTGCCGGTGCCGGTTTCGCCCTGGATCAGCAACGGCGCATCAAGGGCGGCAACGCGCTGTGCGCGAGCCTTGAGGGTGCGGATTGCCGGGGATTCGCCAAGCAGCGCGTCGAACCCTTCGGCGTGGTCGTGGTGCAGCGCCGAGAGCTGTTCGCCGATGCGGTTGGGTTGATACAGGGTGAGCAGGGCGCCGGCGTCAGTGATCGGCGTGGCGTCGAGTAATAGCGTCTGGCCGTTGACGGTGATCTCGCGCAGCGGCAGGCGGAAGCCGTTTTCGAGCAACGTGTCGAGCAGGCCCGGATCGCTGAACAGCTCAGCGACAGTTTCACCGGCCGGTTCGCGACCGTACAACGCAATCAATGCCGGGTTGGCCAGCAGCACCTTGCCGGCACTGTCGAGGGCCAGCACCGGGTCAGTCATCGCCGCGAGCAGCGCATCAAGCTGCAAGTGCCGACGCTGGCCCGGGAGGATGTCGACCACTTTCACCGCTTGCACACCGTGCACGCTGAACAGCGCGTCACGCAGTTCTTCCAGCACCTCAGGGCTCAACGTCGGGGCGTCGATGTAGACGTTCGGCGGGATCATTTCCACCGCATCCAGATTGAGATTGCGCCCGCCGAGCAGGGCCAGGACTTCCTGGGTGATGCCGACGCGGTCGATGAAGCTGACGTGGATACGCATGGGGCGGTTCAGTGTTCTGCAATGCGGAGGGTGGCAAGTATGCCTTGGGGCGGGGCAATGGTGAAATCGGCGGCGATTTTCCGGTCGATCTGGTTGCCCTGTGGGAGCGGGCCTGCTCGCGAATGCCGTGGCTCAGCCACATTGATATCGCCGGACACGACGTCGTCGCGAGCGAGCCCTCTCCCACAGGAACGCCGGGTTATTCGAGGTGTTCGGGCTTCACCGGGTCCCCGGATTTCATATTCAACTGCGCCCGTACATCTTCAAACATCGCGTCGTAGTGCTTGTGCACCGAGCCAATGCTGGCATGCGTCTTGGGAATCCCGTACTTCTCGGCAATTCTGGTCATGTCTCTGGCGAAGTTGTAAGCCTGATCCTTGGGCAGGAAGAACGTCTCTTTCATGTCCTTGCCCTGAATGCTGCCGTGCATTGTGAACTGCATTCCTTTGCCCTCTTTGGGATCGGTGAACACTTCGTAGTCAAGGCACAGGTCGTAGCTGACATCGTCCTTGTTCAGCGCGTGCCGTTCGATGTGCAGATGACCGGGTACAAACTGGGCCATGGATCTCTCCTTTCAAGGCATGGGAGAAGGGCAGACCTTACGCCTGCCCCCGGAGTTTCTGATTATCGATAAGTGATACCGGGTTTCGCTGTACTGACTCGCGTACCCGCATTGCCCTGGACAATCGCTTCGATGTCCGCCAGCGAGCCGATCACGGCGACCTTGCCAGTATGGCGGGCGAATTCGCAGGCTGCCTGTACCTTGGGCCCCATGGAGCCGGCGGCAAAGCCCAGGCGCTCCAGTTCGTCCGGATGCGCTTGGGCGATGGCTTTCTGGCTGGGTTTGCCGAAGTCGATGAACGTGGCGTTGACGTCGGTGGCGATCACCAGCAAATCCGCGTCCAGTTGTTCGGCCAACAGCGAGGAGCATAGATCCTTGTCGATCACCGCCTCGATGCCCTTGAGTTTGCGGTGTTCGTCATAGAGGGTCGGGATGCCGCCACCACCGGCGCAAATCACGATGCTGCCCTTTTCCAGCAGCCACTTGATCGGGCGGATCTCGAAGATGCGTTTGGGCCGAGGACTGGCCACTACACGGCGGTATTTATCGCCGTCCGGCGCAATCGCCCAGCCTTTTTCAGCGGCGAGTTTTTCCGCTTCAGCCTTGTCGTAAACCGGGCCGATGGGTTTGCTCGGGTTCTGGAACGCCGGGTCGTTGGCGTCGACTTCGACTTGGGTCAGCAGGGTGGCGAACGGCACTTCGAAGTCCAGCAGATTGCCGAGTTCCTGTTCGATGATGTAGCCGATCATGCCTTCGGTTTCGGCACCGAGCACGTCCAGCGGGTACGGGCTGACGGAGGTATAGGCCGCCGCTTGCAACGACAGCAGGCCGACTTGTGGGCCATTGCCGTGGGCGATGACCAATTGATTTCCGGGATGGATCCTGGCGATTTGTTCGGCGGCGACGCGGATGTTGGCGCGCTGATTGTCAGCGGTCATCGGCTCGCCACGGCGAAGCAGGGCGTTACCGCCCAACGCTACGACGATACGCATGGTGCAGTCCTTCTCAGACAGAGGAATGGCAAACGACTCGATCTTGCTGTCGGAACCGGGCCCTTGTGGGAGGGGGCTTGCTCTCGAAGGCGGTGTGTCAGGCTCCATCAATGTCGCCTGATATCGCCCATTCGCGAGCAAGCCCGCTCCCACATTTACAGCCGGTTTCTTCAGTGAGAGCGGGCCGGGTCTTAGAGATCAGCCAGCGTCGACACCAGAATCGCCTTGATGGTGTGCATGCGGTTTTCCGCTTGCTCGAAGGCGATGTTGGCCGGGGATTCGAAGACGTCTTCGGTCACTTCAACGCCATTGGCCAGGTGCGGATAGCGCGCGGCGATGTCTTTACCGACCTTGGTTTCGCTGTTGTGAAACGCCGGCAGGCAGTGCATGAATTTCACGCGCGGGTTGCCGGAGGCTTTCATCATTTGGGGGTTGACCTGGTACGGCAGCAGTTGCTCGATGCGCTCGTCCCAGGCGTCCACCGGCTCACCCATCGACACCCAGATGTCGGTGTGGATGAAGTCGACGCCCTTGACCGCTTCTTTCGGGTCTTCGGTGATGGTGATGCGTGCGCCGCTTTCTTCGGCGAACGCCATGCACTGGGCGATGAAGTCAGCGTGCGGCCACAGCGCTTTCGGCGCGGCGATGCGCACGTCCATGCCGAGCTTGGCGCCGATCATCAACAGCGAGTTGCCCATGTTGTAGCGAGCGTCGCCGAGGTAGGCGTAGCTGATCTCGTGCATTGGCTTGTCGCTGTGTTCACGCATGGTCAGCGCGTCGGCGATCATTTGCGTCGGGTGGAATTCGGCGGTCAAACCATTGAACACCGGCACACCGGCAAACTTGGCCAGCTCTTCGACGATTTCCTGCTCAAAGCCACGGTATTCGATGGCGTCGAACATCCGGCCGAGAACGCGGGCGGTGTCTTTCATGCTTTCTTTGTGGCCGATCTGCGACGACACCGGATCGATGTAGGTGACGTGGGCACCCTGGTCGTGGGCCGCGACTTCGAATGCGCAGCGGGTGCGGGTCGAGGTTTTTTCGAAGATCAGCGCGATGTTCTTGCCTTGCAGGTGTGGACGCTCGGTGCCGGTGTACTTGGCCCGTTTGAGGTCGCGGGACAGGTCGATCAGGTAGTTGATCTCGCGAGTGGTGTGGTGCATCAAACTCAGCAAGCTGCGGTTGCGCATATTAAAAGCCATGATGGATCTCCTTGCCCGACACTGGGAAAGCGACTGCAGGCTGTGCGCCTTCGCCTTGTCTTTCCTGCGCTCGCTACGCGTTCACAGCGTCGGGTCGTCATTAGTCAAAAAATTAATAGTCGATCGGGTCGCGGATGATCGGGCAGGTCATGCAGTGGCCGCCGCCACGACCACGGCCCAGTTCCCCGGCACTGATGGTGATGACCTCAACGCCCGCCTTGCGCAGCAGGGTGTTGGTGTAGGTGTTGCGGTCATAGCCGATGACCACGCCCGGCTCCACGGCTACCACGTTGTTGCCGTCATCCCATTGCTCGCGTTCGGCGGCAAAGCTGTTGCCGCCGGTTTCCACCACACGTAGCGCTTTGAGGTTGAGGGCTTTGGCCACGGTGTCGAGGAAGCTCGATTCTTCGCGGCGGATATCGATGCCGCCCTGTTTGCTTTCGTCAGGTCGCAGAGTGAACGCCACGATCTGGTTGACCACTTCCGGGAATATCGTCACCAGGTCGCGGTCGCAGAAGCTGAACACGGTGTCCAGGTGCATCGCTGCGCGGGACTTCGGCAGGCCGGCCACGATGACTTTCTCCACGGCTTTGTTCTTGAACAGGTTCAGCGCCAGTTGGCCGATGGCCTGGCGAGAAGAACGCTCGCCCATGCCGATCAGAACGACACCGTTGCCGATCGGCATGACGTCGCCGCCTTCAAGGGTCGCGCTGCCGTGATCCTTGTCCGGGTCGCCGTACCAGATCTCGAAATCGGCGTTGGTGAATTGCGGGTGGAATTTGTAGATGGCGGTGGCCAGCAGGGTTTCCTGACGACGCGCCGGCCAGTACATCGGGTTCAGCGTCACGCCACCGTAGATCCAGCATGTGGTGTCGCGGGTGAACTGGGTGTTGGGCAGCGGCGGCAGAATGAAGCTGGAGTGGCCGAGGAAGTCGCGGAACATCTGAATGGTCTTGCCACCGAAGCTGTCCGGCAGGTCATCAGCGGAGACGCCGCCGATCAGGTATTGGGCAATGTGCCGTGGTTCGAGGCTGTGCAGCCAGGACTTCACTTCGCTGATCAGGCCCAGGCCCACCGAATCGGCGGTGACCTTGCGGTCGAGAATCCAGTCCAGTGCCTCAGGGATGGCGACGATATCGGTCAGCAGGTTGTGCATTTCCAGCACGTCGATCTCGCGTTCACGCATCTTGGTGACGAAGTCGAAGTGGTCGCGTTTGGCCTGGGCGACCCACAGCACGTCGTCGAACAGCAGTTCATCGCAGTTGTTCGGGGTCAGCCGCTGATGGGCCAGACCTGGGGAGCAAACCATGACTTTGCGCAGTTTGCCGGCTTCGGAATGGACGCCGTACTTAACTTTTTCCGTGGTCATTTCAGTGATCCTCCAGATAACAAATCAATCAGGTGCTACAGAGTCAGGAAGCCGTCATACAGGCCGTAGGCTGCCACCAGGGCACCGACGACCACCGAGGCGAAAATCAGCTTCTCGACGTTCGTGAAAACAACTTGTTTGAGTTCCAGTTTGGCCTTGGCGAACAGGATCGCGCCGGGGGCGTAGAGCAGGGCCGAGAGCAGCAGGTACTTGATCCCGCCGGCATACAGCAGCCAGACCGCATAGATCACGGCGATCGCGCCGATGATCAGATCCTTGCGCCGTTCAGCGGCGAAGCCTTGGTAGGTTTCGCCGCGCACCGCCAGCAGCAGGGCATACGCCGCCGACCACAGGTAGGGCACCAGAATCATCGACGTGGCGAGGTAGATCAGCGACAGGTAAGTGCTGGCCGAGAACAGGGTGATGATCAGGAAAACCTGCACCATCGCGTTGGTCAGCCACAAGGCGTTGACCGGGACGTGGTTGGCGTTCTCCTTGCGCAGGAACGCCGGCATGGTGTGGTCTTTGGCGGCGGCGAACATGATCTCTGCGCACAGCAGCACCCACGACAGCAGCGCCCCCAGCAGCGAGATGATCAGGCCGACGCTGATCAGCACTGCACCCCAGTGACCGACCACATGTTCAAGCACGGCGGCCATCGACGGGTTCTGCAGTTTGGCCAGTTCCGGCTGAGTCATGATGCCCAGCGACAGCACGTTCACCAGCACCAGAAACAGCAGCACGGTGATGAAGCCGATCACGGTGGCCTTACCGACGTCGGAACGTTTTTCCGCCCGCGCCGAGAAGATGCTCGCGCCTTCGATGCCGATGAACACCCACACGGTGACCAGCATCATGTTGCGCACCTGGTTCATCACGCTGCCCAGATCAGGGTTTTTCACGCCCCAAATGTCAGCAGTGAAGATGTCCAGTTTGAACGCGAAGACGGCGATCAATACAAACAGCAGCAGTGGCACCACCTTGGCGACGGTGGTCACCAGGTTGATGAACGCCGCTTCCTTGATCCCGCGCAGCACCAGAAAGTGCACCGCCCACAGCAGCACGGACGCGCCGATCACCGCGGCGACGGTATTGCCCTCGCCAAACACCGGAAAAAAGTAACCGAGCGTGCTGAACAGCAAAACAAAGTAGCCGACGTTACCCAGCCAAGCGCTGATCCAGTAACCCCAGGCCGACGAGAACCCCATGTAATCGCCGAATCCGGCCTTGGCGTAGGCGTACACGCCGCCGTCCAGGTCAGGCTTGCGATTGGCGAGGGTTTGGAAAACAAAAGCGAGGGTGAGCATGCCGACAGCGGTAATGGCCCAACCGATCAGCACCGCACCGACGTCGGCACTGGCGGCCATGTTTTGTGGCAAAGAGAATATCCCGCCACCGATCATTGATCCGACTACCAAGGCAACCAATGCGCCTAATCGTAGTTTTCCGGGAGTTTCAGACATTGCATGACTCCATTGCAGGAGAGAAGAGATCACAGCGTAGTTCTGTTATCTGTTCAAACTGCTGACGTGGATCAGTTGAAGGTCACATTTCATTGTTAATGAATGACTTATGAAATGACTGATGGCATAAAGCTTTCGCCGGAAAGTCCCGTTCCAGAGGCTTTCGATCAATATGATTGAGAATTGTCCTTGTTTCTTTGGAGCTATGACGCTAGTTCTTTTTCAGGGTTTGGCAAATTTCAGCATCTGTTTTCAGTACAGAATCGAATAATCCGGATCAGCGCGTAGAAAGTGCACGGCCGTTTTCTATAAAAGGCGCTAATCGGTGTTATTCAATAAACGTAATTGCGCTTTACCCGTTTAGTTAAATAGCGACTATGTGATGAGTGAGCGGCCACCGTCGATCCGGGAAAAAGGAAGATTGAAATGTCGCAACCGACGCAAAAGCTGCAACTGGGGGCGTTGATCGCCCTGGTGGTGGGTTCGATGATTGGCGGGGGAATTTTTTCCCTGCCGCAGAACATGGCGGCGCACGCCGATGCCGGGGCGATTCTGATCGGCTGGGGGATCACCGCGATCGGCATGTTGACCCTGGCGTTCGTGTTCCAGACCCTGGCCAATCGCAAGCCCGAACTGGACTCAGGCGTTTATGCCTATGCCAAGGCCGGATTTGGCGACTACATGGGGTTTTCCTCGGCGTGGGGTTACTGGATCAGCGCGTGGCTGGGCAACGTCGGTTATTTCGTTCTGCTGTTCAGCACCCTCGGCTACTTCTTTCCGGTGTTCGGCCAGGGCAACACGCCCATCGCTATCGGCTGCGCGTCGGTGCTGCTGTGGGGCGTGCATTTTCTGGTGCTGCGCGGGATCAAGGAGGCGACGTTCATCAATCAGGTGACCACGGTGGCCAAGATTGTGCCGCTGATCCTGTTCATCGTCATCGCCGCCCTGGCGTTCAAGGCTGACATCTTCACCCGTGATATCTGGGGCCACAGCAATCCGAGTTTCGGCGGGGTGATGGATCAGGTACGCAACATGATGCTGGTGACGGTGTTCGTGTTCATCGGCATCGAGGGCGCCAGCGTGTACTCGGCGCGGGCGCAGAAACGCAGCGACGTTGGCCGTGCCACGGTGATCGGTTTCATCGGTGTGCTGGCGCTGCTGGTGCTGGTCAACGTGTTGTCGCTGGGGATCATGAGCCAGCCGGAACTGGCGACCCTGCAGAACCCGTCACTGGCGGCGGTGCTGGAACACATCGTCGGGCCGTGGGGCGCGTTGCTGATCAGCATTGGCCTGGCGGTCTCGTTGCTGGGCGCATTGCTGTCGTGGGCGTTGCTCTGTGCCGAAATTCTTTTCGCCACGGCCCGGGACAAGACCATGCCGGCGTTCCTGAAAAAGGAAAACGCCAACCATGTACCGGTCAATGCGTTGTGGCTGACCAACGTGATGATCCAGATTTTCCTGTTGATCACGCTGTTTTCGGCCGGCACCTACACCCGTCTGATTTATCTGGCGTCGTCGATGATTCTGGTGCCGTACCTGTGGTCGGCCGCCTACGCCGTGCTGTTGAGCGGACGCGGCGAAACCTACGAACACGCCTCGGCCGAGCGCACCAAGGACCTGCTGATCGGTGGCATCGCCCTGTGTTATGCGGTGTGGTTGTTGTACGCCGGCGGGGTGAAATATCTGCTGCTGTCGGCGCTGTTGTATGCGCCGGGGGTGATCCTGTTTGCCAAGGCCAAGCATGAACAGGGCGAGCCGCTGTTCACCCCTGTCGAGAAGGGGATTTTCACCTGCGTGATCATTGGCGCGGGGCTGGCGGCTTACGGTTTGTACAGCGGGGTGCTGTCGTTGTGAGGCTGACGAGCCGCATAGATTGACCCTGAATCGCAGGTGTCGGTGCGGCCGTCTTCTCGAGCAAGCCCGCACACACACTCAATCGCGTTCCGTCAGAAGAAACTCGGTCAAATGTGGGCGCGGGCTTGCTCGCGAAGGGGCCCGAAAGTTCATCGCCACTGCGCTTGATGCGAACCCAGTTCGGTGGCCGGCAACGCCCACTGCAGCGGTGTGCCGCTGATCTTCACCGGCACTTGCACGCGATGCGCCGGCCCCCACGGGGTCTGTTCCACGAGCAGGCCCTTATCCTGATCATCTTCGGCGCGTAGCGCTTCATCGGTGCCCCGTCCATGCTCGATCAACAGCTTCGCCGTACGCGCCAGCGACAACCGTGCCGATCCTGCGCGACCACTGCGCAACCGTTCGCTGAGCAAGGTGATCGTACTCGCCGCCATCAGATAACCGGTCGCGTGATCCAGCGCCTGCACCGGTAAAGGCGTCGGTTTGTCTGCGTGCTGCCAGCGCTGTCCCGCCTCGGCGATGCCGCTGCTCATTTGCACCAGGCTGTCAAAGCCGCGGCGGTTGTGCCACGGGCCGCTCCAGCCATAGGCATTGAGGCCGACGTCGATCAGCCCCGGCGCCAGTTGCCGCCGCCGCTCAACGCCAAACCCAAGGTTCTCCAACGCATCGGCGCGGTAGCCGTGCAGCAGAATGTCGGCGTCCTGCAATAACGTCTCGAACACCGCGCGATCCGCCGGCACCTGCAAATCCAGGCGGGCGCAGCGCTTGCCGAGCGTCACCTCCGGCACAACCCCGGGTTCGTTCCAGGTCGGTGGATCAATACGCAGCACGTCGGCGCCGAGACCGGCGAGGAACCGGCTGGCGGTCGGGCCGGCGAGTACGCGGGTCAGGTCCAGAACCTTGATCCCGGCCAACGGTTGCGCCACCGAGCCCTGCCAGGTTTTGCCGCATGGGTGCTGATCGCAGATGAAATGGACGAGCGGCTCGGCATTCACCGCCAACCCTTGCGGATGCTGTTGCCACTGCGCCCAGTTGCGCATCTGCGCGGCACAGCCCTTGGCGTCAACGACTGCTTGCTCCAGATCCTGGCTGTTCCATTGCGCGACTTTTGCGGCCATCGCTGCACGATCGGCACAGATACCCAGCACGCTCTCAGCGGCAGCACGATGATGCGGGGCGTTGGTGTGCAGGCGAATCCAGCCGTCCCGGGTGGCATAGTCACCGGCGATGGGGTCCCACAGCGGCGGCACTTGCCAGCCAATCGGGCGCAGCGAGGTGGCGAACCAGAACGAGGCTAACCGGCGGTCGACTTCAACGGCCGGCAAACGGCCCGTCTGTTGATTGAGCAATTGGCTGATGGCCTGCCCGGCAACGGCAATGCTGGCGCAGGCCAGGTCGGTCACGGCGAACGCCGAGGGCAGGGCGCCACTGGCGGTGAAGGCAATCGGCGTGTGCGGCAGGCCGAGTGCGGCTTGAATGGACGTGAGTAAATCAGTCATCGAAGGCCCTCCGGAGCGAGAGGGCGATGATAGTGCAAAACGTTGTCTGGTCAGATGAAAGTGCTGACGGATGAACGCTGACCCTGTGGGAGCGGGCAAGCCCGTTCCCACAGGTGGCCGTGGCGATGTTCAGACGCGGAACTGATCCATCAACTTCATCTGCTGGCTGGCCAGGGCATTGAGCTGGCTGCTGATTGCCGCCGATTCAGTGGCTTGCTCGGTCAAGGTTTCAGTCACCGTACGGATCGCCGAAACGTTGCGATTGACCTCTTCGGCCACGGCGCTTTGCTGTTCGGCGGCGCTGGCGATTTGCAGGTTCATGTCGCTGATCACGGTCACCGCATCGCTGATCTTGCCCAGCGCATCCACAGCCTGACGAATCTGCCCGGCGTTGTTGTGCGCCTGGGTCTGGCTTGAATGCATGGTCGCGACCACGCCACGGGTGCCGGTCTGGATGCGTTCGATGACCACGCGAATTTCTTCCACCGAGTCCTGGGTACGTTTGGCCAGGTTGCGCACCTCGTCTGCCACCACCGCAAAGCCGCGACCGCTCTCACCGGCGCGGGCCGCTTCGATGGCAGCGTTGAGGGCTAGCAGGTTGGTCTGTTCGGCGATGCTGCGGATCACTTCCAGCACCGAGCCGATCTGCTCGCTGTTGACCGCCAACTCCTCGACTTCGGTCACCGCTTTGCTGACTTCGTCGGCCAGTTGGCTGATATCGCGGGTGCTGCGTTCGATGATCGACATACCGTCCTTCGCCGACTGGTCGGCTCCTTTCGCCGCATTGGCCGCGTTCGAGGCACTGTTGGCAACATCGTGGGCGGTGGCGCTCATTTCGTTGGACGCGGTGGCGACCTGGTCGATTTCGCGGAACTGCACCTGCATGCCTTCACTGGTCTGGCGGGCAATTTCCGAGGACTGATCAGCGGTGCCACGGGCTTCGGTGATGCTCTGCTTGATCTGGGCGATGGTCGGTTGCAGTTTGTCGAGGAAACGGTTGAACCAGTTCACCAGCTCGCCCAGTTCATCCTTCTTGGTGTAGTCCAGACGTTGAGTCAGATCGCCTTCGCCGCTGGCAATGTTTTTCAGCATCTGGGCGACGCTGTTGATAGGGCGGGTGACGCCCGAAGCGGTGAGCCAGATCAGCAGCAGGCCGATCACGCCGGCCACAACGGCCACCAACAGCGCCGTGATCATGCCGGTTGTGTGCGCCTCATCCAGCACTGCTTGCAGCTTGACCGCGTCGGCCAGCAACACTTGTTTGGGCAGATCAATGACCACGCCCCAGGCCCGGGAGTTGCCGATCGGATCGACCGGATACACCGCACGGATCAGGCCGCCCTGTTCGAGAATCTTCGGTGTGCCGCTGCCGATCAGTTGCAGCACGTCTTTGCCATCGGCACCGAGGGTGTCGATGATCGTCTTGCCGACCTTGGTGGCGTCGGCACTGTCGGCCCCCAGCACACCGCTGCCCGAGACAATCAGTATGTGCCCGGCGTTGTTGAACAAGTCACGCTGGGAGTCCACTGCGGCGGCCTGCAGGGCGTTGAGGGCGATGTCGACACCGACCACGCCGATGGCTTTGCCGTCGACGATCAAGGGCACGGAAATGGTCGTCATGAGCATTTCCTTGCCGCCGACAGTGTCGGCATAAGGGTCGAGCAGGCAGGTGCGCTTGTTGTCGCGGGGGCAGGTGTACCAACTGTTGTACGGCGTACCGCTGACACTCAACGTGGTTTTGGTCATGTCTTCTTCGACCATGACCGTGTTCAGCGCCGAGCCGGCGGCGCGGCTCCAGTAACTGGCAAACCGTCCGGCTTCGTTGGATTGACGGGCGGCGTCATTGGCAAACTCGCCGTCCTTGCCGTCCAGCGCGTTGGGTTCGAATGCCAGCCAGATGCCGAGCACTTTGTCGTTGCGCTCGAAGGCCGTTTTCAGGCTCTGGTTCAACTCTTCACGCAGCGCGCCAGCCTCCAGCGAACGCTTGGCGGCCATCACGCGCATGTCCTTGATCTGGTCGGCCAGCGCCGTGATCACGGTCAGGCTTTCGCCGAAGGTTTTCTGCACACGCACCGCTTGCTCGGCGGCTTTGGCTTGCAGCAGGTTCTCCACGCTGGCGGTGAGCATCTTGCTGCTGGAGTGGCTGAGCAGTTTGTCGTTCTGGTTGGTCTGGTAAATGTTCATGCCGACGATCAGCGCGACCACACCGAGCAGGCACAAACCAGAGAGCAGGACGATTTTCAGGCGAATGGAAAGAGAGTCGAACATGGGCGTTCTCGCGAATGAATGAGCGGTTGGCCACGGCGGGAGTGACCCTGATCGCCAAATCCATTCAGCGCCTTTCAATGCACATCGGCGCGAGGCGGGGGCGCATGAGGGCAGTGTCGACGAACGGTCATCGTTAAACGTTTGCGCAGGAGAATGTGCCGAAAAAAGGCTTGATTACAGGGAAGTTTCAGCGTGGTGACGGGGTGGTTTCCGGTCGCGACCAGATCCACAGGTTGCCCAGGCTCATCCCGGCAATGGCCAGATAGACCGGCCAGCCGTGATCGAGCAGCACCAGCATCAACGTCGCACACAGCAGCATGCTGATCGTGGCGCTGACCTTGGCCTTGCGCGCAATGATCTTGCCGTTGCGCCAATTGCTCAGGATCGGTCCGAACAGCCGATGGTTCTCCAGCCAGGCGCTCAGGCGCGGCGAACTGCGGGTCGCCGCCCAGGCCGCGAGCAGGATGAACTCGGTGGTCGGCAGGCCGGGCACGACGATGGCGATCAGGCCGATGCCGAGGCTGACATAGGCCAAGAGGCCGAACAGCAGGCGGGCGAGTTTGGAGGAGGCGGGTGGCGGCATGGGCTCAGCGCGTGGTTTATGAAGCTGGATCGGGATCTTACAGGCTTATGCAACTCCCAGAGGGGAAGTGTCAGGCCATTTCTGCTTCAGTCGCATAAGCCCGTTCCAGCAGCACGGTGAAGCGGTTAAAGGCGTCGATTGCGCCTTGCTCCACGTCGGCCTCTTGCTCTGCGGTGAACACCAATGAGTCGAGGGTTTTGACGAAACGCTTCCAGCCTTCGGCGCGTCCACCTTGCGGTTCACCCAAGTGACGGGCACCAAAGGTTTCGCTCAATTGCAGCGCCTCGGCGCGTTTGATCAAAAACGCCGCGCCGAGTTTGGAACCTTCGCAGACGAAGAGCCAGCCCAGGGCGCGGGCCTTGCTCGGATTTTTCAGCGCGCCGGCCACTGGGGCCGGCACGTCGGTGTGCAGATCCGCCAGGTCAGCCTTGGCCGCTTCGGCGCGGCACCGAGCCGGCAAGTCAGCCATGATCGCGGTCAGTTCGGCATCGTTGTACAGCTCAACCAGTTCCGACTGGAACAGGTACTGCGCAACGACAAAACGGGCGAAGTTGGCGCGGGTTTCGAACGGTGCGTGGGCTTTGACCAGCGCGTCGAGCTTGGTGTGCGGTGCGTGAGTGATCTGGTTCAGGCGTTGCGAACGCAGGGCTTTTCCCGAAGGGGTCATGAGTTGTCCTTGATAGAAGAGGCGCTTGATAACGAGACGAACGGGCCAGCGCTGGCGCGTAAAAAAAACTCACGGCGCGGTGCGTGTACACGCGCCGTGAGGTCGGCCGGGTCAGATGTCCCAGATCAGATTGATCGCGAAGTTGCGGCCCGGTTGGGTCAGTCGATCAAGGTTGGCCGGTTGCGTTACCGAGGCTTCGCCGACGCTGTCGTAACCGCGCACGTCATCCCACAGCCAGTATTTCTTGTCGGTCAGGTTGTAAATGCCGCCGCTGACGGTGACGTCGTTGGTGACTTTGTAGAACCCGGTCAGATCCAGAATGCCGAAGCCCGGCGACTTGAACTGGCTGCTGACGCCATCCGGCGATTTGAAGTTGCTGTCGTCGACACGATCCTTTTTCTTCACCACGGTCCAGCTCAGCAGGCCGCCGTAGTGGTCCTGGTCGTAACCCAGGCCGAACACGCCGGTCAGCGGGTTGACGCTGTTGAGCGGTTCGCCGTTGTCGTTGTTGCGACCATAGGCATAGGCAATCGAGCCTTGGGTGTACAGGCCTTGTGGGGCGCCAAACGAGTCCAGGTTCAGACGGCCTTTGACTTCCGCCCCCTTGATGGTCGCGTGCTTGATGTTGTTGCTCTGGAAGGTCAACGCGTCGTCGCCCGGCTTGACCGCGTCTTCATTAATGAAGTCGCGGTACTTGTTGTAGAACACCGCCACGTCGAACGAGCCGGATTCGAAATTGCCGCGCAGACCGGTTTCATAGCTTTTGCTTTTTTCCGGCTCAAGGCCCGGATTCGGCGCCACGGTGTAACCGGTGGTGTTGTTCTCGAAGCGACCGTACAGCGCTTTCGCGGTGGGTGTGCGCAAGCCCTCGGCGTACTGACCGTACCAGGTGTAGTGCTCGTTAAAGGCGTAGGTCAGGCCGAATTTGGGCGAGACCTTATGCCAGGTCTTGTTCTTGTCGCTGACCGTCCCCTGGCGATCGGCGTTTACGGTATTGAGGAATTGCTCGGTGATGTGCGGCTTGAGCTCGGTGTAGTCGTAGCGCAGGCCCGGCAGGAAGGTCCAGTCGTTCCAGCTGATCTGATCCTGAGCAAACACGCTGTAGGTGTTGATGGTCGGGTCCGGGAAGTCGCTGGCCTTCTTCAGTACGTCAGCGGCACTGGTCGCGCCGATTGCGCTGCAGCCACGCCCCACGGCCAGGCACTTGCCGTCGCCGCTGCGTGAGCCGGTGACTTTCTGTTGCTTGAGGGTGGTGCCGTAGGTCAGGACGTGATCGGTCTCACCGAGGGCGAAAGCCTTGTCCAGTTGCGCATCGAACACCCACTGCTTTTCCTCGTAGATCGTGTCGCGAGTACGCAGCACTTTGCGGGTCATCGGGTAGTAATACTCTTCGGTGCGCTGGTCAGTCTTGGCGATCTGGTGGTTCAGGCTCCACTTCACGTTGTCGACCAGCAGGCTGTCGAGGGCGAAGCTGTGTTCGATGCCGAAACGCTCGCGAGTGATCGTGTCGTTGCCGGTGCGCCACTGGTACATGCCGCCGGGCAGCAGGCTGTCGGGGATGGTCGGGGCGCCATTGAAGTACGGGCCGCCGTAGGCGCTTTTCTGATCGGTGTCGCGGTCGTCCTTGTACTTTTCGTAGGTCAGGCCCAAGCGCGAATCTTCGTTGTAGTTCCAGCCGATCTTGGCCAGTACGTTGCTCGCCTTGACGTCTTCCGGGTTGGCGGCGGTGCGCTCAAGGCCTGTGCCGTGGTTGCTGCCGTAGGCATCGGTTTGATGGCCGTCCCGCTGGCTGTAATGCAGCAAACCGTCGAACTGATCGGCGCGGCCGGCGACGGTGGCGGACTTCAACCAGCTCTCATCGGCCGAGCTGTAACCGGTTTTAAGGCGGGCGCCGACGTCTTTGCCAGGCTTGATGATGTCGTCCGCATCGAGGGTGTAATAGCTGACCGCGCCGCCGATGGCGTTGCTGCCGTACAGCACCGAGGCCGGGCCACGGAGGATCTCGACGCGTTTGACGATTTCCGGGTCGACGTAGTTGCGTTGGGTCTTGGCGTACGGGCCGTTGAAGAACCCGTCCGGTACTTCGACACCGTCAACCTGAGTCAGGATGCGGTCGCCATCGATGCCGCGGATGTTGTAACCGCTGATGCCGCCACGCTGGCCGGCGCCGCCGACGGAGACGCCCGGCTCATAGCGCACCAGATCCTTGAGGGTGTTGACGTTGTTGTGATCCAGTTCTTCACGGGTGTGCACACTGACGGTGGCCGGCACGCTCTTGACCGATTGTTCCTGACGGGTGGCGCTGATGGTCACTTGATCCAGATTCAGTGCGCCGCTGGTACGGCGCATCTCCAGCACGACGTTGTTGTTGCTCAACGTGCGAACGCTCAGGTTGGTCCCCACCAACAGGCGCTCCAGGGCTTTTTCCGGTGACAGCGAGCCACGCACGCCCGGCGACGACACGCCCTGAGCCAATTCTGCCGGCAGGCCGACTTGCCAACCCGTGACGGCGGTGAAGGCATTCAGTGCCGACACCAGCGGTTGCTGGCCAATCGAGAACGAGTAATCACCCATGTTGCGTGTCGGTTGCTCGGTGGCAGCCATGAGCGGTGCGGTGCCGGCCATGAGGATGGCAGCGGTCAGCAGCGACAACACGCGGGAAGGGGAAGCAGTCTGGCGGGTAAGGCGAGAGGACATCGATAGCGCTCCGTGTCGCACGAATCTTTATAGGTGCTGATTGGCGTCCGAAGATGCGAATCAATTGCATTGGCTATAACGAGACGAACGCGCTTTGGCTATCGAGTAAAAATAATTCTCATTTAGTTCAGGATCACCAGCGCCGGGAATTCCTGCAGGCGCGCCGAGGTGATGTGAGCGAGGGAACGCACCACGTCCAGTGGCTGGTCGAGGCGGTAATTGCCAGTCACGGCGACATCAGCCAACTGCTCGTTGGTGTTGATGATCCAGCCCGGATAGTAGCGGCGCAGTTCGGCCAGCACCTGATTCAGCGGACAGTTCTCGAACACCAGTCGGCCTTGCACCCAGGCCAGATCGGTCGATGCATCAAGTTTGGCCGGGCGGTCGAATCCGTTGGGGCCGATGCGAATACTTTCACCGGCAGACAAACGCACCCGGGCATCGTTATGCGTAGCGCGCAAATCGACATCGCCGCGTTGCACGTTGACCTGCGCTACGCCGTCCAGGTAACGCACGGCGAAGGCGGTGTCATGCACGCTGGCCTTGACCGGGCCTGCGTCGATTTCCAGCGGTTGCTTGCGGCTGCCGGCAACCTCGAAAAACGCCTCGCCCTGGAACAACCGCGCGACGCGCTGTTGATCGTTGATGGTGCTGGAGAATGCCGAATTGGTGTTGAGCAGGACTTTCGAGCCGTCCTCCAGTTGCAGACGCTGACGCTCGCCGACCACGGTCAGGTGATCGGCCTGGATGCGCAGGGGCACATTGCTGAAACTGAACAGACCGAGCAGCAATACCGCAGCGGTGGCCAGTGGTTTCCAGTGTGGACGCAGACGGCTGAGGACGCTGACTTTCGCAGGCGCCGCCGCCAGGGTTTGCGCGCACTGAGCGATCTGCGGGCCATCCCAGATCGCCTGGGCTTTGGCGAACGCCTCGGCATTCAACGGATCGGCCGCCAGCCAGGCATGAAATTGCCGGGTCTGTTCCTCGTCCGGGCTGCCGAGCACGATGAGCCAGTCCAGTGCCTGGTCCATTGCGTTTGCAGCGTCCCGCGCCGATTCCGGCGAAGGCGAGCGGTGGGTGTCCGTCACGGTGTTTCCTCGGCAGTGTCTGCGCACGGCTGTTTTTTTAGTGAAGCGTAAAAGTCGGGCAAGGGTAACAAAGCACAAAGCTCAGTGCAGTCGAACCTGGCGCTTACGGAAAGAGCCTACAGCCTCAGTCGCCATTCAAGCGTTCGGCGACACCGATGCAAATGGTCATGATCAGTTTCAATTCTTTTTGCACGGTGCTGAGCGACACCTTCAGTTCGTCGGCGATTTCCTGATAGCTGTGCCCGTGCAGACGGCTGAGGATGAAAATCTGCTGCTGACGGGGGCTCAATTGACTGAGACTCACGTTCAAGCGTTCGAGCAATTGTTCGGCGTGGGCGGCGTCTTCGGCGCTGCTGGCAGGGGCGGCGATGCTGTGCACGACGTCCTGCGGCACGTCATCGACCATGGTGCGCGAATGGATCTTGCGCGCACGCAAATGATCCAGCGCCAGATTGCGCGCGGTCTGGAAGACAAAGGGTTCGAGGTGGTCGATGGCCCGTTCGCTCAGCGCCCGCGTCACGCGCAGGTAGGTTTCCTGCAACAGGTCTTCAGCGGTGCTGTGATTGTTGACCATCCGTTCCAGCGTGCGCAGCAACGAAGTGCGCTGGGTGAGGAAGACATGGTTGAAGCGCGATTGACTCACGGGAGGACCTGATCCATTTGAGGCGAATGATAATGCTTATCATCCAGTCAAATGGTCAAGCCTTGATTTCAGATTGAAATCGCCAACCTGCGGGAGCGGGCTTGCTTGCGAAGGCGTCGTGTCAGGTGACTCATCGATCGATTGAACCACCGCTTTCGCGAGCAAGCCCGCTCCCACATGGGGAGTGCGGCTTACTCCGCGTTGCACAACGCCAGGCAGTTATCCAGCATGCGGTTGGAGAAGCCCCACTCGTTGTCATACCAGGCCAGCACCTTCAGCAGTTTGCCGCTGGATTTGGTGTGGTTGGCGTCGAAGATCGACGACAGCGGGTTGTGGTTGAAGTCGCTGGAAACCAGCGGCAAGGTGTTGTAGCCGAGAATTTTCGAATGCTGGCTGGCAGCCTTGAGCAGCGCGTTGACTTCCTCGGCGCTGGCTTCTTTCTTCAACTGCACGGTCAGGTCCACCAGCGACACATTGATCACCGGTACACGCACGGCCATGCCGGTCAGTTTGCCGGCCAGTTCCGGCAGCACCAGGCCCACCGCTTCAGCGGCGCCGGTTTTGCTCGGGATCATGTTCTGCGTGGCCGAGCGCGCGCGGTACGGGTCGGTGTGGTAGACGTCGGTCAGGTTCTGATCGTTGGTGTAGGCATGAATGGTAGTCATCAGGCCGCTTTCGATCCCCAGCTCGCGGTGCAACACCTGCGCCACAGGCGCCAGGCAGTTGGTGGTGCACGAAGCGTTGGAGATGATCTGGTGCGACTGGCGCAGAATGTCGTGGTTCACACCATAGACCACGGTGGCGTCGGCGCCTTTGGCCGGGGCCGAGATGATGACTTTGCGCGCGCCGGCAGTAATATGCGCGGCGGCTTTGGCACGGTCGGTAAAGAGCCCGGTGCATTCGAACACCACGTCAATTTTTTCCGCCGCCCATGGCAGTTCGGCCGGGTTGCGAATGGCACTGACGGCAATGCGGTCGCCGTTGACGGTCAGGCTTTCGTTGTCATGCGCCACTTCGGCGTCGAACGTGCCATGAACGGTGTCGTATTTGAGCAGATGCGCGTTGATCGAGCTGTCGCCCAGATCGTTGATGGCGACGATCTGCAAATCCTGTCGGTAGCCTTGGGTATACAGTGCGCGCAGGACATTACGGCCGATGCGGCCAAAACCATTGATTGCGATTCGAAGAGTCATGAAACAGCGCCGCCGTCGTTTTGTTGTTGGAATTACAAGATTATTCGCATAAAAATAGAAAACAAGCCTTTTTAGTGGCAATATTTTGTTTTATCTACAACGAGTGACCTGAATCAACTGGTCCGAATGATCAAAAACACCGTCTGTCATTCCAACAACAACGGTGTTTGATCAGCATAGACAATCAGGTCGCCACATCCGTTAGCCTGGAGTTCTACACATGCATCCCCGCGTCCTTGAGGTCACCGAACGGCTTATCGCCCGCAGCCGCGCCACGCGTCAGGCTTACCTTGCACTGATTCACGGCGCCGCGACTGACGGGCCGATGCGCGGCAAGCTGCAATGCGCCAACTTCGCCCACGGCGTGGCCGGGTGCGGCAGCGAAGACAAGCACAGCCTGCGGATGATGAACTCGGCGAATATCGCCATTGTTTCTTCATATAACGACATGCTCTCGGCGCATCAGCCGTACGAAGTATTTCCGGAACAAATCAAAAATGCCCTGCGCGAAATCGGCTCGGTCGGCCAGTTTGCCGGCGGTACTCCGGCGATGTGCGACGGCGTGACCCAAGGCGAGCCGGGCATGGAGTTGAGCCTGCCGAGCCGCGAAGTGATCGCCATGTCCACGGCGGTGGCGTTGTCGCACAACATGTTCGACGGCGCGCTGATGCTCGGCATCTGCGACAAGATCGTGCCGGGCCTGATGATGGGCTCGCTGCGTTTCGGTCATCTGCCGACAATCTTTGTGCCGGGCGGGCCGATGGTCTCGGGCATATCCAACAAGGAAAAAGCCGACGTCCGGCAGAAGTACGCCGAAGGCAAGGCGACCCGCGAAGAGCTGCTGGAATCGGAGATGAAGTCCTACCACAGCCCGGGCACCTGCACCTTCTACGGCACGGCCAACACCAATCAGTTGCTGATGGAAGTCATGGGCCTGCACCTGCCAGGCGCCTCCTTCGTCAACCCGAACACACCGCTGCGTGATGCGCTGACCCGCGAAGCGGCGCATCAAGTCACGCGTCTGACCAAGCAGAACGGCAACTTCATGCCGATCGGCGAAATCGTCGACGAGAAGTCGCTGGTCAACTCGATCGTCGCCCTGCACGCCACCGGCGGTTCGACCAACCACACCCTGCACATGCCGGCCATCGCCATGGCGGCGGGCATTCAATTGACCTGGCAAGACATGGCCGACCTCTCCGAAGTCGTGCCAACCCTCAGCCACGTCTATCCGAACGGCAAAGCCGACATCAACCACTTCCAGGCGGCGGGCGGCATGTCGTTCCTGATCCGTGAACTGCTCGAAGCCGGGCTGCTGCACGAAGACGTCAATACCGTGCTCGGCCATGGCTTGAGCCAGTACACCAAAGAGCCGTTCCTTGATAACGGCGAACTGGTCTGGCGCGAAGGCCCGATCGAAAGCCTCGACGAAAATATTCTGCGTCCAGTGGCCCGTGCCTTCTCCTCGGAGGGTGGTCTGCGGGTGATGGAAGGCAACCTCGGACGCGGCGTGATGAAGGTGTCCGCCGTGGCGCTGGAAAACCAGATCGTCGAAGCACCGGCCATGGTGTTCCAGGATCAGCAGGACCTGGCCGACGCGTTCAAGGCCGGTTTGCTGGAGAAGGATTTTGTCGCGGTGATGCGCTTCCAGGGGCCGCGTTCCAACGGCATGCCGGAACTGCACAAGATGACGCCGTTCCTTGGCGTGCTGCAGGATCGTGGCTTCAAAGTCGCGCTGGTGACTGACGGGCGCATGTCCGGCGCCTCGGGGAAAATCCCGGCGGCGATTCACGTCAGTCCTGAAGCTTATGTCGGTGGGGCTTTGGCGCGGGTGCAAGAGGGCGATATCATCCGCGTCGATGGCGTCAAAGGTACTTTGGAACTCAAAGTGGACGCCGAAGAATTTGCCGCGCGCGAACCCGCCAAAGGCCTGTTGGGCAACAACATCGGCAGCGGTCGCGAACTGTTCGGCTTCATGCGTATGGCCTTCAGCTCGGCGGAGCAGGGCGCCAGCGCCTTCACTTCTGCCCTGGAGACGCTTAATTGAAACTGGCTTTGGTCGGTGACATCGGAGGCACCAACGCGCGGTTTGCGTTGTGGAAAAACCAGCAACTGGCATCGGTTCAGGTGCTGGCCACAGCCGACCACGCCAGCCCGGAAGAGGCAATCAGCCTGTACCTGAGCGGCCTCGGTCTGGCGCCGGGTTCGATCGGTTCGGTGTGCCTGTCGGTGGCCGGCCCTGTCAGTGGCGATGAATTCAAGTTCACCAATAATCACTGGCGCCTTAGCCGCACGGCGTTCTGCAAGACCTTGCAGGTCGAGCAACTGCTGCTGATCAACGACTTCTCGGCGATGGCGTTGGGCATGACCCGATTGCAGCCCGGCGAATTCCGCGTGGTGTGCGAAGGCACGCCGGAGCCGTTGCGTCCGGCCGTGGTGATCGGCCCAGGCACAGGCCTTGGCGTCGGCACCTTGCTCGATCTCGGTGACGGTCGTTTTGCCGCGTTGCCGGGCGAGGGCGGTCACGTTGATCTGCCGTTGAGCAGCCTGCGTGAAACCCAGTTGTGGCAGCACATCCATAACGAGATCGGCCACGTCAGCGCGGAAACCGCATTGAGCGGCGGCGGCTTGCCTCGGGTTTACCGGGCGATCTGCGCGGTGGATGGGCATGAGCCAACACTCGATACGCCGGAAGCGATCACCGCTGCAGGATTGGCGGGTGACCCGATTGCCCTGCAAGTGCTGGAGCAATTCTGCTGCTGGCTCGGGCGTGTGGCCGGCAACAACGTGCTGACCACGGGCGCGCGCGGCGGGGTATTCATCGTTGGCGGCGTGATTCCACGCTTTGCCGATTTCTTTGTCCAAAGCGGTTTCGCCCACAGCTTTGCCGACAAGGGTTGCATGAGCGATTACTTCAAGGGCATTCCGGTGTGGCTGGTGACAGCGCCGTATTCCGGCCTTGTCGGTGCCGGTGTGGCCCTCGATCAATCGATTCGGGCCTGAAACACGGCCAGAAATGTGGGCGCGGGCTTGCTCCCACAATGGTTCTGTGGTGTTTGTACGTTCGATGCTTGAGGCATAATCCGCCCCAATTCCAACAACAAGGATGCCTTCGAAGTGAGCTCAGTCAACAAGTCGATTTTGTTGGTCGATGACGACCAGGAGATACGCGAGTTGCTGGACACCTACCTGACCCGCGCCGGGTTTCAGGTCCGGGCCACAGCCGATGGCGCCAGTTTTCGTCAGGCGCTCAACGAGGCGCCGAGCGATCTGGTGATCCTCGATGTCATGCTGCCCGATGAAGACGGTTTCAGCCTGTGCCGCTGGGTGCGTCAGCATCCGCGTCAGGCGCAGGTGCCGATCATCATGCTCACCGCCAGTTCCGACGAAGCCGATCGAGTGATCGGTCTGGAACTGGGCGCCGACGATTACCTTGGTAAACCGTTCAGCCCTCGTGAGCTGCAAGCACGGATCAAAGCCTTGCTGCGTCGGGCGCAATTCGGTCAGGAGCGCAGCGGCAGTGAAGTGCTGGCCTTCGATGAATGGCGGCTGGACATGGTCAGCCATCGGCTGTTCCACACCGACGGTGAGGAAGTGATTCTCTCCGGCGCCGATTTCGCCTTGCTCAAACTGTTCCTCGATCACCCGCAGGAAATCCTCGACCGCGACACCATCGGCAACGCCACCCGTGGCCGTGATCTGATGCCCCTCGATCGTATCGTCGACATGGCGGTCAGCCGTTTGCGCCAGCGCCTGCGCGATACGGAAAAACCGCCGCGACTGATCCGCACGGTGCGCGGCAGCGGCTACCAATTGGCAGCCAATGTGGTTGCCGGCAATGGTCACTGAGTCCCTGCGCAAGCTCGCAGCCAGAGCGCCGGTGCCGCGTTCGCTGTTGGGGCGGATGTTGTTGCTGACGCTTCTGGCGATGCTGTTCGCCCAGACGTTGTCGAGTGTGATCTGGGTATCGCAACTGCGTGCCACGCAACTGGAAGGCTTGGTCACCAGCGCCCGCAGCCTGGCGCATTCGATGACGGCCAGCGTCAGTTATTTCCGTTCGCTGCCGGTGGCGTATCGGCCGCTGGTGCTCGACCAGTTGCGCAGCATGGGCGGCACCCGTTTTGTCGTGACGCTCAACGACAAACCGCTGGGCATGGACGTGTTGCCGGTCACGCCGCGTAAAGCCGCCGTGATGAAAACCGTGGATGAAGTGCTGCGTCAATCGCTGGGACAGGACACCGACATTTCCGTGAGTTTCGTCAGCCCCGAGGATCTGCGGATTTTCAACGCGGGGCTCAAACTCGATGAGTTGCCGCGCTCCTGGGCGCATTACGCGCTGACGCTGGAGCCGGTCAATCCGCCCGTGCTGGTCACCCAGATTCAAATGGCGCCGGGCGAATGGCTGTATATCGCCTCCTTGTTGCCCGAGCCCTACACCAGTCTTGAAGAGCAAGGCCTGCCCTCGCAGCAAGTGTGGTTCATCGTCCTCACCAGCGGTTTTCTGCTGTTGTTCATCGGTTTGCTGGTGCATTGGCAAAGCCGACCGCTCAAGCGCCTGGCGCGGGCCGCGCGGGAGATGTCGCTGGGCGCCGATGTCGAACCGGTGGCCGAGGGCGGCGGCAGTGAAGTGGTCGAGGTGGGCCGTGCGTTCAACGCCATGCGCGAGCGCATCAGCCGTTATCTGACCGAACGCAGCCAGTTGTTCAGCGCGATTTCCCATGACCTGCGCACACCGATCACCCGCCTGCGCTTGCGCGTCGAGTTGCTGGAAGACGAACAGTTGCAAGCCAAGTTCGGTCGCGATCTCGACGAGCTGGAGTTGCTGGTCAAAGGCGCATTGCAATGCGTGAAAGACACCGACATCCACGAGAACATCGAACCGGTGGATCTCAATCATGTGCTCGATTGTCTGGTGGAGCCGTATCTGGCACCGAACGGCAATGGCCGCGTGACCCAGAACGGACGAGCGCTGGCGGCGTATCCGGGCAAACCGTTGGCGCTCAAGCGTTGCATCGGCAACCTGATCGACAACGCGTTGAAGTACGGACAGAACGCGCATCTGCACATCGATGACGACGAGCATGCGTTTGTCCTGCACGTCGACGATGAAGGGCCGGGCGTGCCGCAGCAGCGCCTGGAGCAGGTGTTCGAGCCGCACTTCCGCTTGGCGGGGCAGCAGCAGGGTTACGGATTGGGCTTGGGGATTGCGCGCAACATCGCCCATAGCCATGGCGGTGAGGTGACGTTGCAGAATTTGCGTGAGGGTGGGTTGCGGGTGACGTTGCAATTGCCGCGCAGTGCCGACTAGATAGACCGCGTTATCGTTCTTCGCGAGCAAGCCCGCACACAGGTGACTGTATTCCATCTGGAGAAACGCGGTCCCCTGTGGGAGATTCTATGGTTCATGCCTAGCCCCTAAACCGCTTTAGGTGAGTATTCGCTCTGGTTTTTCAACAGAGCAAATACCACCCGGGCAAGCTTGCGGGCTAGTGCGACCAGTGCTTGGGTAGT